>PLEH01000285.1 GCA_003136395.1 Phenylobacterium sp.
ACATGGGCGGCGCGAAGCCGGGCGCCAGCGACCAACCCGGCGCCATGCCCGGCATGGATCAAGCCGCGATGGGGCATGGGGCCATGGCGGGCATGGCTGGAATGGCCTCGACCGGTCCGGGCACGGCCAGGCCCAAGCCCCGCGGCTCCGACGCCATGGGCGATATGGGCGGCATGAAGATGTCGATGCGCGACGGCCAGAACGCGCCTGGTGTCAAGATGGGGCCGGGCGTGCAGACCATCGCACCGATGCCCATGGATCGCACGGGCGAACCTGGACAGGGGCTGGAAAGCGTCGGCCACCGGGTGCTGGTTTACACGGACCTTGTCGCGCTGGAGCCGAACCCGGATCCGCGCACCCCCACCCGCATGATGGATATCCATCTGACCGGCAACATGGAGCGCTTCATCTGGGGCTTTGACGGCGAGAAGTTCAGCGACACGACCAAGCCCTACACCTTCGAGAAGGGCGAACGGGTACGGGTCAACCTCATCAACGACACCATGATGACCCACCCGATCCACCTGCACGGCCACTTCTTCGAACTGGTCCACGGGCCTAAAGGCTTCCATCCCCGGAAGCACACGGTGAACGTCCTGCCAGGCGGCAAGGTGGCCTTCGACTTCACCGCCACGCCCGGCGACTGGGCGTTCCACTGCCACATGCTCTACCACATGCACGGAGGCATGTTTCAGGTGTTCAGTGTCCGGCCGCTCGCGGGAGCCGCCGCATGAACCGGCTCGCCTTGCTGGGCCTTGGCCTGGTCATGGTCGCGTTTCCGGCCCTTGCCCAGCCCATGGATCCCTACATGCCCGGGATGACCATGCCGAAGCCCGCCGCAAAAGCACCCGCTGAGCCTGCGGCCAAAGCTCACCTAAAAACGCCCAGGCATAGGACCGCGGCGCCCGCGCCGGTGGCCCCGACGGAGGCCATGCCCGGGATGAAGATGGCTCCCTCCGGCGCCATGGCGGGGATGGCGATGCCGGCGGCACAGGCGGCGCCGGACGCCACGGCGAACATGCCCGGAATGAAGGGCATGGCGATGCCGGCGGCTGGATCGGGCGCCGGGGAGGGGACGGCCGAGGTCGCTGAGCCTGAAATTCCCCGCGGCCCACCGCCGCCGCCAGCCCGGGACCATGCCGCAGACCGCTTCTACGACCCCGCCGCCATGGCCTCCGCCCGCAAGCAGCTGCGCGAGGAGCACGGCGGGTCCACGGTCTCCATGGTGATGGCCAACCTGGCGGAATACCAATCGGCGCCCGGCGGCGGCGGATACCGTTGGGATGGCGAGGGCTGGATCGGCGGCGACATCAACCGATTTGTCGTCAAGAGCGAAGGCGATGGCAGCCGGCGAAACGGGCTCGGCGCCGCCGAGGCGCAGGCGCTCTATTCACACGCGATCAGTCCGTATTTCGATCTGCAGGCCGGCGTCCGGCAGGACTTCGCCCCTCATGCACGCACCTATGCGACCGTGGGTTTCCAAGGCCTCGCGCCCTATTGGTTCGATATTTCGGGCGCTCTGTTTCTGTCGACCAATGGCGAATTGCTGGGCCGGCTGGAAAGCACCTATGATCTGCGCCTCACCCAGAGATGGATCCTGCAGCCGCGCGCGGAACTGAACTTCGCGGCGCAGGACACGGCCGACACCCGCACGGGATCCGGCCTTTCAAACGCTGAGCTCGGCCTCCGCCTGCGCTACGAGATCAAGCGTGAATTTGCGCCTTACATTGGCGTCTCCTGGGACCGCAAGGTCGGCAAGACCGCCGACTATGCCCGGGCGCGGGGTGAAGACATCGGGGGCGCGACCTTCCTCGCCGGCATCCGCGCCTGGTTTTAGCCGTCGGGGCTGTCGCCCCGGTCCGCAGTCAGAACACCGACGGGGGCGCTAACATCCCGAACCAGGCGACGAGGCCGAGCACGACGACGGAAATTCCGGTTTCCCAAATCAGGCTCCCGCGGAGGGCGGCGACAGCACCTGTCGCCGGGATGTGCTCGGGGAGAGCCGCACCAAGACGCGGCGTAAGATGGAAGCGATTGGCGACCGCCAGGGCGACCATCACGCCAAAAAGCACGAGTTTGACGGTGAGGAGCTGGCCATAGGTCGTGGTCCACATCCGAGGAAGGCCAGCCAGGCCGACCATGAACCAGCTGTTGATCAGGCCCGTCGCCACCAGCACCGCCACGAGGCCCGAGCCAACGCCAGAAAACCCGTGCAGCGCCTCATGCAATGCTATTCTCCGGCCCAAGTCGGCGTCTCGGCCGTCGGACGCCAAAAGGATCAGGAAGACCACAAGCGCGCCGATCCAGACGCTGGCGGCAAAGGTGTGCAGGATATCGCTGGAGACGTGAACCAGACCCGCGGCCCCCTTGGTCGCCGCGCCATGACCCATCCACGCGAAGCTCACGCAAATGACCCCGCCGGCCAGGGTGGCGATCCACCACCCGCGCCGACCAGGCCCCGCGAGCGCAAAAGCGCCGATGAACAGGCCGGCGGTGATCGCCCGCACGAGGCTGGATTTGCCGAAACTCATGCCGGTGAGCGCCGCGCTCAGCGCATCGAGTTGAAGCCCGTCCTGCAGGGAGCCTGCGAGGACTATGGTTTGAGCCAGGAAGCTAGCGACGCAGGCCACGAAAATCGCCGCAGCGCTCTTGAGCAGCAGCGGACGGGCCCAACGGTGCTCAAGGGCAGAGGCCGGACCGTTCTTTGGAAGGGCGTAGAGGAAGAAGAGCGATGATCCGAAGAGGATCATCGCTCCTGTCATCTGGACCCACCTGAGGATGATGACCGCAAGGTCGAACACCCGGCTACTTTACCGTGAAGGCCAGCACGCCGGTCGATTTGTGTCCGTCGTCGGCCGCGGCCGCGTGCCAGGAAATCTTGTAGGCGCCAGCCATCACCGGACCGCTGAAGACCCCAGTGATGGTCTTCTTGTCCTTGGAGACAGTGGTCTTGACCGGCAGCTTCATGCTGCCGCCCATCATCACATCGAAACCGGTGAAGGCCGGCGTGACCTCTTCATCGAAGGTCAGGGTGATCGCCTTCGGGGCTGCCACGGTCGCGTTCGCCGCAGGGTCTGACCTTACCAACGATGCGTGGGCGGAGGCTTGGGTAGCGGATAGCAGCGCGGCAGCGCCGAGGGCCAGGCCGGTCGAAAAGGTCTTGCGGTTGATCATGGGGCTTTTCCCTCAGGTTGATGTGGTCCCTGAACTGGATACGCGCCAGCGGATCGCTCCCCCTCACGAGAGCGATTGACATAGGGTATCCCCCTATCCTACTTCCCACTCATGCACACAGTGAGGGATAAGCAGAGGCTGCTTGATCGGGTCAGGCGCATTCGCGGCCAGGTCGAGGCCATCGAGCGGGCGCTTGAGACGGAAGCTGGCTGCGAAAAGGTCATGCATCAGATCGCGGGCGTCCGCGGCGCCATGGCCGGGCTAATGTCCGAGGTGGTCGAGGATCACATCCGGACCCATCTGGTCGACCCGGAAAAACATCCTGGCGCGCTCAATGTCGAAGCCGCCGACGAGCTGATGGCAGTCGTCCGGACCTATCTCAAGTGAGCACCCAGCAAATGGCGAGCGCCGCGATTTCCCCAGCTACCCCCGTTCACAGCCACATCTTCCTTGGTGAAGCGCATGAGACCAGCGAGCGCCGGACCTGGGCGGTGATCTGGCTCTGCGGCGCGATGATGATCGCCGAAATCATCGGCGGCCTTTTCTTTGGCTCCATCGCCCTCGTCGCCGACGGGCTGCATATGTCGACCCATGCGGGCGCGTTACTACTGGCGGCGCTGGCCTACACCTATTCGCGCAAGCACGCCGAGGATCCGCGGTTCAGCTTCGGGACAGGGAAATTGGGCGACCTGGCGGGGTTCACCAGCGCCATCGTGCTGGCGATGATCGCGCTCCTGATCGGGTACGAGGCCGTTGTGCGCTTGCTGCACCCGGTGGCGATCCATTTCGGCCAAGCGATCCCCATCGCGGCCCTGGGGCTTTGCGTCAACATCGCGAGTGCCTGGCTCCTGAGCAGCAGGGGCCATCATCACCATGGTCACGGCCACGGCCACGGCTCCCATGAGGATGAGACCCGGCGGATCGAGACCGCGACAGGACCGGTCGTGCTGAGTGTATTCGAGGACGGCGTGCCGCCCCGATTCCGGCTCGCTTGGGACCGAGGCAGCGCCTTCGAGACCGATCGCATCACCGTCGAAACGGTGCGCCCGGACGGTCTGCGGCAAACCTTCGCCTTTGCTGATCGGGGCGGCTTTTTGGAGAGCCTTGACGAGATCCCCGAGCCGCATGCGTTCGTTGCCCATCTTCGCATCGGTGACGACGACCACACGGTTGCGTTCGAAGAAGACGACCATGGTCACGCTGCTCATGATCGCGACAACAACATGCGAGCTGCCGTCATCCACGTCGTAGCTGACGCCGCCGTATCCGTTTTGGTCATCGTCGGCCTGGTGCTGGCGCGGCTGTTCGGCTGGGTATGGATGGATCCCGTCGCGGGCCTCGTGGGAGCCTGCGTGATCGCCAGTTGGTCATACGGACTGATCCGAGACACAGGGGCCATCCTGATGGACATGAACCCAGACGGGCGTCTTGCCGAGCGAATGAGAAGCACGATCGAAGCATGCGGCGATTCAGTAGCCGACCTGCACCTTTGGCGGCTGGGGCCTGGGCATCTTGGAGCCATCGTCTGCGTGTCGACGAACACGGCGCACGAAGCCAAATTCTACCGCGACAAGCTGAGCGGATTTCCAGCGGTGTCGCACTTGACCGTCGAGGTCGCCCGGGAAGCAGCGTGACGAAATCGCTGAGAGGTTGGCTAGGAGAGGGGGAGTCGCCCGTATGAAGCCCTCAATCTCGTGGCCGGGCGCGCCGATGGCACTGGCATCGGCTGCGCTGTTCGGCGCCTCGACCCCGCTGGCCAAGCTGCTGCTCGGTGGCGGCGTCGATCCCTGGCTGCTGGCGGGCCTGCTCTATCTCGGTTCGGGCGTGGGCCTCGGGCTCATCCACCTGGTCCGCGGCCTCTTGGGAGTGCCGGCCCCGGAGGCGCCGCTGCGACGTGGCGACCTGCCCTGGCTTGGGCTGGTAGTGCTCTCTGGCGGGGTGATCGGCCCCTTGTTGTTGATGCTCGGGCTGGCGCGCACGCCGGCTTCTTCGGCGGCTCTGCTGCTGAACCTGGAAGGTCTGGCGACGATGGCCATCGCCTGGCTGTGGTTCAAGGAGAACGTGGACCGTCGTCTGCTGATGGGGGCGGCGGCGATCCTGGCCGGCGCCGTGTTGCTCTCCTGGCAGGGCGGCCCCGCAGGTGTGGGGTTGGGTGCGCTCGCCATCGCCGGCGCCTGCCTGGCCTGGGG
>PLEH01000207.1 GCA_003136395.1 Phenylobacterium sp.
CACAAGACTGCACCCGACCACCCCTGCCCGCGGTGGCCACAACCACAGGCTCAATCGAAGCCGATGACCTGATCGTTCCGAAAGGCCGCGCCGTCAGCGGCGGCGGCGGCTCCTCGACCTCGGGGTGCTGCGCCCTCAGTGTGGGGCGCGCTCGCGGGCGGCCCGGCGCGAACCAGACCACCCGCCACTGCCCCGTCTATTCGAACCGGACCTTCAGGGTCGCGCCGTAGAAGCGCGGCTGGCCGGGGAAATAGTAGTAGTTGTTCTCGCCGGGGTTGGCCGCCGGCGGGGTCGAGAAGGTCTGCAGGACTCCGTCGTAGGCGGTCTGCTTGTAGAGCTGGTTGAAGAGGTTCGTGCCCCAGAGGCTGAACTCCAGATGCTTGTCGTGGCTGGTGACCCCGATGGAGCCGTTCACCAGGCCGAAGCCCTGCTGCATCTTCACCGGATCCTCGTCGGAGCCGACCTGGTAGCTCGACGTATACTTGGCGTCGACGTTGACGAACCCGTCCCAGCCGTCAGTCACCGGGTGCTTGTAGCTGCCGCCCAGCGTCGCCGACCACAGGGGCCCATAGCTCAACCGGCTGCCCGGCAGCAGGAAGAGGCCGCTGCCCGGCGCCTGCAGCACGGCTTTGTTTTTCCCGCTCGAGGGATAGGTGGTCTCGGCATAGGTGATGCCGCCGTTCAGCATCAGGTCCGGGGTGACCGCGTAGACGCCTTCCAGCTCGGCCCCGGCCGTCTGCGCCTCGGGGATGGTGAACTCCACGAACTGGGTGCCGGTGAAGGCGTTCAGCTGGTGGTCGCGGTAGCTCTGGTAGAAGAGCGCCGCGTTCAGCGACAGCCGGCGCTCCAGCCACTGGGTCTTCGCGCCCAGCTCATAGGCGTTGACGTTCTCGGCCGGGAACGTCGTGTCGGTGGCCGGCGCGAGCGAGGTGTTCGGCGCGCCGCCCGCGCCGAAGGGCAGGGTGGTCTCGGCCAGATTGAACCCGCCCACCAGATTGCCGCGCGAATAGGAGGCGTAGGTCATGGCCTCGTCGCTGAACTTGTATTGCAGCTTGACGGTGCCGGTCAGCGCACCCTCGTCGATCGACTGGGTGGTGTTGAAGCCCTTGAACGCCGGGTTCACCAGGCAGGCGGTGCCGAAGATGGCCTTCGAGAACAGGCCATAGGCCGCAAAGGGGATCGGCGTCGGACTGTGCGTCGCGCCTTGCAGGATGTTGGCGCACAGGTTGGCCGTGTCGTTGTTGGTGTGCAGCGACTCCAGATCCTTATGTTCCCAGGTGTAGCGCAGGCCGCCGATCAGCGAGAGTTGGTCGGTGAGCTTGTATTCCTCCTGGGTATAGATCGCCTCGGAATGCTCGCGCTGGTGATAGGCGTCGGTCACGCCTTGCCCCAGCGGATAGCCGTTCGCGGGCAGGACGCCGCCGCTCAGCACATTGAGGTAGGGTCCAAGCGCCGGGCCGTTCTGCAGGAAATTCTGGGTGTCCAGGAGCTCGTGCGAATAGAAGGCGCCCACCTGCCAGGTCAGCCGCTCGGTCGACCCGCGATACTGCAGCTCTTCGGAAAACTGCCGGAAGCGCGTGAAGTTGGAGGCCGGATCGGTGGCGATGATGTCGGCCAGGGTGGTGTCGGTGTCGCCGCCGGCGTTTTCCTTGGAGTCGCGATAGGCGGTGATCGAGGTCAGCGTGGCGTTGCCGAGCCAGGGCGTCTTCCAGTGCGCCTCGGCAGACACCCCCTTGTCGGTGATCAGGTCCTGGTTCGAGCGGTTCAGGAACGCGGTCTTGTTCTTCGGGCTCACCGGATTGGGCACGGTGCCCGGGAACACCAGGTCCTGCACTGTCGCGGGCGAGCCGTTCAGGTAGTCGACGGCGATGCAGCAGTGATCGCGTCGCCGGCTGTAGTCGCCGATGAAATTGACGTCGAAATTGTCGGTGAAGTTGACCAGCAGCTGGTCGCGGGTGGTGAAGACGTGCTCGTCGTTCTGGGCCGGGATGTTGGTGCTGGGAGACTGAACCACCGGCACGAACCCGTCGCGTTCACGGTCGGCCACATAGAGCCGGATCGCCACTTTGTCGGCGATGATCGGGCCGGTCACCGAGAGCGAGCCGCCGTAGCCGTTGTAGTTCTGCACGCTCGCCTCGGCCTGGGCGCCGTAGGTGAACGACGGCCGCTTGGTGGTGATCTGGATCACGCCGGCGATGGTGTTCTTGCCGAACAGGGTGCCTTGCGGACCTTTCAGGATCTCGATGTCGTTGAGTTCGCCGAGATCGTTGAACGAGACACCGTTTCGCGGCCGGTAGACCCCGTCGATGTAGAGGCCGACGGCGTCTTCCAGGCCCGGATTGTCGGCCACGTTGCCGACGCCGCGGATGCGGGCGATCGTCGTGCCCTCGGTGGCGTTGGTCGTTGACGTCAGGCCGGGCGTCAGCGTCACCAGGTCGGCCACGGAGTTGACGTTGTTGGCGGCGAGCTTCGCGCCGGTCAGCACCGTCACCACCACCGGCACGTCCTGCAGCCGCTCCTCACGCTTCTGGGCGGTGACGACCAGCTCGCTCACCGAGGCCACCGATGCAGGCGGCGTTCCAGGCGTACTCCCGGTGGGCGTCTGGGCCCAGGCCGAGCCGGCGGCGCAGATCATGCCCAGCGCCGAGGCGCAGCCGAAAACACTCTTGGTACGCGACATGAGAACCCAGTCTCCCTGTGGCCGCCAGAGGCTGCTCTGACGGCAGCGTCGGGCGGCGTGACAGGCGGTCCGGCCGGGGGGCCCTTCGCTACACCGAAGAGTAGAACCGGCCCCCGCCAAGGTCCTCAAGCAGGACCGGATTGTGGCGAAGGTCCGGCGGACTCGTGTCAGTACCGAAATCTAATCACTGTTAAGTCCCGACTGCGGCTTGGGCGCCACAGAAATCAGTGGCTTCGGTCTGACCGGCGCGGCCCTGCGCCGCCGCCGCACGGAGATCGAGGCCTAAACATTGCGGCTGACTTAGACGCGCCGCCGGTCTTCGGATCGGCGGCGTTGTCATGCCTGGGGGCGATTGCCAGGCTCAACTTGTTAGGTCCGGTTCTCCTGTTTCACGTATGAGGCTGGATCATCAGTCCCTGCGCTCTCATTCATCGTGGCCGAGGATGACCGCCCCCTCGAAAGCGCACCGGGGACGGTCTTCAGCTACGACAATACGGGTTATGTGATCCTCGGGCTGATCGTGGAGAAGGCCAGCGGGCAGCCGTTGGGTGACTACCTCTCGGGTCAGATTTTCGCCCCGCTGGGTATGCGTCATACCGGGTTCGTCAGCGACCAGGTCCTTGCGCATCGCGCGACCGGATATGTCTTCGAAAGCTCGGCCTGGCGCGACACACCCTGGATGTCGAACGTCATCGAATCCGGAGCCGGCGGATTGTACTCCACTGTCGACGATCTCTTGAGGTGGGACCAAGCCCTGTATGATCCGAAACGACTTCAACTGAGCGACTTGAAGCTGATGTTCACGGACTACGGCCATGGCTTCGGCTTTGGCTACGTCGTCGGGTCGGAGGGCGGCCATCGGGTCTGGTGGCACAATGGACATACCGGCGGGTTCGGTGGGATGCTGGCCCGATATCCTGATGACAGGCTGACGATCATCGTCCTCTCGAATGACGATGGCGCACACGTCGAGGGGCTGTCCCGAGACTTAGCCGCCCTACTGCTGAATATCCCGAAGCCGTCCCACTAGAGGTCCGCTTGCGCTCGTGGAGGTGATCGCCGCTCTCGACCCATTCCCTCCAAAGTTGGCTTCAGGGAGGTCCGCTTTCGGGCGCGGAGCCTGTGACCGCTTCTCTATCGCGGCTCCAGTCAAGCACGCCTTGATCATCGCATTGTCTGCTCCCTTTGGTGGTGAGTTCGCCGGGTTGAGGTCGCCGCACGGGGCTCGTGCTTCTCTTAGTGTCTGCCCCGAAAA
>PLEH01000181.1 GCA_003136395.1 Phenylobacterium sp.
CACCAAGCTTTCCAGCACCTTCCAGTCGGTCAGCAGCAACCTGCCCTAACCGCCTGTCGAAGGCTTGATACGAAGACCCCCCGACGGGCGACCGTCGGGGGGTTTTCGTTTGTGCCGTCGCGGCCGCGCGCCGCAGCGAAACCCTCCGTTCATCGGCAGGCGCCATGTTGAGAGCCTAGGGAGCTCGCGATGATTCATCTTTTTCAGACGGCCCTGCTGCTGATCTTCCCGGTCCTGGTGATCGCAGCGGCTCTGCGCGACGCCACGAGCTACACCATTCCCAACCGGCTTTCGCTGGCGCTTGTGGGTGCTTTTCCGGTCGTCGGCCTGGCGCTGGGCCTGCCGCTCGCCGCGATTGGCCTCAACCTCGGTGTCGGCGCCGCGGCGTTGGTCATCGGCATGGGCATGTTCGCGCTCGGCTGGATCGGCGGCGGCGACGCCAAGCTGTTCGCGGCTGCGGCGCTGTGGATCGGCTGGCCGGCCTCGATCACCTATCTGGCGGTGACCGGCATGGCCGGCGGCGCGCTCGCCGTAGGCCTGCTCGGCCTGCGCTCGGCCTATGTCCGGCCCTTCGTGCCGTCGGGCCCGGCCTGGTTCGCGCGCCTCGCCGAGCCCGGCGAGAACGTGCCCTATGGCGTGGCCATCGCGGTGGGCGCGCTCGCCGCCTTCCCGGCCTGCGGTCTCGTGACGCATCTCTAGAGGCGGTTGCGGCGGCGGCGCGGTTGAGACTAGGACTGAGCCGGTCTTTCTTCCCGCAAAGGCGCGCGACATGTCCGACGTGATCCTCGACGCCTTCGATGGTCCGGTGATCCCGGTCCAGGCGCTGACCGAGGCCGAGACGGGCCCCGCGCTGGACTCGCTTCCCGCCGGCGCCAAGGCCTTCGCCGTCTCCTCCGAATTCAAGGGCAAGGCCGGGCAGGTGCTGCTGGTCCCCGGCGCCGACGGGTTGGCCGGCATCCTGTTTGGCCTGGGCGCCGGCGGCGACCCCATGGCCTTCCGCAGCCTGGCCGGCAAGCTGCCGGCCGGAACCTACCGGATCGCGCGGATGCCTGAGGGGATGGCCGCCGGGCAGATCGCGCTCGCCTTCGGGCTGGGGAGCTACAAGTTCGACCGCTACAAGGCCCACGGCGCCGAAAAGGCGCGGCTGCTTGTCGAGGGCGTCGACGTGGCCGAGGTCCGCCAGGTGGCCCACGCCTGCGCCCTCGCTCGAGACATGATCAACACCCCCGCCAACGACATGGGGCCGCTGCAGATCGAGACCATCGCCCGCGAGATCGCCGAGCAGCATGGGGCGAAGGTCGCGGTGGTCACCGGCGATGATCTGCTCGCCGAGAACTATCCCGCCGTCCACGCGGTCGGCCGCGCCGCCGATCCGGCCCGCGCGCCCCGGATGATCGAGATCAGCTGGGGCCAGGCGAAGAACCCGCTGGTCTGCCTGGTGGGCAAGGGCGTGGTGTTCGACACCGGGGGCCTCGACATCAAGCCCTCGGCCGGCATGCGCCAGATGAAGAAGGACATGGGCGGAGCGGCCCACGCCCTGGCGCTTGGGCGGATGATCATGGCCGCCAGGCTGCCGGTCAGGCTGGCAATCCTGACCCCGGTGGTCGAGAACGCCATCTCCGGCGACGCCATGCGGCCGGGCGACGTGCTGGCCTCGCGCAAGGGGCTTTCCATCGAGGTCGGCAACACTGACGCCGAGGGCCGGCTGATCCTGGCCGACGCGCTCACGCGGGCGAGCGAATTGGAGCCGGCGCTGACCCTCGACCTGGCGACGCTCACCGGCGCGGCGCGGGTGGCGCTCGGGCCGCAGCTGCCGCCGTTCTACACCGACGATGAGGACCTCGCCGCCGACATCGAGCGGGCCGCGAAGGCCGAATCCGACCCCATCTGGCGCATGCCGCTCTGGAAGGGCTACGCCGACGCCCTCGACAGCGACGTGGCCGAGATCAAGAACGACCCCGACGCCTGGGCCCAGGCCGGCTCGGTGACCGCGGCGCTCTTCCTGCAGCGGTTCGCGCCCGCCGGCGCCTGGGCCCATTTCGACATCTTCGCCTGGAACCCGCGGAACCGGCCGGGCCATCCGGCCGGGGCCGAGGCGCAGGCCATCCGCGGCCTCTACCGGATGATCCGGGACCGCTTCGCCTGATGCCCCTCTTGCAGGAAAGAGATGGGCGCACCACCCCCATCCGGGACGGCGTCGCCAGCCGGTCGCTGGAGGGAGTCGTGCGCGCTGAGGTCTATCTGGACCCGACCGTGACGGGCTGCACGGCGCCGGCCACGGGCATCCACCGCGCGCCGGACGCCGCCTCCGAGCAGATGGACCAGTTGCTGTTCGGCGAGACCTTCGAGGTCATCGAGGAGGAAGGCGCATTCGTCTGGGGCCAAGCGCGGCGGGACGGCTATGTGGGCTTCGTGGCGGCCTCGGCTCTGAAGCCCCTGCCGCCGGAGCCGACCCACCGGATCAGCGCGATCCGCACCTACGCCTTCGCCGGGCCGAGCATCAAGACCCAGGCCTTTGGCCCCTATTCGATGAACGCGCTGGTGGCCGTGGAAGCCGAGGAGGGCCGGCTGGCGAAGGTCGCGGGCGCCGGCTGGATGGCGGCCGAGCACCTGGCGCCCATCGGGACCTTCGAGAGCGACCTGGCCGCCGTGGCCGAGCGTTTCCTGGGCGCGCCCTACCTGTGGGGCGGGCGCGAGAGCCTGGGCCTCGACTGTTCAGGCCTGGTGCAGGCGGCGCTGTTCGCCTGCGGCCTCGCCTGCCCGCGCGACACTGACCAGCAGGCGGGGCTCGGCCGCGAGATCGGGCGCAAGGATCTCCACCGCGGCGACCTGGTGTTCTGGAACGGCCACGTGGCCATCGGGCTCGACGCAGAGCGCGTCGTCCACGCCAACGGTTATCACATGGCCGTGGCGATCGAGCCGCTGGAGGCGGCGATCACCCGCATTGCGGCGCCCGGCGGCGGGATGCCGACGACGTACAGGCGGATTACCTGAAAGCCGCTCGTCCCCGCGAAGGCGGGGACCTAAGCCGAGTCGGGGCCATCAACCGCCGGCGATACCGATGCTAAGAGGCCGCTTGGATCCCCGCCTTCGCGGGGATGAGCGGTGGGTTACTTCGTCGGCGGCGTCTTCGCGGCGTCGGCCTTGGGGGCCTCGGCGCCCGGCTTGGCTGCGTCCGGCTTGGCCGCATCGGGCTTGGCGGCGGCGTCCGGCTTGGCGTCCGCGGCCGGAGCAGCGGCGGGAGCCGCCGCGGCGGCCGGGTTCGGGGCCGGGATCGGCAGGGTGCCGCCGTGGTCGCGCAGGAAGGCGATGACGTTGATCCGGTCCTCCGGCTGCTTGAGGCCCACGAAGGTCATCTTGGTGCCCTGGATATAGGCCTGCGGGCCTTTCACGAACTCATAGATATGCTGGTAGTCCCAGACCGGCTGCTTGGCGGCGAAAGCCTTCATGCCGTCCGAATAGGCGAATCCCGCATGGCTGCCCGGCGCGCGGCCGACCACGCCCCAGAGGTTTGGACCCGTGCCGTTGGGGCCGCCGCTGTCGGCGTTGTGGCAGGACTGGCACTTGGCGAAGGTCGCCTGGCCGGCGGAGACGTCGGCGGTCTTCAGGACCGTACCCCAGTCGGGCGGGACCTCCGGCGCGGCGGGGCCGGCGCCGGTTTCTTCCTGCACCGCGACCACGAAGCCGGGCTTGGTGACCTTCTCCTCGCTGAACACACCCCCGGACAGCTGGACGAGGCCGGCGATGACGAAGGCCGTCGCGAGTACGGCGCCGGCGTATTTGTTGAAGGTCAGGTCGCTCATTGTCCCGAAATCGGCCCTCTATACGACCGGCGCGGGAGGCCGGCGAAAGCGCGGGAATCCCGCCCCTTGTTGCGTCCGGCTCTCTTACACGCTACCGGCGCTCGCGCAACCGCCCAAGCATCGCCGCAACCATTCCCATGAACCCGATTGTCCTCATCCCCGCGCGCATGGCCGCGACCCGCCTGCCCGGGAAGCCCCTGGCGGACATCTGTGGCGTCCCCATGATCGTCCGCGTGCTGAGGCAGGCCGAGGCCGCCGGCGTGGGGCCCGTGGCGGTGGCGGCGGGCGATTCGGCGATCGCTGAGGCCGTCCGCGCCGCTGGCGGGACGGCTGTGCTTACCGACCCCGACCTGCCCTCCGGCTCCGACCGGATCGTCGCGGCCCTGGCCGAGCTTGACCCAACGGGCCGCCACGATGTGGTGATCAACCTGCAGGGCGACATTCCCTTTGTGCGGCCCGACGCCGTGCGGGCCGTGGCGCGGCTGCTGGAGGCCCAGCCAAGCTGCGACATCTCCACGGTGATGGTCGCCGAGGCCGATCCCGCCGAGCGAACGAATCCCGACATGCCCAAGGTCGTGGCCGCCCTGCAGCCCGACGGCCGCTCGGCGCGCGCGCTCTATTTCACCCGCTCGGTGCTCTATGGGGACGGGCCGGTGTGGCTACACCACGGCATCTACGGCTTTCGGCGCGCGGCGCTGGAGCGGTTCTGCGCCGCGCCGCCCTCGCCCCTGGAACGGCGCGAGCGGCTGGAGCAGCTCAGGGCGCTGGAGCTTGGACTTTCGATCTGGGCGGCGGTCATCGACGAGGCGCCGATCTCTGTGGATAACCCGGCGGACCTTGAGCGCGCGCGCGCCCATGCTCAAGCCTTGAAGAACAGGACCCTCCCATGACCAAGGGACGCATCGCCTTCCAGGGTGAACTGGGCGCCAACAGCCACGAGGCCTGCACCGCGGCCTTCCCGGACTACCAGCCGGTTCCGCACGCGACCTTCGAGGAGGCGTTCGAGGCCATCAAGACCGGCGACTGCCAGCTCGGCATGATCCCGGTGGAGAATTCCATCGCCGGCCGCGTGGCCGACGTGCACCACCTTTTGCCGTCCTCCGGCCTGAAGATCATCGGAGAGCGGTTCAAGCCGATCCATTTTCAGCTGATGGCCAACCCGGGCGTGGCGCTGGACGACATCAAGACGGTCGCCAGCATGGCGATTGCGCTCGGCCAATGCCGCAAGTTCGTCCGCCGCCACCGGCTGAAGACCGAATCGGTCGGCGACACCGCCGGCGCGGCGCGCACGCTAAGCCAGCACCCCGATCCGACGCGCGCGGCGATCTCGCCGGCCCTGGCCGCGGAGATCTACGGCCTGGAGATCCTGGCCCGCGACATCGAGGACGAGCACCACAACACCACCCGCTTCCTGATCATGACCGCGGAAAAGCATCCGAAGCCGCCGCCCTTCACCGCGCCCTGCATCACCAGCTTCACCTTCAAGGTCAGGAACCTGCCGGCCGCGCTCTACAAGGCCATGGGCGGGTTCGCGACCAACGGCGTGAACATCTCCAAGCTGGAGAGCTACATGGAGGGCGGCGCCTGGACGGCGACCTTCTTCTACGCCGAGGCCGACGGGCGGCCCGAGGACCGCGGCCTGGCGCTGGCCTTCGAGGAACTGGGCTTCTTCGCGGAGAAGTTCGAGATCCTGGGGGTCTATCCGGCGGACCCGTTCCGGACGCGGGGGTAGCGCCGACGCAGTCCCCCTCCCCTAATGGGGAGGGTGGCGAGCGCCAGCGAGACGGGTGGGGAGGTCGTGCTCGAGCGCAGGCTCAGCACCCTGGCCCGCCCACTCGACCTCGGCTCCTCCTCGGCCAGCCTCCCCACGAAGAGGTGGGAAGGGCGGTGCTTCGAGCGCCAGCACGATCCGGTCCATCACCTCATCCAAGTCTCGCCGCACGTCGCTGCTCCAGAACCGCAGCACCTGGAAGCCATGCCTCCGGAGAATGCGGTCGCGCACAGCGTCGTGCTCGGCGTGGCGATCGTCGCCGTGCTGGTAGCCGTCGACCTCGATGACAAGCCGGCGCGAGAGGCAGGCAAAGTCCAGATAGTAGCCGCGGAACGGATACTGTCGGCGGATGTGATAGCCGCGGTCGCGTAGCCGCCTCAGGCGCGACCAGAGAACGATTTCTGGCTCGCTCATGTTGCGGCGAAGTTCGCGGGCGCGTTGGATCTCGGGGCGCATGGTGGGATGATGTTCTTGATTTGTTCCACGCGCAAGTAGGAATTCCTAGGGCTGCAAGGTCGAGCTTGAACGCGGCTTCCCCACCCTGCTCGCCTCCGGCGAGCTGTCCCTCCCCACAGGGGAGGGGGACTGTGCGGAGTCAGCCCTCTTCCACCCAGGCCTTGATGAGCTGGTGGGCGATGGCCAGGCGCTGGGGGGCGGCGACGCCGTCGAGCTTGCCGGCGATCAGGTCGCGGGCCTCGTCACGGGTGAACCAGCGGATCTCGGAGAGTTCGGCCTGGTCGGGGACGCCCTCGTCGTCCTCCACCTCGGCGATCAGACCGATCATCAGCGACGACGGATAGGGCCACGGCTGGGTCGAGTGGTAGCGCACCTTCACGGCGCGCAGGCCCGCCTCCTCGTGGAGTTCGCGCGCGCAGGCCTCCTCGATGCTCTCTCCGGGCTCCAGGAAGCCCGCCAGGGCCGAGAACATGCCCTTGGGCCACTGTTCCTGGCGTCCCAGCATGCAGCGGTCCTTGTGGAAGGGCAGCATGATCACCACGGGGTCGGTGCGCGGGAAGTGCTCGGCCTCGCAGGCCGGGCACTTACGCTTCCAGCCGCCGTCCTGGGCCTCGCTGCGCTGACCGCAGACCGCGCAGTGCTGGTGGCGGCGGCGCCACTCGAACATCTGCTTGGCGGTGGCCACGATGGCGGCCTCGGTGGCGGGCAGCTTCAGCGCCACGGCCCGCAGATCCTCGAAGGCGCCGAACCCCTGCAGCGGCCCCTCGGCCGGGTCGGCCATACCCTCCAGGTCGACGGCGAAGACGGCGGTGTCTTTCCACAGGCCCATGAACAGCAGTCGCTCCGGCCCGCCCGCCAGTTCGCCCACCAGCTTGGCCGGCAGGTAGGCGATCTGCAGGCCCCCAGGGACATTGGCGTCCTTTGAGGCCTCCACGAAGGGGCGGCCGTTCCAGACGGCGATGCCCAGCGCCTCCGGGGAGGCAAGCTGTTCGGCGATCCATTCGGGCTTGGCGCGCCGGTCGCTGGCGCGGTCCAGCGGATTGCCGGCGAAGGTGTTCAGGAAGGTGTCGAGGGCCATGGGGCGAGGTTCTAGCGTGCTGCAGCGCACGCGTCATGTGGCGCCGCCCGCTAGGACGCCTGCTCCCGCTCCGCGTCCTCGTCGTTGGCGGGCGTGGTCCAGCGGTCCAGGGCCTGCAGCAGGAGCGGCAGGTTGATCGGCTTGCCCAGGTGGTCGTCCATGCCGGCCTCGCGGCAGCGGGCGACCTGCTCGGGCAGGACGTTGGCGGTCATGGCGATGATCGGGGTGCGCGCGGCGTCCCGGTCGGCGAGCGCGCGGATGCGCCGCGTGGCGGTCAGGCCGTCCATCACCGGCATCTG
>PLEH01000178.1 GCA_003136395.1 Phenylobacterium sp.
GTCGAACTTGGACTTGGTGACGCTGTCGTTGACGTTGATGGCGGCGAACGGCAGCTCGCCGCGCTCGTGCATCTGGTAGAGGCGGTGGACGCCCGTGGTGGTCTCCTCCGACACGCCCTTGATGGCGTCGCGGATCGCCGAATAGAAGCCGGGCTTTTCCTTCAGGTAGCGCTTCATCACCGCATAGAGGGCTTCTTCCTCCTCGTTCTGCGGGTTGTTGAGGACGCTGGGGTCCTTCTCGGCCTTGGGGCCCAGGACACAGAGCAGGGTGGCGTCGCCGCCGTCGTCGAGGATCATGTTCGGATAGCCGCCATCCGACCATTCGAAGATCTTGTGGGCGTACTCCCAGTACTCGACCAGGGTCTCGCCCTTGATCGCAAAGACCGGCGTGCCCCTGGCCGCGATGGCGGCGGCGGCGTGGTCCTGGGTCGAGAAGATGTTGCAGGAGGCCCAGCGCACGTCGGCGCCCAGCGCCTGCAGGGTCTCGATCAGGACACCGGTCTGGATGGTCATGTGCAGCGAGCCCGCGATCCGCGCACCCTTCAGCGGCTTGTCCTTGCCGAATTCGGCGCGCGTGGCCATCAGGCCCGGCATTTCGGTCTCGGCGATGTCGAGTTCCTTGCGGCCGAAATCGGCGAGCGCGATGTCCCTGACGATGTAGTCGGTCATTTCAGTCCTCGGATGGAATCCCCGCGTGGGGAGCTGGGGGCGGGGGAATTGAGTTGGCGGCTCTATAGCGACGGGCCGGCCGCGAGGCAAGAAATCATATAAAGATTTCTTTATGTGATTCTTAACCCCAGAAGGGCTTGGCCGCTTCCAGCCGACCCAGGGCCCTATCGGCCTGGGCGAGCAGCCGCGGCTTGCCGGCGGCTTTCAGTCCCACCAGCTCGCCCGCCGCGAAGGCCGCCTCGGGCGACAGCGTCAGCCTGGCGATCAGGGGCTCGGCGGCCGCCAGGTCGTTGAGCGCGCCCAGGGCCTCCTGCAGGTCCCTGAGGCGCTCCAGATAGGGCGCGGCGCGCTTTTCCCCATAGAGACTGGTGAGGGCCTCGGTGGCGTAGCGCAGCTTCTTGGCCTCGATGCGCAGGTAATGACGCGCCTCGTCGTCCCCGCCCCGGGCCGCCCGGCCGTGCTTGGCGAGCGACTTGAGGTGGCGCTTCAGGGCCGCTTTCGCGAAGGGCCGGATGGCCTCGCGCGCGTCGGGGCCATCCAGCCAGCCGCCGGTCTCCACCCAGGCCACGGCGTCGACCATCAGGGCGCGGAAGCGCTCCGACGACGACGCCTCGCCGGCCTCGGCCCAGGCCCGCCGCCGCGCCGCGTCGACCGCCTTGCGCAGAGAATGCAGGCCCGCCGGAGCGCTCTCGCCCAACTCCGCCGGATGCAGGGTCTCACCGGCGAAGACATCGAGATTGCGGGCGGCGTCGCAGGCGTGGCCGAGCCACCGAAGCTGGGTCTTCAGCGACTGAAGCCCGTCGCCCGCCAGCAGCGGCTTGAAGGTGGTCAGCGCGCTGCGCAGGCGCCGGACGCCGACCCTGAGCTGGTGGACCGCTTCCGGTCCCGGCTGGAGGCGCAGGGTCTCGGCATTGGCGGCGATCTGGGCCAGCGCCTTGCGGGCGATCGCCTGGAAGGCTTCGCCGACCGTGGCGTCACGGGAGAGCGTGACCTTGCCGGTCTTCTGCGAGGTCATGGCGGGCCCGGCCACCAGGGCCTGGCCGCGGGCGGCCTTGCTGTCGAAGGCCAGATAGAGCGGGGCGGCGGCCAGGAGTTCGCGGGCGAGCGCGAACAGCGCGGCGGGCGGCCCCGACTTCAGCTCCAGCTCCACCTCGCAGATGTCGCTCTGCCGGTCGCCGCCGGTGACCTCGCCCTGGTCCAGCGCCAGCTCGATCTCGGCGTCCTGATAGTGGAAGGTCCGCTGTCGGCGGCTGACGCGGACGTTGAAGGCGGGCTTCAGGGTGGCGCCGTCGGGCAGCAGTGACGGCAGGGGTTCCAGCGCCGGATCCGGCGCCAGGCCCTCGATCGGCGCCTCGTGTTCCTCGCGGACCAGGCCCTGGCCGCGTTTCAGCGTCTGGGTGCGGCGGCCCTTGTGCTCGCGCACCCGCAAGGAGGCGCCGGCCTTCTGCAGCAGCAGGTCAGGGGTGTCGAAATAGACGCTGATCAGCTCGCGGGTCTCGTCGTCGCCGGCCGGCGCGGCCGCCAGGACAGCCGCCAGATCGTCCGGCCCGCAGGCGAACTTCAACTCGATCTCACGATCTGCGAGCATGGAGGCTTCCCGTCGTCTTCGCCGCCTCATAGCACCTCCGCGGTCCCCGCCGAATTGCGCAAGGTCAAATGCGCGCGCCGGTTGCCGCCTGCCCCTGCGTCAAGCTATGTCGGCGGCCCGTCACCCCGCTGGAGCCTCGCATGAACGCCCACGTGTCCCCGATCGATCCGGCTCAGCCGCGCCACGACTGGACGCTCGATGAGGTCGAGGCGCTGTTCGAGATCCCGTTCACCGAGCTCGTCTTCCGTGCGGCCGAGGTCCACCGGCGGTGGTTCGACCCGGCCGAACTCCAGCTCTCCCAGCTGCTCTCCGTCAAGACCGGCGGCTGTCCGGAAAACTGCGGCTATTGCAGCCAGTCGCAGCACTTCAAGACCGCCACCGTCGCCTCCAAGCTGATGGAGGCCGAGGCCGTGATCGCCGCGGCCACGGAGGCCAAGGCGGGCGGCGCGCAGCGGTTCTGCATGGGCGCGGCCTGGCGAGACGTGAAGGACCGCGACGTCCCGAAGCTGGCCGCCATGATCTCCGGCGTGAAGGCCCTGGGACTGGAGACCTGCGCGACGCTCGGCATGCTGACGCCGCATCAGGCCCGGGCGCTGAAGGCCGCGGGCCTCGATTTCTACAACCACAACCTCGACACCGGGCCCGACTACTACGACCAGGTGGTCACCACCCGGACCTATCAGGAGCGGCTGGACACGCTTACGGCCGTGGGGGAGGCGGGCATGTCCACCTGCTGCGGCGGCATTGTTGGCATGGGCGAGACCCGCCGCGACCGCGCCGGCCTGCTCCACCAGCTGGCGACCCTGCCGAGCCACCCGCAGAGCCTGCCGATCAACGACCTGATGCCCATTCCCGGAACGCCCCTGGGGGGTTCCACACCGGTCGACGGCCTGGAGTTCGTCCGCATGATCGCGGTCGCGCGTCTGGTCTGCCCGAAGTCGGTCGTCCGCATCGCCGCCGGGCGCGAGCACATGTCCAGAGAGCTGCAGTCACTCTGTTTCCTGGCCGGCGCCAACTCGATCTTCGTGGGCGCGCGCCTGCTGACCACCAACAACCCCGGCCGCGACAGCGACGACGCCATGCTCGCCGACCTGAAGATGCGGCCGATGTCCCCCAAGGTGTCGGCTCCGGCCTAGCCGAAGCGTCCTTGGGGTCCTATCTGCGTGGTCCCGGGGGACAAATGCCGCAGCCGATCATTTCCGTAGAGGGTCTTTCGAAGACCTATGTCGGCGGGTTCCAGGCCCTGAAGGATGTAAGTCTGACCATCGAGAAGGGGGAAATCTTCGCCCTCCTGGGCCCCAACGGCGCAGGCAAGACCACCCTGATCGGGATCACCTGCGGCATCGTCAATCCGACGTCGGGCCGGGTGCTCGCCGACGGCCACGACGTGGTCAAGGAGTACCGCTCCGCGCGCCACAAGATCGGGCTCGTGCCGCAGGAACTCAGCACCGACGCCTTCGAGACCGTCTGGGCGACAGTCAACTTCAGCCGCGGCCTGTTCGGCAAGCCGACCAACCACGCCTATGTGGAAAAGGTGCTCCGGGACCTTTCACTCTGGGACAAGAAGGACGCCAAGATCATGGCGCTCTCCGGCGGCATGAAGCGCCGGGTGATGATCGCCAAGGCGCTCTCCCACGAGCCGCAGATTCTGTTCCTCGACGAGCCCACCGCCGGCGTCGACGTCGAGCTCAGACGCGACATGTGGGAGATGGTCCGCAGGCTGCGCGAGAACGGCGTCACCATCATCCTGACCACCCACTACATCGAAGAGGCCGAGGAGATGGCCGACCGGATCGGGGTGATCTCCAAGGGCGAGCTGATCCTGGTGGAAGAAAAGGCCGAGCTGATGCGCAAGCTCGGCAAGAAGCAGCTGACGCTGCACCTGCAGGAGCCGCTGAAGGCCGCACCCAAAGGCCTGCCGCAATACGACCTGACGCTGGCCAACGACGGCGCCGACCTGATCTACAGTTTCGACGCCCAGGCGGAGAACACCGGCATCGCCGAGCTCTTGCGCGAACTCTCCAAGCGCGGCGTCGATTTCAAGGACCTGAAGACCGAGCAGAGTTCGCTCGAGGAAATCTTCGTCAGCCTGGTGAGCACGAGAAAGTAGGACTCTGGGATGGCCGTCCTCAGCCTCAACCCCTATGCGATCCGCGCCATCTACCGCTTCGAGATGGCCCGGACCTTCCGCACCGTGGTGCAGTCCATCGCCGCGCCGGTGATCTCCACATCGCTCTATTTCATCGTCTTCGGGGCTGCGATCGGCTCGCGGATGGCGAAGATCGACGGGGTCACCTACGGCGCCTTCATCGTTCCGGGCCTGATCATGCTGTCGATCCTGACCGAGAGCATCTCCAACGGCTCCTTCGGCATCTACATGCCCAAGTGGTCGGGGACGATCTACGAGATGCTGTCGGCGCCGGTCTCGGCGCTCGAGGTCGTCCTGGGCTATGTGGGCGCGGCGGCCTCCAAGTCGGTGATGCTGGGAACGATCATCCTGATCACGGCCAGGCTGTTCGTGCCCTTTCACATCGCTCACCCGGTCTGGGCGCTGGGATTCCTGGTGCTGACCTCGATGACCTTTTCCCTGTTCGGCTTCATCCTCGGCATCTGGGCCGACGGCTTCGAGAAGCTGCAGATCGTGCCCCTGATGGTGATCACCCCGCTCACCTTCCTGGGCGGCAGCTTCTATTCGATCAACATGCTGCCCGGGATCTGGGCCAAGGTCGCCCTCTTCAATCCGGTGGTCTATCTGGTCTCGGGCTTCCGCTGGAGCTTCTACGGCGTCTCCGACGTGGGCGTGGGCGCGAGCCTGGCCATGACGCTGCTGTTCATGCTGGCCTGCCTGGTCGTCGTCTGGTGGATCTTCAAGACCGGCTGGCGGCTGAAGACGTGAGCCAATTCCGCTCATCCCGGCGAAGGCCGGGACCCAGATGGAATAGCTCAGATGCGGGCTCGAACAGCTCAGCGGAAAGCCAACCCACATCGGCGCTTGGCGATCTGGGTCCCGGCCTTCGCCGGGATGAGCGGCGTTCTCGTTACTCGTCCTCGTCGAACTTGGAGCTGACCAGCTGTTCCAGCGCCGCCACGGCGGCTTCGGCCTCGGCGCCCTCGGCCTCGATCTCGATGCAGCAGCCGGGGCCGGCGGCCAGCATCATCAGGCCCATGATCGAGCGCGCGTCGACGGTCTGGCCGTCCTTGGAGACGCGGACCTCGGCGTCGTAGCCCGAGGCGGTCTTGACGAACTTGGCCGACGCGCGGGCGTGCAGGCCGCGCTTGTTGATGATCTCGACGGTGCGGGTCGCCGCCCCGCTCACGCCGAGAGGCTCATTTCTCGCCGGCCAGGACGTAGGAGGCGACGGAGATGTACTTGCGCCCGGCCTCCTGGGCGCAGGCCACCGCCTCCTCCAGGCTCTGGCGGGTGCGCACGCTGGCGAGCTTGATCAGCATCGGCAGATTGAGCCCCGCGATCACCTCGGCCTTGGTCTGTTCCATGACCGAGATGGCGAGGTTCGACGGCGTGCCGCCGAACATGTCGGTGAGCAGGATGACGCCGGCGCCGGTGTCCACCCGCCCGCAGGCGGCCAGGATGTCCTTGCGGCGGCGCTCCATGTCGTCCTCGGGGCCGATGCAGATGGCCTCGACCGCGGCCTGCGGCCCGACCACATGCTCCATGGCGAAGACGAACTCCTCCGCCAGCCGCCCGTGCGTCACGATCACGAGCCCGATCATACCCCGAGCCCGCAAATGCAAATGTCTTCCAAGGGTATCCCCACCCACCGCGGCCTTAAGAACCCGTCCCGCGAAGCCGTGCTAAATACGCCTCTTGCCGCCCACGTCAAAGTGGTCGAGCGCGCGTCTTAGTTTCGCAGGCGCCGAGGCCTCGCGCGGGTCGATCTCCACGAGCGGAAGCGAAACGCCCGCGATCTCGGCGCGCCGCGGGTCCGGGATGCGCTCGGCCGCGCCGCAGCGGGCGACCAGCGCCACCTCCGCCAGCGGCAGGGCCGGGACCCTCGCCACCTCGAGGCCGCGGACCTCCAGGAGGCCGGCAAGTGGGTCCGGAGCCCGGCCGTACAGCCGTCCGCCCGAGGTCCACAGGAGAACCCGGTCGTCGGCGACCAGACAAAAGCCCTGTTCCAGCGCCCTGAGCGCCAGGTCGCTCTTGCCGGCGCCCGGCGGACCCTCGATCAGGACGCCGCGCCAGAAGCCGCCGAGGCGGATGGCGATCAGGCCGGCGTGGCGGATCAGGTCCCCTTCGCTGGGCTCTGGACGGCTCAAAGCTTCGCTTCCGGCAGCATCAGGAGGAAGACCGCCCCGATGGTCTTGCCGTCGACGAGGCGGTTCTGCGCCTTGAGCGTGCCGCCGTGCGCCTCGACGATCTGCCGGGCGATGGAGAGGCCGAGGCCCGAGTTGCCGCCGAAGGCCGCGCCCTTGGGCCGCGAGGTGTAGAACCGCTCGAAGACCGTCTCCAGGTTCTCCGGCGGGATGCCGGGACCGCTGTCGGACACCGTGGCGATGACGCGGCCCGCCGCCCGCTGCAGCGCCACCACAACCTCGCCGCCCGGCGGGCTGAAGGAGCGGGCGTTGTCGATCAGGTTGCGGAACACCTGGCCCAACGAGCCTTCGCGGCCGAGCACGGTGACCGGCTCCATGGCGCCAGAACCGTGGAAGCGCACGGCGACCTCCCCGGGCTTGGCTGTGGCCTGGTAGAGCCCGACGATGTCGCCGATCAGCCGCTCCAGGTCGACGCTCTTGGGCGCGTCCCTGGAAAGCTCCGCGTCCAGCCTGGACGCGTTGGAAATGTCGGTGACCAGCCGGTCCAGCCGCTGGACGTCGTTCTGCAGGATCTTCAGCAGGC
This sequence comes from Phenylobacterium sp., assembly GCA_003136395.1. GTDB lineage: Bacteria > Pseudomonadota > Alphaproteobacteria > Caulobacterales > Caulobacteraceae > Phenylobacterium. The sequence goes on from PLEH01000178.1 coordinate 7,116, forward strand.
GGGCGCGGGCCACCGGGTCGGTGACCAGGTCGAGGGTCTCCACCGCCGAGCGGAGCGAGGTCAGCGGGTTCTTGATCTCGTGGGCCACGTCGGCGGCGAAGCTCTCGATGGCGTCCATCCGTTCCGAGAGCGCCTGGGTCATGTTCTCCAGGCTGCGGGTCAGGTCGCCGAGTTCGTCGTCGCGCCGCGCCAGGTCGGGCAGCGAGATCGCGCGGGCGCCGGCCAGCCTGACCCGGTCCGCCGCGCGGGCCAGGCGCAGGACCGGCTGGGCGATCAGCTGGGTGAGCAGCAGCGAGGAGCCGAGCGTCACGGCGATGGCGATCAGGATGAAGGGGATCAGCGCCATCCGCTCGCGGGCGATGATCGCGTCCACGTCGTTGGCTTCCAGGGTGAGCACGCCCAGCACCGCCTGCACGTGCTGGATAGGGATCGAGACCGAGACCACCCGCGCGCCGTCGTCGCCGATCCGCAGCCCCGCCACATGCTGGCCGCGCAGCGCCTTGCCAACTTCGGCATTCAGGGAAGCGCGGGCCTCCTGCTCGACGGCGCCGCGCGGACGGGGCTTGAGCTGCAGGGTCAGGCCCTTGTCGCCCCGCGGGCGGGCGGGCGGCAGGGCCCTTTGCTCCACCCGGTCGGCGACCAGTTCGCTGTCGGCGATGGCCCGGCCCTGCGGATCGAACAGCCGCGCGCGCTGCCGCGCGGGGTCGGCGAGCGCCTGCAGCGCCACGGCGGCGTAGTTGGGGTCCATGGCCGGCAGCGGGTCGCCGACCGTGGCGTACTGGTCCAGGATCGAGGCCATCAGCTCGCCCTGGGTGGTCAGGCTGTCGATGCGGGCGTTGACCAGCCCCTGGCGGAACTCGTTCAGCACCAGGGCGCCGACGATCAGGATCGCCAGCCCCAGCACGTTCAGCAGGATGATCAGCTGGCCGAGGCGGGTGCCCGGCAGCCATCTTCGGCGCCGGGACCTGCGCCTCCGCTCAGGTTTCGCGGTATCGGTATCCAACGCCATAGAGGGTTTCGATCGCGTCGAACTCGGGGTCCACGTCTCTGAACTTCTTGCGCATGCGCTTGATGTGGCTGTCGATGGTTCGGTCGTCGACATAGACCTGATCGTCGTAGGCCGCGTCCATCAGGTTGTCTCGGCTCTTCACGAAGCCGGGCCGCTGGGCCAGCGACTGCAGGAGCAGGAATTCGGTCACCGTCAGCTTCACGGCCTTGCCTTCCCACAGGCAGTCGTGGCGCGCCGGATCGAGCGTCAGCTTGCCGCGCTTGATGGCGCGGCTGCCCTCGGCGCCGGCCGCCGTGGCCGGCGGCTCCTCGCCCTCGATGCCGGCGCGGCGCAGCACCGCCTTCACCCGCTCGATCAGCAGGCGCTGGCTGAAGGGTTTGTGCATGTAGTCGTCGGCCCCCAGGTTGAAGCCCAGGATCTCGTCGATCTCCTCGTCCTTGGAGGTGAGGATGATCACCGGCATGTCGGAGGTCCGGCGCAGGCGCCTCAGCACCTCCATCCCGTCCATGCGCGGCATCTTCACGTCGAGGATGGCCAGGTCCGGCGGCTCGCTCTCCAGGGCCGCCAGGCCCGTGGCGCCGTCGTAGTAGGCCTTCACGGTGTGGCCGTGACTCTCCAGCGCGAGGCTGACCGACGTGACGATGTTCTCGTCGTCATCCACCAGGGTGATCTTGGCCATTGGGGGTGCGTCGTCTCCGTATGTGTCGCTGTGAAGCTAGTCATCCCGCACCGTGGCCTCAATGGGGCGCCATTGGGGGTCGCACGTGTTGTCGCGATAACGACGGTCAATAGGCCCTTAAAGCTTCGGCGCTAGGCTTCGGTTCATTGAGGAGGGACTCTATGTCCGCTGGCGACGTCCATTTCGAAGTTTTTGTCCGGCGCTACCCGGACTCGGGCTGGGCCCTGAAAATGGCTACTGACGTACGCCTGACCGCGCTCGATTCCGCCAACGAAATGATCGACCGGGGCGAAGTCGCCGCCGTCCGGGTGATGCGCGAGACCCTGGACCCGGCCACGGGCGAGTTCCACTCGCTGACGATCCTGAACCGCGGCGTGCCCGAGAAGCCGCGCAAGGTGAAGGCGCCGGAGCCCACCGAACCGCTCTGCGTCTCGCCGCAGGACCTCTACACCTGCCATGCCCGCGAGCGGATCGGCCGGCTCTTCGAGACCTGGCTGGAGCGCCACGAGGCCACCCCGTTCGAACTGCTGCACCGGCCGGACCTGGTCGAACAGCTGGAGGCGAGCGGCGTGGAGATCGCCCACGCCGTCCAGAAGATCGCCGTGCCCGAGGCCCATTCCCGCGGCGCCTCGGTCGCGGAGATGACCAAGTCCTTCAAAAGCTTGGGCGATCGGGCCATCGAGCGGCTGATGCGCGACGCCCGAAGAGGTCTTCCGCACGTCTCTCCCGACACCTTCGCCAAGGTCGCCGGCCAGCTCGCCAAGGACCCGGAGGGCGCCTACCGCCTGGGCTGCGCCGTGGCGGCCAGCCTCGCCCCGGCCCAGAGCTGGAGCGAGAAGGTGGGTCTGCTGCTCGATCTCGCCGACAAGGCCCCCGCCGAGGGCGCGGGCCGCAAGCTGGCGCTCTCGGTGATCGCCCAGCCGCTGGAAGAGATCGTCGGCTGCCAGAAGGGGCTCGACAATGTGGTGGGCGGCGGCCTCGACCTCGGCGCGCGCCTGGCGGCCATGAGCCGGCTTGCCGCGGCCGACGTGGTCGACGCACTGGTCAAGGCCGAACCGTCGGTGGCCAAGATGATGCCGGAGCTGTCGGACCGCGCCAAGCGCCTCGCCCACTGGCTGCACGACGAGGATTTCACCGGGGTGCGCGCGGCCATCGGCCAGCGGATCCTGCGCGACCTCTCCGGCCAACGGCGCCTTCGCCCCTCCGACCCGGTCAGCGAGATCGACGTGATACGGGGCCTCGCCATGTCGCTCACCGCCGCCTCGGGCAAGCTCCTGCCGCTCGACCAGGTGCAGGCCGCCTTCTCCGCCCGCTCCAGGATGCTGGTCACCCGCGACTTCGTGGAGACCTACCTGGGCGAGGACAACACCGTCCAGGAAGAGGCCGAGGCGCTGATCTGGCTCATAGAAAATGTCATCGGCGGGGGCGCCAAGCGCGAGGCCGGCCGCTGGCTGACCTCGTTGATCTTCAGCCTGCGCTTCGAGACGGAAAGCCGCGAGACACACCACGCGGCCGCACGGCTGATGGAACTCGCCAAGCTGCAGCGCGCCGTCGCCCGCTGCGGCCTGATCGAGGAGGCCTACAAGCCCATCCAGGTAAAGCTGGGCGAGATCGGCGGCCTGATCGAGGCCGACGCGCGCCTGATCGCCACGACGCTTCGGGCCACCGTCCCGGCGCTCAGCCGCCTGACCGCGCTCCTGAAACTCGCCTGTGGCGAGGCGGGCCCTCTGGGTCCGGTGGCCGACAAGGCCCGCGCCGAGGCCATGAAACTCGCCCGCGCCGACGACACCCGCGCCGAACTCAGCGGCGCGCCGGACCGGGTGGACGCGATCCGCGACCTCCTGAAGCACGCGTCGTTGGCCGCCTAGGGTCAGCTCTCGGTCTGGACGCCGCGGACGAGCTTCAGCCGGATCGGGGTTCCCGCGAAGTCCTTGGACGCCCAGGCGGCGCCGACGCGGGCGTCCTGCGGAAATGCGGTGCAGTAGCTGAACGGCAGGGTCGGCGGCGTCTTCTGGCGCATGCAGACCCGATCGCCCTTCAGGGTCCAGGTCCCCGTGAGTTCCCGGTGGGTGCGGCTGAGGCCGGCCCAGGCGCCGTCCGGATGCAGCCAGATCTGTTGGGTCCTGCCGTCCGGGTAGGTCGTGACGACGGTGTTGCCAAAGGCGGCGAAGACCGGGGGTTCGACGGCGGCGGGCTGGGCGGCGGAGGCGAGCCCTGGCGTTGCGGCGCCCAGCAGGATCGTGGCGAGTCCCAGGCGGCGAAGTTGCGGCGAGAGCATGCATAACCCCTGTCGGCTGTCGGACGGTCAGACGCCGCACCATCGGGTCGAGCGGCTGAACCGAGGCTGAACGCCCGGCGCGCCTGCGGGACGGCCACGCCAACACCGGATTCAATAGCCCTCGAAGCCTGGTGGTTCCCAACGCGCGGCAAGACCCGATCCTTCGTCATCCCACGGTCGCCGCAGGCTGGTCCGCGGAACGACGAGAAGGGGGAACCGACCGGCTGCGGCTTAAATCTCATGCCGGCCAGTTTGCCTTGGGGCCTCGGCTTCTCAAGGACGCGCGGAACGCGCGCCGCGNNGCGTGTCGGCGGACTTGCCCAGGCCCGAAGGCTCGCATCATCCATGAGGTTTAAGGCCGGGGGGCATCTCTGGGAGATGCCTACCGAAGTGAGGGGGACTAGGTGGTTCCAACTGCAAGAATGGGCTGGTCTTGAGCGCGAACCGCGGCGCGGCGACCGGGCCAACGTTCGAACGGGCGTGTCTCGCATTTGCGATAGCTCCAGCTACAGCAGCCATTCCGTGTGCGCTGGCGGTCGGGCTTCTGTTGGCGCTCCACGCCGCCGCACGAGGATGGGACGCGGTCTTAGGCGGCGCCTTCCTGATCGGACTATGGGCGTATCCCATCGCGCTCGTGCTTGGCGTTCCAACCTATGTGCTGCTCCGCAGAAGGATTCCGCTGACGCCAATCAATTCTGCGGCCGTGGGCGCCGTCATCGGTGGTCTAGCAACACTCGGCTTCCTGGGCGCAGCGGCCCCGCAACTTCGAAACGACCTCTTTTTGCGAGGACTCATCGGGTGGCCGCACCTGTTAGGCATCAGTTTGGCATGCGGAGCCCTGTCAGGTTTCGTCTTCTGCCTAGTCGCGACTAGGCCCCAGAGGCGGCCGTAAAGCCTCAGCCCCCCAGCACCGCCCGCAACGCCTCGACCACCCGCCCCACATCCTCATCGGCCATACCGGGATAGAGCGGCAGCGAGAGGCAGCGGTCGTACCAGGCCTGCGCGCCCGGCAGGTCGAGCCGGCCATACCGCTGGGCGTAGTACGACTGGCGGTGGACCGGGATGTAGTGGACCTGGGTTCCGACGCCGCGCTCGCGTAAGCGCTCGACCACCTGGCGGCGGGTAATACCCGCGGCTTCGAAGTCGATCAGCACGCACATCAGGTGCAGGACCGGGTCGCTCCACGGGGGCCGCGCGGCCATCCTGACCACCGGCGCGAGGGGCGCGAGCGCGGCCTCGTAGGCCTTGGCGAGCGCGCGGCGCCGCGCGGCGAATCTCGACAACTTTCGCAGTTGAGAGAGTCCCAGCGCGCAGAGGATGTCGGGCAGGCGGTAGTTGAAGCCGGGCTCCGCCATCTCGTACCACCAGGGGTCGGCGCCGGGCGGACGGACCATGCCGTGGCTGCGCATCACCTTGAGGCGTTCGGCGAGGCTGGCATCGTTGGTGGTGACCATGCCGCCTTCGCCGGTGGCGATGGTCTTGACCGGGTGGAAGGAGAAGGTGGCCATGGCCGAGTGGCGCGCGTCGCCCGCCCGCTCGGCGACATTGCCGTAGGTCATGGTCGTGCCGAGCGCATGGGGAGCGTCCTCGACCAGCACCGCGCCGGCGCCGGCGGCGAGGGCCGAAAGGCCGGGCAGGTCGGCCACGTCTCCCCGCAGATGCACCGGCAGGACGGCGCGCAGCCTGCGGCCGCCGACTCGCCGCAGGGCGTCGGCCAAAGTCTCCGGCGTCATCAGGCCGCTATCGGGGTCGACGTCGGCGAAGACCACCTCGGCGCCGACGTAGCGGGCGCAGTTGGCGGTGGCCAGGAAGGTGATCGAGGGCGCGATCACGACCTCGCCGGGCTGCACGTCCAGCGCCAGCATGGCCAGGTGCAGGGCCGCGGTGCCGTTCGAGCAGGCGACCGCGTGGCGCGCGCCGACGGCCTCGGCGAAGGCGACCTCGAAGGCCTCGACGGCAGGGCCGGTGGTCAGGAAGTCGGCCTTCAGCGCCTCCGCCACCGCGGCGATATCGTCGTCCTCGATGGTCTGGCGGCCGTAGGGAAGCACCGGCGGTAAGACAGGCGGGGGCATCCTAGTCGACCGCGCGACGCCGCCGGTTGGGCGAGGCCTCGTCCAGGACCGCCAGAAGCTCTGGCCCTGTCAGCCAGTGGTCGTTGGTGTCACTGGCGTAGCTGAACTCCTCCGGCAGCCGCTTTCCGGTCAGGGGCACGCGCGGATACTCCACGAAAGCCGGCTCGATGGCGTAGCGGTCGCCGAGATCGACGGTGGAGCGCGCGTCGTCGGCCGAGATCATCATCTCGTGCAGCTTCTCGCCCGGCCGGATGCCGACCACCTTGATTGGCAGGTTGGGCGCCATAGCGGCGGCCAGATCGGTCATCTTCATGGAGGGGATCTTCGGCACGAAGATCTCGCCGCCATGCATGACGCCGAGCGAGGAGAGCACGAACTCGACGCCTTCGGTGAGCGTGATCCAGAAGCGGGTCATCCGCGGGTCGGTGATGGGGAGTTCCGTCGCGCCCTTGGCGATCAGCCGCTGGAAGAGCGGGGCCACCGAGCCCCGGGAGCCTACGACATTTCCGTAGCGCACCACCGAAAACCGCGTGCCGATGTCGCCGGCCAGGTTGTTGGCGGCCACAAAGGTCTTGTCGGACGCCAGCTTTGTCGCGCCATAAAGGTTGATCGGATTGCAGGCCTTGTCGGTGGAGAGCGCGATCACCTGNNGGATTGTACTCGGCCGCCGGCACCTGTTTCAGGGCCGCGGCGTGGATGATCAGGTCGACGCCGCGGCTGGCCAGGATCAGCCGCTCGCGGTCGCGCACATCGCCCAGGAAGAAGCGCAGGGTGGCCATCTTCTCCGGCGGATAGCGCTCGGCGAGGTCGGCCAGCATCTCGCTCTGCTTGAGCTCGTCGCGCGAGAAGATGATGACCTTGCGCGCCGCGCAGCGGGTCAGCACCGTCTCCACGAACCTTCGCCCGAAGGAGCCGGTGCCGCCGGTGACGAGGATGACCTTGCCGTCGAGGTCGAGGTTGGTCGGCGCAAATCGGCCCAAGGGCGCGCTCCGGTGGCGTCGAATCGCTAGCTGCGGAGTGTCTTGTCGCAGGCGCGCGTAAAGAGACCGCTAACCATGATCGCGTTAGATGGCGCCCATGAGACGCCGCACCGTTCTCGCCCTCCTCGCGCTTGCCGCCACGACACCGCTCGCTGCGCGCGCCGCCGAAGACGGTAAGAAGAAGAAGTCCGGCGGAGCCAACTACATCCCCATGAACCCGATTAACGGCACGACCAACAAGGCCGGCGGCCGGCGCGGCGTCCTGAGCGTCGATTGCGGCCTGGAGGTCCCCGACCCCAAACTTCGCGAATATGCCGAGCTGTCGCTGCCCAGGCTGCGCGCGGCCTATGAGCAGGTGATCCAGATCTACGCCGCGGGCCTGCCCTCGGGCTCCGAGCCCAACACCGAGTTCATCGTCCAGGCCCTGCAACGCCAGACCGACCTGGTCCTAAAGCGCCCCGGCGCGCGCTTCCTGATCGGCGCGGTGCTGATCAGCTAGGGCATAGATGCTCCCCCAGCGCGGAGCGCGGCTGAGGGGGAGCTGTCAGCGAAGCTGACTGAGGGGTTTCCTCTCCGGCGTTCGGGATTTCGTCTGCCGCTGACTCGGCGGCTGAAACCCCCTCCGTCTCGGCGCCGCGCGCCGATCCACCTCCCCCTCAATCGGGCTCCGCCCTGGGGGAGGATCTAGGGTCTCACATCGCCGAAATGCCGCCGTCGAGTTTCATCTCCGCGCCGGTCATGAACTTCGACTCGTCCGAGGCCAGGTAGAGGCAGGCGTTGGCGATGTCGTCGGGCTCGCCGATGTGGCCCAGCGGCACCTGGCGGCCGAGCTTGGCCTCAGCCTCCTCCTTGCCGAACCGCTGGCGCAGGGGATCGAGGATCGGGGTGTCGATGAAGGTCGGGTGGATGGAATTCGAGCGGATATCCAGGCCCTGTTTCGCGCAGTGCAGGGCGATGCCCTTGGAGAGCAGCCAGACCGCGGCCTTCGAGGCGTTGTAGCTGGGCGAATTGTGCGCGGCGATCAGGCCCGCGATCGAGGAGATGTTGATGATCGAGCCCGGCTGATGGTCGCGCATGTACTTGAGCGCGTGCTTGGTCCCCAGGAACACCGAGTCGACGTTGACGCTCATCACCAGCTTCCAGTCATCGAGCGTCAGGCTCTCGATGTCGCCGCCGCGGCTGATGCCGGCGTTGTTCACCAGCACCGAGATGCCGCCCATGGCCTCATCGGCCTGCTCGAGCGCAAAGATCCACTGCTCCTCCTTGGTGACGTCGAGAGGGAAGGCGAAGGCCGTGCCGGCGCCCTGGGCCGCGTTGATCTCGGCGGCGACGGTCTTGGCGCCCTCCAGGTTGATGTCGGCCAGCGAGACCTTCGCGCCCTCCGCCGCCAGCTTGCGCGCCATGGCCGCGCCCAGCCCCTGAGCGCCGCCGGTGATGAAGGCCTTCTTGCCCGCGACCCGTCCTGACATGTGATCCGTCTCCCTGAAGTCTGGTTTTGCACCGGTGGCGTAGGTGGCTAGTCTTCCTTCGCGCCGGCCGACCTGGCCGCCATATCCATGAAGGTCGCCAGCTTGACGTCGAGCTCGGTGACGCCGTCGGCGTCATGCGTGGTCAGTGTCACGTCCACGCGATTGTAGACGTTGAACCACTCCGGATGGTGGTCGAGCTTTTCGGCCATCAGGGCGGCGCGGGTCATGAAGCCAAACGCCGCGGTGAAGTCGGCGAAACGGTAGGTGCGCTGGATCGCGTCGCGGTCGCCTTCTACCTTCTTCCACAGCGGGCGCTGCTTGAGGGCCGCCTCGGCCCCGATCTTTGTGGGTCGGCTCATGCGGGCGCCTCCGCGTCGAAGGTCAGCCCCGTGGCCCTGGCGAGCTCGGCCAGGGTCTGGTCCACGTCCACCACCTTGATCGCGGTCATGCCGAGGGCTGCCGCCGGCTTGCAGTTGATGCCGAGGTCGTCGAGGTAGACGCAATTGGCCGGGGCGACAGCCAGCAGGTCGCACATCATCAGGTAGATCTTCGGGTCGGGCTTGCGGACGCCGGTCTTGGAGCTTTCGATGATCGCGTCGAACAGCGGCATGATCTGGCCCATGGCGCCGGCGGCGCGCTGGATCTCGTCCTGGCCGGGGCTGTGCATCGAGACGACGTTGTTGGTGATGCAGCCCACCTTGAAGTGCTGTTTGCAGGTCTTCAGCGCCGCCACCATCCGCGGCCGCACCGCGCCCGACAGCTTCGGCAGCACCTCGGCGCCGCGCAGGGGGTGGCCGAGCGCCGTCGATTCGGCGAGGAACAGAGCGTCGAAGCCCGCCGCATCGACTTCGTTGCGCTCAAACTTCGCCCAGGCGTTGTCGTGATGGTTCGTCGCGTTGATCCGCCGGATCAGGTCCTTCGGCAGGCCCTTCTCCGCTTCCAGGCGGTTGAAGGCCTCGAACGGCGATGAGGTGAACACCCCTCCGAAATCCCAGATCACCGCCTCGACCGACATTCAGAACTCCGCATTCCGACAGGCCGGGGACGCTAGAGAGAGGGGCGCGGACGTGCAAGTAAGGGCCGATGTCGCCCTTCGATCATCTGCGCCGCCTGCCCCGTCCCTTTCGTCTGGCTCTCTATGGCCTGGCCTGCCTGACCCTGCTCTATCTGACGCTCGCCCCGGGCAAGGACGTCCCAGGTGTCGGCCTCCTCTGGGACAAGGCCGAGCACGCCATTTCCTGGGCCGTGCTGACCGGCGCGGGCCTGCTGCTGTCGACCAAGCGCCGCTGGGCGATCGGCATGTTCGCCTTCGCCTTCGGGGCGGCGATCGAGGTGTTGCAGGCCACGCTCCCCTTCGGCCGCGACGGCGACTGGCATGACCTCGCCGCCGACACGGTGGGCATCGGCCTCGCCTACCTGGTCTGGGCGATCTGGCGGCGGCTGGGCTGGGTCAGGTGAGCCCGCGGCACAGGCCCTGGGAAGAGGCCGCTGACTTCCAGATCGGTCTTCGGCCCATCGCGCCCGATGACTGGCTGGAGGGCGGCGAGGCGGATCCGGCGGCGCGCAAGGACGCGCTTCTGGCGGCGCATCGGGGCCTGGTCTGGGCGGAGAAGCCGGACTCGCGGGCCGGTCAGGCCGAGGTTCTGGAGCTGGTCGAGGCGGCCCTGGGCCCCGCGCCCCGCCCGGCCGACCTGCCACCGCTCCCCAATCTTCCCCCGCTCTACGCGGCCGCGCGGCGGGTCGCGGACGACCTCTGCCTGATGGAAAAGCACGACGACCAGTGGCGACTGACGGCGCTGTCGCTCTCGGCCGGCAGCTTCTTCACCGCCGAGGAGGTGATCGGCAGGAGCCTCGCCGAACTGCACGGCCCGGTCACCGGCTTCGCCGACCGTTTCCTGGTGCGCGTACAGCGGATCTTCGAAGGCCTGCGCCCCGAGCTTGTTCTGGAGAGGCGCAACTGGACCCTGCTCAACTCCGCGGAGCTGCACACCCCATCGTCGGCGCCGATCCGGGCGAGGATCGGCGAGATCGAGACCGCCCAGGCCGGCGCGGTCCTGCAGCTGCGGGTGGAACGCCAGACCCTGCGGCGCCTGCCGGTGACCGGCGGGGCGCTTTTCACCATCCGCGTCTGGCTGGCCTCGCTCTCGGATCTGGCCGATCAGCCGGAACGGCTGGCGGCCTTCGCGCGGGCCTGGCGAGGCGCGACACCACAATTGCGGGCTTACAAGCGCTTCGACCTCTACGATGATCTGGTGGAGGGCTTCCTCGCCCGATCGCTGCCGGCCTGACCGTACGGAGAGCCCATGCCGCCCCCCTCTGGCAAACCGCCGTTCATCTACCTGGCCACGCCCTGCTACGGCGGGGTCGTGCTGCTGCAGTTCATGCAGTCGGTTCTGGCGCTGCAGCAAGCTTGCCAGGAACGCGGGATCGGCCTGCACGTCGACCTGATGGGGGGCGACGCCCTGATCACCCGGGCGCGCGGCCGGCTGGCGGCGCGGTTCCTGGCTCATCCCGAGGCGACCCACATCCTGTTCTGCGACGCGGACATCGGCTTTGCGCCAGAGAACGTCTTCCGGCTGATCGAGGCCGACAAGCCGATGATCGCAGCGGTCTGTCCCTTGAAATACATCGACTGGAACCGCGTGCGGACCGCCGCCAAGGCTGGCGCCCCCGACCTGATGGCCGCGGGAATCGGCTATGTCGTGCGCTTCATCCCCACCGCCGACCATTCGGTGGAGGTGGAGAACGGCATCGCCCGCGTGGCCTATGGCGGCACCGGCTTCCTGATGATCCGGCGCGAGGCGATGCAGCAGATCGTCGACGCCCACCCTGAACTCCGAGCCAAGATGGGCGACATGGGCGACCACCTCGCCGACGAGGCGGTGATGGTCTTCGAGACCATGATCGAGCCGGAGACCGGCCAGTACCTTTCCGAGGACTACGCCTTCTGCCGGCGCTGGCATGACCTGGGCGGCGAGATCTGGGCGGACATGGAGGCGCGGCTGACCCACACGGGGCCGGCGACCTATGCCGGCAGCCTCGTGGAGGCGATGAAGGTCCCTGGCGCCTAGCGTTAGCGCTCGCGCAGCACGATCGCGTCGCCGCTGCGCTCGACGCGCACCGGCGCGAAGGCCTGCAGGCGGCGCAGCACGTCGGCCTCGTCGTCGGTCACCAGCACGCCGGAGAACCGCAAGGCCGCCGTGCGGGCGTCGGCCGTGCGGACGGGCGCGGCGAAGCGGCGGGAGAGGTCCGCGGCGACCTCGGAGAGCGGCTGATCGCGATAGATCAGCTGGCCGCTGGTCCAGGCGAAGGCCTGATCGGGATCGGACCCCTTGAGGACCTGCGCGGCCTCGCCGTCGGTGTGGGTCAGCTCCTGGCCGACCGTGACGCGGATGGGCGCGGCCTGCAGGGCGTCGGCGGCCCGCACCTCGACGATCCCGCGCCGGACGGTGAGATCGATCCGGTGCGCCCGGTGACGCAGATTGAATTCCGTCCCCACCACCCGGACCTGGCGGTCGCCGACCCCGATCAGGAAGGGCCGCGCGGCGTCGTGAGCCACGTCGAACGTCGCCTCCGCGTCGGCCATCTGCACCCGGCGCGAGTCGCGGCCGAAGCTGACGCTGATCTTCGAGGCGGCGTTCAGCCGGATGTGGGTGCCGTCGGCTAGCGTGATGTCCCGGGTCTGGCCGGGGGCGGTCTCATAGGTCTCCGCCGCCACGACCGGCGCTCGCAGACCGATCGCCACGGCCACGGCCAGGCTGGCGGCGATCGCCGCGCCCGCGCCAAGCCAGGCGCGGCGGCGGGTCTGATCCTGGGAGGGGCGCCCCCCTGGCGGGCGGCGTCGCGCCGCCAGCAGCGGCCGGCCGCCCAGTTCGCGGGCGACGGGAGCGAATTCC
>PLEH01000163.1:0-9357 GCA_003136395.1 Phenylobacterium sp.
TTCATCAGGCCGATGTTGCCCTCCTGGATCAGGTCCAGGAACTGCAGGCCGCGGTTGGTGTATTTCTTGGCGATGGAGATCACCAGGCGCAGGTTGGCCTCGACCATCTCCTTCTTGGCTTGGCGGGCTTCGCGTTCGCCCTTCTGCACGGTCTGGACGATGCGGCGGTAGTCGTCGATCGGCACGCCGGTCTCGGTGGCCAGCGCGGCGATCTCGGTGCGGATGTCGCCGATCTGGCCGTTGTCGTTCTCGGCGAACTTGGTCCAGCGCACGCCCAGCGACTTGACCTGCTCGGTCCAGGTGGGGAGCAATTCGGACCCGAAATAGGCTTTCAGGAACTCGGTGCGGCTGATGCCGTAGCTGTCGGCGAGCCGCAGCAGGCGGCCCTCCAGGCCCATCAGGCGCTTGTTGATCGCATAGAGCTGTTCGACCAGCGCCTCGATGCGGTTGTTGTTCAGCTTCAGCGTCTTGAGGTGCAGGACGATGGCGCCGGTGGCGGCCACGTAAGCCGCGCGGTCCTTCTCGGAGAGGTCCTGGCCTTTCAGGCGCTGGCCGACCAGCTTTTCCTGCAGGAGCCGGAAGCTCTCGAATTCCGCGGCGATGGCGTCCAGCGTGATCATCACGCCTTCGCGCAGCTCGCCTTCCATGGCGCTGATGGTGGGGCCTGCCCCGTCGTCGAAGTCGTCGTCGTCGTCGCTCTTGGGGATGGCCTCGCCATCGGCGTTGAGCTCGGGCTCGGCTTCCTCGACCTCGGCCGGGGGCGGCGCGTTGGCGGCCAGCTCCTCGGCGGCCGCGGCGTTGACGCCGCCGTAGGTCTGTTCGAGGTCGATGACCTCGCGCAGCAGGATGCGGCCCGAGCCCAGCTCCTCGCGCCAGACCATGATGGCTTCGAAGGTCAGCGCGCTTTCGCAGAGACCCCGGATCATGGTGTCGCGGCCGGCCTCGATGCGCTTGGCGATGGCGATTTCGCCCTCGCGGGACAGCAGTTCCACCGAACCCATTTCGCGCAGGTACATGCGGACCGGGTCGTCGGTGCGGTCGTAGGCGGCTTCCTTGGCGGTCTCGACGACGGCGGACTCTTCGCGCACGGCCACTTCGCCGCCGCCCTCCGCGTCCTCTTCCGCCTCGACCACGTTGACGCCCATTTCGCTGAGCATCGCCAGCGTGTCTTCGATGGCTTCGGAGGTCACTTCCTCCGACGGCAGGACCTTGTTCAGCTCGTCCATGGTGACGTAGCCGCGGGCCTTGGCCTGTTTGATGAACTTCTTGACCGCGGCGTCCGTCAGGTCGAGCAGCGGACCGTCGCCGCCGGTGGTTTCTGGCGTTTCGGCTTCAGCGGTGGTCGTGCTCATCTAAATCTCCGAGTCGGCGCCGGACCTTACTCAAGGCCTGGACCGTAAATGGTTAACTGCGGTCGGACAGCTGAGGGGCCGTGGTCCTACGACCCGCTGCCCGCCCAAATCGTTCCGTACCTAATGATCTCTGCGTCAGTGCGCCGCGCTCGCTCTTCGGGCCTTCGTACGCGCCATACCTCAGGCGCCCCGAAGGTTTCCCTACCGGAGCGTCGGTGGCGTCGTCCTTAGCCGCCGGCGCCTTAAGGAACCCGCGAAGAGGCGCAACCACTGGGATCACCGCGCTTCGAGGGAGGCATCTCGATCTCTTCCGAGGGGCGCGCCCGATAAATCGCGGCGGCCCGAATCGATACCTGTCACAGCGCGCTAAATCCGCAGAAGGCCAGATGGCGTCGCAGGCGTCCCGAGTCAAGGTTCGGCGGTGTGCGGAGGATGCTGAAGCGCGCGCCGGAAAGGCGCGCCCGGTCCTATAGCGCTGATATCTCTTGGCTATTATGTCGCAGGCCGACGCGGGACCCTTCCCGGTCCGTTGGTCGCGGGATTTTGCGCTCGCCAACGTGCTCGCCTGCGTGGCCCGGCGGCTGGTTTGGGTTTAGTCTCCTCCCCGCCCGGGAGGTCGCCAGCCATGATCACGCTCACCGTCAACGGCAAACGCCATGACCTGGATGTGGAGCCAGACGCGCCGCTCTTGTGGGTCATACGCGACGAGCTCGGCCTGACCGGCACGAAGTTCGGCTGCGGGATCGCCCAGTGCGGCGCCTGCACCGTGCAGGTGGACGGCAAGCCCGTGCGGTCCTGCGTCACGCCCGCGGGGTCGGTGAAGGGAGCAATCACCACCATCGAGGGCCTCTCCGCCGGCCTGAAGCACCCCGTCCAACAGGCCTGGCTGGCCGAGGACGTTCCCCAGTGCGGCTACTGCCAATCCGGGCAGATCCTGGCCGCGGCCGCCCTGCTGAGCGACACGCCCAACCCGAGCGACGCCGACATCGACGCCAAGCTCACCAACATCTGCCGCTGCGGCACCTATCCGCGCATCCGCAAGGCCGTCCACCGGGCCGCGGCGGCCATGGCCAAGGGGGCCCGCACATGACCGCCGCCATCCTCTCGCGCCGCTCTGTCGTCTTCTCCGGCCTGTCGGCGACCGGCGCCCTGGTGATCGGCGTGCCGGCCGTCGCGAGCGCGGCGCTGCAGCCGCCGGTCATGGCCGACGGAACCAACCCGGCCAAGGAGATGACGGCCTTCGTCATCATAGAGCCCGACAACACGGTGACCATCCGCGTGCCCCACCAGGAGATGGGCCAGGGCACCACCACGGCGCTGGCCATGCTGGTGGCCGAGGAGCTGGAGTGCGACTGGGCCAAGGTGAAGGTCGAATACGCCTCGGCCAACCGCAATTCGAAGGCTGGCGGCAACCTCTACGGCCGGATGCAGACGGTGGGCTCGAGCGGCCTGCGCACCTCGGTCGCGATGATGCAGCAGGCCGGCGCCAGCGCCCGCGAACGCCTGAAGCTGGCCGCCGCCGATCGCTGGAAGGTCGATCCGGCCGAGTGCACGGTCAGTTCCGGCAAGTGCCTGCACAAGGCCACGAACCGCAGCCTCGACTATGGCGCGCTGGCCGCCGCGGCGGCGGTCGTCCAGATGCCCGCGGAGCCGGCGATCAGGACGCCGGACAAGTACCGGCTGGTGGGCAAGTGGACGCCGCGTCTCGACACGACCGCCAAGCTCGACGGCTCGGCGAAGTTCGGCCTCGACGCCCAGGTTCCGGGGATGGTCTACGCCGCCGTATGGTCCGCGCCCGTCTATGGCGGTTCGCTGAAGTCGGTGGACGAGGCAGGCCTGAAGGACATTCGCGGGATCGTCGGCGTGGTGAAGCTGAAGGACGCCGTCGTGGTCGTGGCCGACCGCTACTGGCGCGCCAAGAAGGGCCTCGACGCCCTGAAGATCGAATGGGACGCCGCCGGCTACGGCGGGGTCGACAGCGCGCAGCTCAACAAGGGCTACGTGGACGCGCTCGACAAGCCCATGGCCACCGCCGAGAAGAAGGGTGACGCGGCCGCCGCGCTCGCCGCGGCATCGTCCTCGGGTGGGGGCGCCAAGCTGGTGGAGGCGACCTACGAAGCCCCCTTCCTGTCGCACTCGCCCATGGAGCCCCTGAACTGCACCGTGGCGCTGGGGCCCGACCGCGCCGACGTCTGGATCTCCACCCAGGCGCCGATGGCGGTGCTGCAGATGACCGCCAAGGAAACCGGCCTCAAGCCGGAACAGGTCTATGTCCACAACGCCTTTGTCGGCGGGGGCTTCGGCCGGCGCGGCGGGGCGCACGACGAGCTCCTGCAGGCGATCGCGGTCGCCAAGCAGGTGGGAAAGCCGGTCAAGCTGATCTGGTCGCGCGAGCAGGATATCCGCCGCGACCGCTTCCGTCCGCAGGCCGCGGTGCGCTTCCGCGCCGCGCTCGACGGAGCGGGCAAGCCGCAGGCCCTGCAGGCCCGCATCGCCGTCGGCTCGCTGATCCGCGGCGGCAATGGCCCGCAGGAGGTCCAGGCCAGCGAGCCCATGGCCACCGAGTGCATCCAGAACAGCTTCTACGCCTTTCCCGCGCGGGACATTGGCGTCCTCCTGAAGAACAGCCATATCCCGGTTTCCTTCTGGCGCGGCGTCGGCTCCTCCCAGAACGGCTTCTTCGTCGAAAGCTTCATGGACGAGCTCGCCCATGCGGCCGGCCAGGACCCCTACCAGTACCGCCGCGCCCTGCTGACCGAGCGGCCCGACGCGTTGGGCGTCATCGACGCCATGGCCAAGCACTCCGACTGGGGCCAGCCCCTGCCCAAGGGTCGCGGACGGGGTCTGGCCATCCTCGAGGCCTACGGAAGCGTCTCCGGCCAGGTGGTCGAGGTCACCGTCTCCCGGGACGGCAAGCTGAAGATCGACCGCGTGACCTGCGTCCTCGACCCCTACCACGTGGCCAACCCCAACACGGTCGAACAGCAGATGGAAGGCGCGGTGATCATGGGCCTCACCGCCGCCGTCTGGGGCGAGATCACCATCAAGGACGGCGCGCCCGTGGAGAGCAATTTCCACAACTACAAGATGGCCCGCATGGTCGACACGCCCGCGCGTATCGACGTCCACCTGGTTCCCAGCGGCGGCCCGAAATGGGGCGGCGTCGGCGAGCCGGGACTCGGGCCGCTCGCACCCGCCCTGGCCAACGCAGTGTTCGCCGCGACGGGCGTGCGGGTGCGGCGCCTGCCGCTGACGCACGCGGATCTGCGCTGGGCCTAAACCCTCCTCTACCCCGGCGAAGCCGAGAGGGAGAGGACGTGGAGAGGGCGGCTGGGCCGAGCAGCTTCAACTTGGTTCAGACAAGGATCCTTGGGCGACCATCGGCGGATCACGTCTTCACGAGCCGCCCTCTCCCTACCCTCTCCCCCTCGGCTTCGCCGGGGGAGAGGAGCTTCAATGCGGCAGGACCGGTGTCGCCGCCTCCTCCGGGTGGGCCCAGTCGCTGGTGATCAGCTTGCGCATCAGGTCGCGCTCGGTCTTCAGGCTGATCAGGGTCGAGGAGTCATGGTCGCGGTCGAGGTCACGGGCGGCGGCCTCCACGGCGCGTTCCAGGGCCTCCAGCTGCATCAGGAGGTCGAAGGCCTGGCGCCACAGGTCCCGAGCCCGCTCGCCGGTGGCCTCCAGGAAGGGCGCGCTGACCCCGGCGCGACGGGCGTCCTGTTCCAGGACCGCCATGCTGGCCGGGCCGAAGCCGCGGGCGCCCAGCTCGCGGACGGCGGCGTCGAACTCCATGCCGTCCGTCTCGTAGCGCAGGCGGACGAGCTCCTGGGCCAGCGCGTCCAGCTTCTCGTCGCCGAAGCCGCGGGCGCCGACCAGTTCGATCTTCTCGTCGATCACCCCTGGGTCGCGTACGGCGGCCAGCGCCAGGGCCGCGGCCAGCGGCCGGGGTGAAACCCGCAGGCGGCGGCTGGCGTCCTTGGCCTCCGGCGTGGCGTTGGCGTCGGAGACGCCCGAGGGGTTGCGGCGTTTGTCCCAGCGGGCGCGGGACATCTCGCGGGCCGCGGCGCCCACGGTGTAGACCGCCTGACGGGTGGGCCAGAGCTGCTCGAAACGGCCGAGCAGGTCTTCCTTGTAGGCCTGGGCGAGGTCGCCGTCGGCGATGGTGGCGGCGAGCTTCCTGAGGCGGGTCTTGAGCGCGGTCTTGCGCTCAGGGGTGTCGTAGGGCGCCGCGTCGCGCTCGCGGTTGAACAGGGCCTCGGCGAAGGGCGTCGAATTGGCGAGCTGGGCCCTCAGCGCCGCCGGCCCCTGCTCGCGCAGCACCTCGTCGGGGTCCTTGCCGCCCTCGACGATGGCGAACTGGAAGCTCTTGCCGGGCTTCAGCAACGGCAGCGCCCGGTCCATGGTCCGCTCGGCCGCCTGGCGGCCGGCCCGGTCGCCATCGAAGCTCAGCGTCGGCTCGGGGTGGTGGCGCCAGAGGATCTCCATCTGGTCCTCGCCCAGCGCCGTGCCCATGGGGGCCACCGCCGGGATGCCCGCCCGATGGCAGGCGATGGCGTCCATGTAGCCCTCGACCACCGCCAGCGGCAGCACCTCCCCGGCGGGCGCGGCGGCGATGATCTTGCGGGCCTCGGCCAGGCCATAGAGGTGGTGGCCCTTGTGGAAGATCGAGGTCTCGGGGCCGTTCAGGTATTTGGCGCGGGCCTGCGGATCCATCGCCCGGCCGCCGAACGACACCACCCGGCCGCGCGCGTCGGCGATGGGGAAGATGATCCGGTCGCGGAACCGGTCGTAGGGCGCCCCGCCCTCCTCCGGCGCGATCAACAGGCCGGTCTCCACCAGCTCGCCGGGCCGAGCCCCCTTGGCGACCAGGTAGTCCTTGAGCGCGGTTCGACCGGAGGGCGAAAAGCCTATGCGGAAACGCGCCCAGTCCTTCTCCGGCAGGCCGCGCTTTTCCAGATAGGCGCGGGCCTCGCGGCCGGCCGGCCGGCGCAGCTCCGCCTCGAACCACTGGGCGGCCAGCTCCAGCCATTCGGAGAGGCCCTGGCGGACCTTCTCCTGCTCGGCGGCGCGCGGGTCGACGGCCGGGAGCGCGACGCCGGCCTCGGCGGCCAGCCGCTCGACCGCCTCCACGAAGGTCAGCCGCTCGCTCTCCTGCAGGAAGGAGATGATGTCGCCGGTCTTGCCCGACGAGAAATCGAAGAACTGGCCCTTGTCGTCGTTGACGTAGAAGGACGGGGTCTTTTCCTTGGTGAAGGGCGACAGGCCGACATATTCGCGCCCCTGCCGGCGCAGCTTCACCGTCTTGCCGATCACGTCCGACGGGCGCAGGCGAGACTTGATCTCGTCCAGGAACCGCTCGTCAAATCGGACTGCCATTTTCCGGATTGCACCTGCGCCGAATGACCCGCCCAACTGCGGCACAGTCAACGGAACTTCCTACGCGGCTCTCGATCCCGGGAAGACCCCGCGACAGCGCATCGTCGGGGACGAATCTGGGCAGCCTTGTGGGTAACCGCATCTGTTCTCCTTTTGTTTCGGGAGATTCTCGGCCTGGGTCAAGTCCGCCGCCCGAGACCGCCATACATTTGACGCCGCCTACGGATTTGACGCGAGCGCCTTGAGCGTCGATGTTCAGGCACGTCTCGCGTGGTGATTTGGGGGTGGACGCTTGATCATGTGGCTCCGTCTCGCAGGCGCACTCCTGGTGACGCTGGCGGCCATCGGCGCCCTCGAATATTTCGGGGTTTCAAGGCTCCTGGGCGGGCGCTCTCCCGACGAGGTGCATGAGGCCGCGCACGGCCGGACCCGCGAGCTCTTCTGGCTGGCGATCTTCTTCGTGGTCATGGCCACGTCGCTGCTGGCCGCCGCCCGGCGCTCGGCGGGCCGGCTGCGGCAGGCCGTGAGGCTCGGGACGGCCCGGCGGCCGCCGGGTTAGGACTCGGGGGCCGTCAGGTCTGTGACATCGCGCGCAGCCAGCCCGGCAGCCCGCCGATGCTGGCGAGTTCGGCGAAGCGGGGATGGCCCACCGGCGCGTCGGCCA
Source organism: Phenylobacterium sp. (assembly GCA_003136395.1). Classification (GTDB taxonomy): domain Bacteria; phylum Pseudomonadota; class Alphaproteobacteria; order Caulobacterales; family Caulobacteraceae; genus Phenylobacterium. The sequence goes on from PLEH01000163.1 coordinate 7,393, forward strand.
TCTCGTGGGCCCAGGTCAGGGGATAGGGTACATGCGCGGCCCAGGCGCCGGCCTGCAGCGCCGGCAGAATGTCGGACCGCAGGGAGTTGCCGCACATGGCCGCTTCGGCCGCGCCCGTTCCGTGCCGTGCGAAGACCGTCTCGTAGGTCCTGGCGTCCTTCTCGCTGACGATCTCCACGGCGGCGAAGAGGTCGCCCAGGCCGGAGGCGGCGAGCTTCTGCTCCTGATGCATGAGGTCGCCCTTGGTGATCAGCACCAGGCGATAGGCCTCGGAGAGTTCCGCGAGCGCATGCTCGACGCCCGGCAGGGGTTCGACCGGATGACCCAGCATCTCGCGCCCGGCGGCCAGGATGTCGGCGATGATCCGGCCAGGCGGCTCGCCGCCGGTCAGGTCCATGGCCGTCTCGATCAGCGACAAGGTGAAGCCCTTCACGCCGTAGCCGTAGAGCGCAAGGTTGCGCCGCTCCACAGCGGCCAGGTGGGCGTCGAGAAGGCCAGGCTCCGCCACGTCGGCCATCAGGGCGCGAAACCGCTCCTGGGTCAGGCGGAATATCGACTCGTTGTGCCAAAGCGTGTCGTCGGCATCGAGGCCGACCGTGGTGATGCGCATGGCCGGGCTCTTAGGCGAGCCTGAAGCAGGCGCCTAGGCCGCGCAGGCCTTGTGCGGCTTGGTCACCCGCTCGGTGGACGCCGGGTACTTGGCCAGCAGCGCTGCGGGCCGTATCGGCCGGACTGAGAAATTGCCGCCGCAGTTGGGACAGGCGCCGCCCAGCCGGGTCTCGGCGCAGTCGACGCAGAAGGTGCACTCGAAGGTGCAGATGCGCGCGTCTGGGCTTTCGGGCGCGAGGTCGCGGTCGCAGCATTCGCAGTTGGGTCTGAGGATCAGCATACTGCGATCCTGCCAGAGGCGGGGCTCGCGCGAAATGACAGCCTTCCAACGATTTCGGCCACTCAGTCGCCGAGTTTGTCGCCGGGCTCCAGAGGCGCCAGCCGCAACAGGCGCGAGTCGGCCACGGCGGCCGTGCGGTGCGGCACAACGTTGGCGCGGTAGTCAGGGTCGCGGACCATGTCGATGAAGGCCTGTGAGCCCGGGTACTCGACGATGAAGGCCAGGTCCCAGGCTTCCGACGCTGGGCCGGTGACCATCACCTGCGGCTGGCCGGCCCAGACCTGGCGGCTCTTCAGCCGCGCCAGGTGCGGGGCGATCGTGCGGCCGTACTCGCGATAGGCCTCGCGGCCGGAGATGTCCTTGCCGTGGTTGGGATGGCCTGGCGGATACGCCGCACGGTCGCGCAGGCGGATCAGGTTCAGCATGTGGATCGGCTGGTCGCGCGGCAGGGACTTGAAGACCTCCCAGGCCTCACGGCCAGGATCGACATAGAGTTCGGTCATGGGGGGCGCCCTCCGCTACACCGGCGTGCGATATGCGCACGTTGACCGGCCACGCGGGACTCACTAGTTACGCGGCCGTTTGCCCACAAGGAGTCGCCGACATGAGCCGTGATCTGCTGCCCGGCTGCACCGGCGTGCTGGCGCTGGCGGACGGGACCGTCCTGCAGGGGTTCGGCGTCGGGGCGGTCGGCGAGGCGGTGGGCGAGGTGTGCTTCAACACCGCCATGACCGNNGGCGCGATCTTCCGCGACCTGCCGACCCCGCCAGCCAGCTGGCGCGCCGATTGCGACCTGGCGACCTGGATGACCCGGCGCGGCGTCATCGGCCTGGCCGGCGTCGACACCCGCGCGCTCACCCGCTCCATCCGCGAGCATGGCATGCCGCACGCGGTGATCGCCCATTCGCCGGAAGGGAAGTTCGACCTCNNCCAAGGACGCCTCCTGCCTGCAACCCTTCGTCTATGACGAGGGCCTGTGGTCCTGGCCGGAGGGCTACGCGAAACCGGGCCAGCCCAAGTACGAGGTGGTGGTCGTCGACTATGGCGTGAAGCGCAACATCCTGCGCGCGCTCACC
>PLEH01000163.1:9456-10469 GCA_003136395.1 Phenylobacterium sp.
AGGACCTGACCACCGGCAAGGTGGAGATCGTCTCCATGAACCACGGCTTCACCGTGGACCGCGCCAGCCTGCCCGAGCCGGTCATGGAGACCCATGTGTCCCTGTTCGACGGCACGAACGCCGGCATCGCGCTCAAGGACCGCCCGGTGTTCTCGGTCCAGCACCACCCCGAAGCCTCGCCCGGCCCGACCGACAGCCTCTATCTGTTCGAGCGGTTCGCCGGAATGATGGACGCCGCCAAGGCCGTCTAGCCGTCGCTCGATCAACACGCTAAGTTCTTTAACAGGTTGCCGCAGGGCCGCGCCGTCGCGCCGCCGCGAGCGCCTGGAGAAGATCATGGCGGAGGTCTTCCGTCCCTCGCGCAGCGGCGCCTCGGCAGTGCTGGGCTCACTCGAGGGGCCGATCATGGAGGCGGTCTGGCGCGGCGAGCGTCCGCTGGCGGTTTCCGATGTGCATCAGGTCCTGACCGACGCCGGGCGGCCGATTTCCTACTCGGCGGTCAAGGCGGTGCTCAACAACCTCGCAGACAAGGGCCGCCTCAATAAGACGCGTGTCGGCAAGGCGACCTACTTCGCCGCCGCCGCCACCCGCGANNAGCTGGTCGACGAGCTGGCGGTCGACCAGGAGACGCTCGCCGAGTTCGAGCGGGTGATTGCGCAACGCCGTTCGGAACTCAAATCATGACCTGGCAAATCAGCGCCTCGCAATTGCTCGGAGGCGTCGTCTCCCAACTGTTCGGCGGCCCGGTTTCCAACCTGTGGCCGATCTTTGTCGCACCCTGCCTGGCCGCCCTGGTCAGCGACCGGACCGCGCGCCTGCTGCCCCGGACGCCCGGCGCATGGGTCCTGGCGGCGATCCTGATCGTCGCGCCTGCCTGGGTGGCCCAGGGTGTGCTCAACAGGGCGCTGTCGAACCTTGATGTGATCCACACCTGGCGCGGGGCGATCCGGTTCTGGATCACGCCCTTCGCCGCGTCGTGCCTGATCGCCTACCCGATCGTCCGCGCGGCCCTG
>PLEH01000109.1 GCA_003136395.1 Phenylobacterium sp.
CCCCTTCCGGCGGCGCATGGCCCAGCGCAGCGCAACGACGATTACGGGCGCGAAGATGACGACGACCCAGGTCATCGGATCGCTCAGCGAGATGTCCATTCCCCCACCCTAGCGAGGCCGGGCCAGCGCCTCCAGTCACCCGTTGCCCCGGTGCGCGAAGTCTGACTAGCTCGCCTCCTGTGCGATTGATCCGCTGGGGGGCGGCGCGTGGACATTCACAAGCCGAAACCCTGGCATGGCCTGCGCGAGTTCCTGAAGGAATACGTGATCATCGTGGTCGGCGTGCTGACGGCGCTGGCGGCCGAGCAAGGCGTCGAGTGGCTGCACTGGCAGCGCGAGGTCGCGGTGGCGGACGCCGCTATGCTCAAGGAGCTTCACCGCAACGGGGTGACGACCTACGAGGCCATTGCAGCCTGGCCCTGCGAACAGAAGCGGCTCGACGAGTTGTCCGCCGACCTTCGTCGAACGAACGGCCTGTGGAAGGGGCAGGCTTTCGACACCGGCGGCCGAAGGGCGTCTTTTGTCGCCCCTGGTCACGCCTGGCCGTCGACCAGCTGGGATGAGTACAAGGGCAACGGCGCCGTCCAGCATATGTCGGACGACCGACGGTTGCTGTTCAACACCGCCTACGTCGACATCGCGGGCGAGCGCCTCTGGGACAGCGAGCTTGGCCAGGCCCGCGCCGAACTGGCGATCCTGACCGACGACCTGCCGCTCAGCGAGGTCACGCGCGACCGCGAACTCGCCGCGATCGAACGGGCCCGGCTCGCTGGCTGGTATGCGGCCTACGTCGGCAAACAGCTGGTCGCGGTGCTCGGCAAGACTGGCGAGACCTTCACTGAGGCGGAGGCGCATCCCCAGCCTCTGGCGTGCCGAGCCCAGTATGGCCCCGGGAAGCCGGTAGGGCGCTAGCCATGGACATCCGCAAACCCAAGCCCTGGCATGGCCTTCGGGAATTCCTCAAGGAGTACGTGATCATCGTCGTCGGCGTGCTAACCGCGCTGGGCGCGGAAGCGGGCGTCGAGGCGCTGCACTGGCGGCATGTCACCGAGATCGCGGAGCGCAGCCTGCGCGCCGAGGTCAGCGAAAACTTCGACCACGCCCGGGGCTGGCTCTCGACCTGGCCCTGCGAAACCGCCCGGACAGTCGAGCTCGCCCAGGCGCTGAACGCCGGCGAGGGCCCCTGGCGCGGAACGCATGTCGAAATCCCGCCCACTACCGCCGTCAAGCCGGTCCTGCCGCAGGTTGAGCGGGAGGGGAAGCGCAGCTACGCCCTCACCGCTTGGGAAACCGCCGTTGCGGAAGGCGTGGTCCCGCACCTGCCCGAGGCCGAGGCCCAGCTCTACGCGCGCATCTATACCAACGCCGGGAGGATCGACGTGCTGCAGGCCATCGAAGCCGACCTGGAACCGCGCCTCAGCCCGCTCGCCTACGACCGCGCGTTCAGCCGCGAGCAGCGCGACGGCTTCGTGACCATCCTGTCGCACCTGGATTCCACGCGAGCGAGCCTCGCCACCGCGAATCGGCGCCTGCTGGACGACGCCGCGCGCCTGAAGGTTCCGCCGCCGCCGGGGGTCTTCGAGGCTTATATCGCCCGGATGCGCGCCTTCCGCGGCGCCTGCGTGCGCGACATCCCCTATCCGGTGAAGTGACGCCATGGACATCCACAAACCCAAGCCCTGGCACGGCTGGCGCGAGTTCCTGAAGGAATATGTGATCATCGTCGTGGGCGTGCTGACCGCCCTCGGCGCCGAGCAGGGCGTGGAGAGGCTGCATGTCCTGGGTGAGGTGAGCGAGGCCAGAGCGGCCCTGCATGCGGAGATCAGCCGCCAGATGCGGAGCCTGACACTGGAAGCGCAGGAGAATGCGTGCTGGCCGGCCAAGCTGGACGCCTTCGAGGCCTGGGCCAGGGGCGAGGCGCCGAAACCGAAGCCGCAGGGCGCGCTCATGCAGAGTCTGAGCGAGACGGCCTGGGAAACCGCCAGGACGGGCGCGGTGACGCACATGGGCCTGGAGGAACGGCTGGCGTTGGCGAATTTCTACGACGGGATCGAGAATCAGCGCCCTCAGATCCACGAGGTGCGGCTAAAGTCCGTCGCCCTGCGTGGCTACCTCGAGCGTGAGGCGCTCGATCCGGAGGAAGCCCACGCACTCATCCGCCTGATCGGCGAGACCCGCGGCAACGTGAGCGGCGAAACCCGCAACGTGTCCGGCATGCTCGACCGGGCCCGCAAGCTCGGCGTCGAGCCCGCGCCGCCCGTCCCCGAGTACGAGGCCCGCGTGGACGACTTCTGCGCCGCCTTCCCGCCAAAGTCGGCCGAAGGGCGCTGAGCATGGACATCCACAAACCCAAGCCCTGGCGCGGCTGGGCCGAGTTCCTGAAGGAGATCGGCACCATCGTTATCGGGGTGCTGATCGCGCTGGGCGCGGAGCAGACGGTGGAGTGGCTGCACCGCAGCGCGGAGATCAGGGAGACCCGCGAGGCGATCAATGAGGAACTAGTCGGAAACGTCACCGTCGCCGAGGTCCTGCTCTATGAGGACCGCTGCCTGCTGGGCGTCGGCGATCGCATCATGGCCTGGGCAAATGGAGGCCCGCGCAACCGGGCCCCGACCATGGTCAGCCCGGTCTTCACCTTCACGATCTGGGACCTTTCCGCCGGCCCGGTAAGCCACATGCCGCTCAAGGAGAAGTTCGCCGATGCGCGCTTCTACGAGGCCCTGCGCAACGAGCAGTCGTTGGCGGCCACCACGCGTGCCCAGGCGACGCGGCTCGGCGGCCTGGGCGGGTTGCCGTCCCTGACGCCCGCGGAAGCCAGGACGCTTATGCAGAACGTGTCGGAGGCGCACAACATCCTGGCGGCCAGCCTCGGCAACGCGGAATGGATCCTTCGGCAGGGCGAAGCGGCTGGTCTGCATCCGCTGCCGCTCTCGCCGCGGACCCGCGAACTCTTGCGCAACGAGTGCGACGCAGGCGGCCTGCCGGCCCCTGACTTCGACAAGCCTGCGGTCTAGGTCGGCATGGACATCCACAAACCCAAGCCCTGGCATGGCGTTCGCGAGTTCCTGAAAGAGTACGTGATCATCGTCGTGGGCGTGCTGACGGCGCTGGGCGCGGAGGCGGTGGTGCAGAACCTCCACGAACAACGCCTGTCCGCCGAGGCTCGGAACGCTGTGCGCGCGGAAATCAACACCAATGTGACGCTCGTCGGCCGCAGGCTGAACTCTGAGCCGTGTATCGCGCGCCGCCTCGATGAGATTGCCACCCTGCTGGATCGGGCGGAACAGGGCGAAGCCTTCGCTGTGCCAGTTGTGGTGGCAGGACCGGGAAATCAAAGGATCGCGACCCAACGGTGGGACGCCGCGACCGCAGGCGGGCGGACCACGCTCCTGACCTCAGACGAACAGGCCGATTTCGCCCGTGTGTACATCAACCTGCACCACGTCACCGTCCTGGAGCTCGAAGAGATTCAGACCTGGGCGCATCTGAATGCGCTGAACGGAGCTAGGCATCTCTCATCCGGAATGATCGACGCTGAACGATTGGCCCTATCCGAAGCGCGAATGGAAGATCGCGATTTTCGGCAGGCGGTGGCGCAGGCGAAATTCTACGCTCAGAGGATCGGCGTGAAAGGCGACGCCAGCCTTGTGCTGATGCCTTCGCAAGCGCCGCAAAACGGCCCCGCAATTTGCCGGCCGCTAAGCTCGGCGGTGCCGTGAGGCGTCAAGCAGTTTGGAACGTCCGGATCTTGCTGTGAGCCAACGTCCGCTTTCCCCCCATAGGGGACATTCGGAGAGTCCGCTTGTCGATGTCGCGTCAGGACGCACACCCGCGACCTTTCCGGCGCCCTGAGCCCAATGAGACGCCGACCTAGGCGAACCCGCTGAGGTCCGGCGTCCGGCCGTTCCAGCCCGAGACCCGCTCGAAGGCGGCGCCCAGGGCCACGACCGTCGCCTCGTCGCGCGGGCGGCCGAGGATCTGCAGGCCGGCGGGCATGGCGTCGCCCGTCAGGCCGCAGGGAACGCTGATCCCCGGCAGGTCGAGGTAGTTGGCGGCGCGCGTCAGCCGGCTGAGCGGCGAGGTGGTCTCGTCCACCTGATCCATCGGCGGGCCGGGGATCGGGCAGGTGGGCGTGACCAGGCCGTCGTAGGCGGCGAGCCAGGCGTGGAACTGCTTCTGGTCTTCGGCGCGCTGGGCGTGGGCCTCGGCCAGGCGCTCGTCGGAGATGTCGCGGCCGACCTCGAAGCGCTTGACGATCCAGGGGTCCATGACCTTGCGGTGGGTCTCGATCCGCTCGCGCCAGATCCGCCAGCCCTCGCCGGCCATCAACAGGCCGTTGGGGGCGAAACTCTCGTCCAGCGCCCTGGGCGGGCGGACCATCTGCACGGTGACGCCGGTCTTGCGCAGCCGGTCCAGCGCGGCGAGGTAGAGGCGGCCCACGTCGGCGTTCACCTCACCCAGGTGCTCCAGGGGAATGGCGGCCAGCCGGCGGCCCTCGACCTCGGTCGCCAGCGCCGCCTCGGCGTCGAAGGCTTCGCGTGTGGCGGTCTTGCCGTCGGGCCCCGAGATGATCCCAAGCATCCGCGCGGCGGTCGCGACATCCCTGGCGAGCGCGCCCACCGTGTCCAGTGACGGCGCCAGCGGGTGAACGCCCGTCAGGCTGACGAGCCCGCGGCCGGGCTTCAGGCCGACGACGCCACAGGTGCTGGCCGGAATCCGCACCGAGCCGCCGGTGTCGCTGCCGAGAGCCGCATCGACGAGACCCGCGGCCACGGCGACCGCCGAACCTGACGAAGATCCGCCCGGCGCGCGACGGACCTTGGCGTCCCAGGGGTTCCAGGGTGCGCCCACCGCCCGGTTGGTTCCCCAGCCGCCGTAGGCCAGTTCCACGGTCTGGGTCTTGCCCACCGCGCGCCAGCCGGCGTCGAGCAGCTTCTGGACGACCACGGCGTGAGCGGCCGGGCTTTCGGCCAGCGGAACCTTGGCTCCGCCGCCGGTGGGGACGCCCTTGACGTCGAAGAGGTCTTTGATCGCGAAGGTCGGGCCGTCGCCGTCGCCCAGCGCCGGGTCGAACACGGCCACGAAGGCCTTCAGCCGGCCGTCGTAGCTCTTGATGCGGGCGAGCGCCTGTTCGGGAGACATGGGCTTCCTTTACGCCAACGACGACTAACACGGTTCCTGATGGAAACCAGATGACGCGCGGCGCTTGCTGTGGCTTTTCCTCACGGGCATGGCCACTTCGATGCCCGACCAGCTTCGAACCACCATCCGGTTCCTGGGCCGGGTGCTGGGCGATGTGATCCGCGCCGAGGACGGCCAGGCCGTGTTCGACCAGATCGAGGAGATCCGCCGCGCCTCCGTCGCCTTCCACCGCGAGGGGACGCCGAAGGCCGCCAAGCTGATGGCCGAGCGCCTGGGCGGCCTCAGCGTTCCCGACACCGTGCGTTTCGCCCACTCCTTCGCCTGCTTCCTGCAGATCACCAACATCGCCGAGGACGAGATCCAGCGCCGCCGCGGGCGGGCGGGCGACGCGCGCAGCGACACCCTGGCCGGCGCCCTGCGAAGTCTGGCGGCGGACGGCGTCGGCGCCGACGCGGTGGTGGAGCTCCTGCGCCACGCCCTGATCGCGCCGGTGATCACCGCCCATCCCAGCGAGGTGCGCCGCAAGAGCGTGCTCGACCGCGTGGGGGCCATCTCCGACGACCTCGACGCCTACGACCACGCCCGCACAGACGCCGAGCGGCGGATCATCGAATTGCGCCTGGTCCGCCAGGTCTCGATCTTCTGGCGCACCCGGCAGCTGCGCCCCGTGAAACCCGGGGTGAAGGACGAGATCGAGAACGCCGTCTCCTATTTCGAGCGCAGCTTCCTGCCGGAGCTTCCGCGGCTCTACGCCCACTGGCTGGAGGTGCTGGGCGAGCCCAAGGACCTGACCAGTTTCCTGCGGGTCGGCTCCTGGGTCGGCGGCGATCGCGACGGCAACCCCTTCGTCACCGCCGACGTCATGCGCGAGGCCATGCGCTGGCAGTCGCGCGCGGCGCTTCGGGTCTATCTCGACCAGATTCATGCCCTGGGCGCGGAGCTCTCCGTCTCGGCCCGGCTGGCGGCCGTAACGCCGGAACTGCAGGCGCTCGCCGATGCAGCCCACGACACTTCCCTTCAACGCGCCGACGAGCCCTATCGCCAGGCGCTGACCGGGGTCTACGCGCGCCTGGCCGCCACCTATCCGGCGCTCACCGGCGAGCCGCCGATGCGCGCGGCTGCGATGGCCGCGCCCCCCTACGAGAGCCCCGATGAGCTGAAGGCGGACCTTGAGACGGTGCTCCACAGCCTGATCGCCGAGCATGGGCCGGCGTTCGCCTATGGCGACCTGCCGAACCTGATCCGCCAGGTGGACACCTTCGGCTTCCACCTGGCGCGTCTGGACATGCGCCAGAACTCCGCGGTCCACGAACGGACCACCGCCGAGCTGCTCAGGACCGCCGGCGTCTGCGCCGACTACGCAGCCCTCGACGAGCCGGCGCGTATCGCGCTGCTGGTGGGGGAGCTCGGCCACGGCCGCCTGCTGCACTCGCCCTACGAGACCTACAGCGAGGAGACGACGCGGGAGTTCGATATCCTGCACACCGCCGCCGACGTGAAGCGGCTCTACGGCCGCGACGCCATCCGGGCCTATATCGTTTCGAACACCACCTCGGTCTCCGACCTGCTGGAAGTCTACCTGCTGCTGAAGGAGGTGGGCCTGATCACCCCCGGCGAGGCTCCGCGGACCCAGATCTTCCCCGAGCCGCTGTTCGAGACCATCGGCGACCTGCGCGCGGCGCCGGAAACGCTGAAGGCCTATCTCGCCCTGCCGCTGATCCGCAAGCTGGTCGAACCGATCGGCATCCAGGAGGTGATGATCGGCTATTCGGACTCCAACAAGGACGGCAGCTACCTGACCTCGACCTGGGAGCTCTACAAGACCTCCCGCGAACTGGCCTCGGTGGCCAGGGACGAGGGGCTGCGGCTGCAGCTGTTCCACGGCCGCGGCGGGGCGGTCGGCCGGGGCGGCGGCTCGACCTACGACGCCATCCTGGCGCAGCCCTCGGGCACCGTGAACGGCCGCATCCGCATCACCGAGCAGGGCGAGGTGGTGGCCAACAAATACGCCGACCCCGAGCTGGCCCGGCAAAGCCTGGAGACCATCACGGCCGGCGTCGTGCTGGCCTCGCTGCGCAGCGCCGCGGCCGTCGAGCAGCTGCCGGCGGGCCGGACGGCGAAGATGGACAGGCTCGCCCAGGCGGCCATGTCCGCCTACCGCGCGCTGGTCTACGAGACGCCGGGCTTCGTCGACTACTTCTATGGCGCCACCCCGATCAGCGAGATCGCCGACCTCAACATCGGCAGCCGCCCGACCTCGCGCCAGGCGACCCGCAGCATCGGCGGCCTGCGGGCCATCCCATGGGTGTTCTCCTGGGCCCAGAGCCGCGCCATGCTGCCGGGCTGGTACGGCTTCGGCTCTGCCATCCGCGACGGCGGGGTGGAGCTGGCGGCGCTGAAGGACCTGCATGACAGCTGGCCGTTCTTCTCCTCGGCGCTGGCCAATATGGAGATGGTGCTGGCCAAGGCCGACATCGCCATCGCCGGGCGCTACGCCGGCCTGGTGGAGGACCGCGCGCTCGCCGACAGCGTCTTCGGCCAGATCAAGGCCGAATGGGAACGGACCAATGAGGCGCTGCTGGCGATCACCGGCCAGTCCGTCCTGCTCGACAAGGACCCGGACCTGGCCGCCGCGATCCGCGGCCGCTTGCCCTATATCGATCCGCTCAATCACCTGCAGATCGAGCTGATCCGCCGACGGCGCCGGGGCGACACCGACGAGGCCGTGAAGGAAGGCATCCACCTGACCATCAACGGCGTGGCCGCGGGCCTCCGGAACACGGGATAGGGGGAGGGACGACAATGCCAAGCACCCGTCGGGACTACCTCAGGCTGGCGGCCGCTGCGTCCGGCCTCGTGCTGGCGACGGCCTCGGCGCGCGCCGCCAGGCCGGCGAAGAAGCTGCGCATCCTGATCCTCGGCGGCACCGGCTTCATCGGGCCGCATCAGGTNNGCAGCCCCAGGAGTGGCCGGGCCACGTGGAAGAGCTGCTCGGCGACCGCAACACCGGCGACCTGAAGGCGCTGGAGGGCCGCGAGTGGGACGTCTGCATCGACAATCCCACGACCCTGCCGTTCTGGGTGCGCGACGCCGGCAAGGTGCTGAAGGGCAGGATCAAGCACTACGTCTTCATCTCGACCATCTCGGTCTATGCCGCCAACGACAAGCCGGCCGACGAGACCGCCGCGCTCGCGGCCTACAAGGGCGCCGACCCCATGGCCGAGACCGCCAGGACGCTGGCGGCCAATGTGGCGCTCTACGGGCAGCTGAAGGCGGTCAGCGAGGCCGAGGCCGCGCGGCAGTTCGGGGCGGCGGCCACCACGGTCATCCGGCCGGGTCTGATTGTCGGCCCCGGCGACGAGACCGACCGCTTCACCTACTGGCCGGTGCGCCTGGCGAAGGGCGGGGAGGTGCTGGCGCCGGGCGACGGGTCCGATCCGGTGCAGTTCATCGA
>PLEH01000186.1 GCA_003136395.1 Phenylobacterium sp.
CGGCATGAGCGGCATCGCCGAGATCATGCTGAGGATCGGCTATGCGGTGCAGGGCTCCGACGCCAAGGCGTCCGCCAACACCGAGCGGCTGCAGAAGCTGGGCGCCAAGGTTTTCATCGGCCATGACGCGAGCCATGTGGATGGGGCCTCGGCGGTGGTCTATTCGACGGCGGTCAAGGCCGACAATCCGGAGATGGCGGCCGGCCGCGAGCGGCGCCTGCCGCTGGTCCGCCGCGCCGAGATGCTGGCCGAGCTCATGCGCCTGCAGTTCTCGGTGGCGGTGGGCGGCACCCACGGCAAGACCACGACGACCTCTATGGTCGCCTGCCTGCTGGATGCCGGCGGGCTCGACCCCACGGTCGTCAACGGCGGGATCATCAACGCCTACGGCACCAACGCGAAGGTGGGCGCGGGCGACTGGATCGTCGTCGAGGCTGACGAGAGCGACGGCACTTTCCTGAAGCTCAAGTCCACCGTGGCCATCGTCACCAATATCGACCCGGAGCACCTGGACCACTACGGCGAGTTCGACGCCGTCAAAAAGGCCTTCCGCGATTTTGTCGAAAACATCCCGTTCTATGGGTTCGCCGCGGTCTGCACCGACCATCCGGAGGTTCAGGCCATGGCCGCCCGGGTGGAGAACCGGCGCCTGGTCACCTATGGCGTCAATCCGCAGGCCGAGGTGCGGGCCGAGAACCTGACCATGGGTCCGGACGGCTGCCGCTTCGACGTGGTGATCCATCCTCACGATGGAGAAGCGATCCGCTATGACGACCTGCGCTTGCCCATGGCCGGCCACCACAATGCGATGAACGCCCTGGCCGCCATCGCGGTCGCCCGCGAGCTGGGTGTCAGCGCCGAGGATATCCGAAGAGGTCTGGCGGACTTCAGCGGGGTGCGGCGGCGTTTCACCACCACCGGGGTTCCCGGCGGGGTGCGGATCATCGACGATTATGGCCACCACCCGGTGGAGATCGCCTCGGTGCTGAAGGCCGCGCGTGCTGTCACTGAAGGCAGGGTCATCGCGGTCGTTCAGCCTCACCGCTACTCGCGCCTGTCCGACCTGTTCGAGGAATTCTGCAGCTGCTTCAACGACGCCGACGTGGTGATCGTGGCCGACGTCTATGCGGCGGGCGAAGCGCCCCTGCCGGGCATCGACCGCGACGCCCTGGTCGAGGGTCTGCGACGCTACGGTCACCGCCGCGTGCTGCCGCTGGGCGGACCCGCGGACCTCGCCGGGATCGTGTGCGAGGAGGCGCGACCCGGCGACGTTGTCGTGCTGCTGGGCGCCGGCGACATCACCAGCTGGGCCTACGCGCTCCCGGGCGAACTCACCGCCCTCGCCGCCGAATGAGCTGGAAGGACCATCTTCCGGAGGTCCGCGGAAAGCTGCTGTTCGACGAGCCGCTCGCGCCTTTCACTTGGCTCAGGGTCGGCGGCCCGGCCGAGGTGCTGTTCCTGCCGGCGGATCACGCGGACCTGGCGGATTTCCTTCGGAACTTGCCGCTGGAAGTTCCCGTCACCGTCCTGGGCGTGGGCTCCAACGTCATCGTGCGCGATGGCGGCATTCCCGGCGTCGTCATCCGGCTCGCCGGCCGGGAATTCGCCGGCATCCAGACAGACGCCGAGGCCCACCGGATCGTCTGCGGCGCCGGAGCCCTGGACGCGGCGGTGGCGCGGGCGGCGGCCAAGGCCGGGATCGCGGGGTTGGAGTTCTACGCCGGCATTCCCGGGACCATCGGCGGGGCGCTCACCATGAACGCCGGCTGCTATGGGATCGAGACCCGCGAGGTGCTGGTCTCGGCCTGGGGCTACGACCGCACCGGCGAAACGCGGACCTTGGCGGTCGAGGATTTTGGCTACAGCTACCGCCACAGCCAGGCGCCGGCCGACATCATCTGGATCCAGGCCGTCTTCCAGGGCCGGCCGGACGACCCCGCCGCGGTCGCCGCGCGCATGGCCGAGATCACCGCGCGGCGTGAGCAGACCCAGCCGATCCGCGAGAAGACCGGCGGCTCGACCTTCAAGAACCCCCCAGGCCACTCCGCCTGGAAGCTGGTCGATGAGGCCGGCTGGCGCGGAAAGCCGTTTGGCGGCGCCATGTTCTCACCGCTCCACGCCAATTTCCTGATCAACACCGGCGAGGCCACGGCGGCGGACCTGGAGGGCCTGGGTGAGGCGGTCCGGGCCGACGTGAAGGCGCGGTCGGGCGTGGAACTCGACTGGGAGATCAAGCGGATCGGGCGTGGAGTATAGAAAAAGCCCCGCCGCCCGCTGAGGGCGACGAGGCCAATTCGGTGCTTGTTGGCGCGAACCTGCCGGTTCGGCGTCTTGTAGGCTAGGCTGTCAGTGCGACGGACCGGCGGCGGCGCAACATAGCGCCGAGGCCGCCGAAGCCGACCAACATCAGGCCCCAGGTGGCGGGTTCAGGAATCCCGCCAACCGGCGCGTTGTTCAGGTCGAGGATCAATTCAGCCGGACCGCCGCAGCATTCGCCGTAGGACAGCTGGAAATTGTAAGTGCCGGCACTGGGCGCGTGCACGTTGAACGGCGTCAGTATCGGGCTGTGCGGGCCGGGTTGATCGACCACCAGACCGATGCCGCCGTCGAAGCTCAGTTGCAGCCCGTCGTCATGCGAAACGGCGAAGGCGTTGTCGCCCGCATTCAGGAAGGCCGAGCCGGTGATGAACAGATAGGTGTTGTCCAGGGTGTGGTTGGCGACGCCCGAGGCCAGGCCCGCCGGATTGTTAAGGAAGTCGCCGATCGTCGAGATGTCGCTGTTGTCGCCGGGCGCGTTGGTGAAGTTGATACCGTCGACGCTGACTGTCGCCTGGGGCGCGCCCAGGGCCCCGGCCTGAGCCAGAGTGGCGTTGTTCGCGGCGCCGACTTGGTCGGTGAAGATTTCGACTGTGACCGACGCATTGGCGGCCCCGGCGGCGAGAAGCGCGGCGCATGCCGCAGCCCCCAAGAGTAGCTTACGCATGTTGATCCAACCCCACGTTTATAGCCCGCGACCTCGTGCCGCATGACTTCCATTGAGCAGTTGTTCACCACACCATGGATGGCGCAAGAGGACTCCCCTCTGACGCGAATCCGCGGTTGGACACGACAGCCTCTCGCGCTGGGCCTTGACCCGACCCGCCGGCTCAGTCACCGCCTTTAGCGACCTGCTAAGCGCTTTGTTGAGTCCTCCCATGGCCGCGCCCATTTCCGCACATCGCTCCCTCTCCGGCCAGCACGTCGCCGTCCTGATGGGCGGCCTCTCCTCGGAGCGGGAGGTGAGCCTGGTCTCGGGCCGCGAGTGCGCCGACGCCCTGGAACGGCTGGGCGCGCGGGTAAGCCGCGTCGACGCCGGCCGCGACGTGGCCCAGGTGCTGACCAGGCTCAAGCCCGACGTCTGCTTCAACGCGCTGCACGGCGAGTGGGGCGAGGACGGCTGCGTGCAGGGCGTCCTGCAGACCCTGGGCCTGCGTTACACCCATTCCGGGGTGCTGGCCTCGGCGCTCGCCATGGACAAGGCCAAGGCCAAGGCGGTGCTGGCGGCGGCCGGGGTGACGGTGCCGGGCGGCGGCCTCTTCAACCGCTTCGAGGCGGCGGCCGACCACGTCATGGCCCCGCCCTATGTGGTCAAGCCGAACGCCGAGGGATCCTCGGTCGGCGTGTTCCTGGTCTTCGAAGGGGCCAACCGTCCGCCGCAGGAAATCGTCGCCCCGTCCTGGACCTTTGGCGAGGAGGTGATGATCGAGCCCTACATCCGCGGCAGGGAGCTGGCGGTGGGCGTCATGGGCGGCAAGGCCATGAGCGTCACCGACATATTCCCGCGCACCGGCTTTTATGACTATGAGGCCAAGTACGCCGAGGGCGGTTCTGTGCACGTGGTTCCGGCCGAAATCCCGGATCATGCCTTTGAAAAAGCTCTGAGAATGAGCGAGATGGCGCATGCCGCCCTGGGTTGCCGAGGGGTTACCCGCTCCGATCTCCGTTATGACGATATTAACGACGTTCTGGTCCTCCTTGAGGTCAACACCCAGCCCGGCATGACGCCCACTTCGCTCATCCCAGAGCAGGCGGCGCTGCAGGGCGTGGATTTCGACCGTTTGGTGCTTTGGATCACGGAGGACGCGTATGCCGGCGGCGGTGCGGGGAGGCTCGCGAGTAAGGGCGAAATCCCCCGCTAAGGCGCCCCCCAAGGCGGTGCGCCGCGCGGCAGCGCCGGCGCGAGAGCCCCCCGGCCTCTCCCCCAGATGGGCGCTGATCGGTGCCGTGACCGTCCTGGCTCTGGCCCTCGGCGTGACCCTGGCCACCGGCCATCGCGGCCAGAGGCTGATCGCCGCGATCGGGACCGGGATCGACGGCCGGTTCGGAGACGCGGGCTTTCGCCTGCGCACCATCGAGGTGCAGGGCGCCTCGACCCTGGCCGCCGCCGACATCGTCAAGGCCGCCCAGATCTACAAGAACCAGCCCCTGCTGGGCCTGGACCTCGATCGGCTGAGGAAGCGCGTCGAGGCGGTCGGCTGGGTCAAGGAGGCGCGCGTCGTGCGCCTGCTCCCCGACACCCTGGTGGTGGCCGTGGTCGAGCGCCGGCAGATGGCCGTCTGGCAGCACGCCGGCCGGCAGTCGGTGATCGACGACCATGGGCAGGTGATCCCTGAAGCCGATCCGGCGCGCTTTGCGACCCTGCCGCTGGTGGTGGGCGAGGGCGGCGCCAGCCACGCGCCGGAGATCCTGCCGGTGATCGCCCAGCGCCCCCGGCTGATGGGCCAGATGGACGCCCTGGTCCGCGTCGACGACCGCCGCTGGGACGTGCGCATGAAGGACGGCTCGCTGATCCAGCTGCCGGCCGATGGCGTCGAGAACGCGCTCATGCAGCTCGAACGCCTGGACCAACGCTCGCGCATCCTCGAACTCGGCTTCGACCGCATCGACCTCAGGAATCCCGACGTGGTCGCCGTGCGCCCCCGCCAGAACCAACCCCCAATCGTTTCGCCGACCGCGGCGGGCCTCTGATGCAGATGGAACACCAGTAGATGTTGACGTTGGCGAGGCGCGCCGAGGCGCAGATGGAAAGCCACCGGCCCGAAGGCCGCAAGCCGGAGGCCACGAAGTCCAAGGACGGGTTGAAGGCCGCGCTCGTGCGCACGCCGGTCGTGGCCGCTGTCGATCTCGGGGCCTCGAAGGTCGCCTGTTTCATCATGAAGCCCGACGGGGTGCGCAAGGGCGACCGCACGCTCACCACCGCCGGCGTCGGCTACGTCCAGTCGCGCGGCATCCGCGGCGGCTCCATCGTCAACCTCGACGAGGCGTCCGAAGCCATCGCCCAGGCCGTCGAGCGGGCCGAAAACGTGGCCGGGGTCAACGTCCAGTCCGTCGTCGTCTCCACCGCCGGCGGCCAGCTGACCTCGCACCGGGTGGCCGGACGCGTCTCCATTGGCGCGAGACCCATCTCCGACAACGACCTGGTGCGCGCGATCAGCCATGCGCTGGCCCAGATCAAGCTGCCGGGCCGGCGCGCGGCCCACATCCTGCCGATCGCCTGGGCGGTGGACGGGCAGGGGGGGGTGCGCGATCCGCGCGCCATGTTCGGCCGCACGCTGGGGGTCGAACTCCTGGTGGTCTCCGTCTCCGAAGCCGTCTTCCAGACCCTGGGCGCCTGCGTCGAGCGGGCCCACCTGCAGTTCGAAGGGGTGGTCGCCGCGCCCTTCGTCTCCGCGCTCGCCGCGCTGGAGGAAGACGAAATGGACCTGGGCGCCGTCTGCATCGACATGGGCGGCGGCTCGACCTCCGCGGCGGTGTTCACCGCCGGGTCCCTGGTCCATGTGGAGACCGTGCCGGTCGGCGGGGCGCACGTGACCCAGGACATCGCCCGCGGGCTTTCGACCTCCATCGCCGGCGCCGAGCGGATCAAGACCCTGCACGGCTCGGCCATCGCCTCGGCCAACGAGGACCGCGAGATGATCGAGGCTCCCCCCCGTGGCGATGACCCGGGCGCGGGCCCGGTTATCGCGCCGCGCAGCCTTCTCAAGGGCATCATCGCGCCCCGCGTCGAGGAGACCCTCGAACTGC
>PLEH01000156.1 GCA_003136395.1 Phenylobacterium sp.
ACGCCGTTCATCGGCGTGCGGATCTCGTGGCTCATATTGGCCAGGAACGTGGACTTGGCCTCGCCCGCGGCCTCGGCCGCCTGCTGGGCCTCTACCAGCGCGATCTCCTGGCGCTTGCGCAGGTCGAAGTCCTGGATCAGGCCCACGGCCTTCAGCCAGCGACCGTTCTTCCCGACCTTCAGATGGTGCGAGACGCGGATCCAGCGGGTCTCGCCGTCGGCGCGGATGATCCGGGCGTCGAAGGCCCCGGACTGGCCGGAGCCGGTGTGCAGCGAGCGGAAGGACTCGCGCACGTAGTCCAGGTCGTCGGGGTGGAAGCCCGGGAAGCGCAGCTGGGTGGCGTCCTGATAGGTGGCGTCCATCTGGCCGGTGATCTTCACGAACTCGGGCGAGGCCCAGAAGGTCTTGTCCACATGGTCGATCTCATAGACCCCGGCCTCGGCGGCTTCGAGCGCCACCGCCAGGCGCCGGGCGCTGGCCTGGGCCTCGCGCTGGGCCTTCTTCATCTTCAGTTCGCCCCGCCGGGCGGCGTCGCGGGCCTTGGCGAGTTCGGTGATGTTCTCGGAAATGCCGCGCAGGGCGAAGACGCCGCTGGGGCGCTGTTCGGTGCGGAAGGTGGCGCGCCAGGAGGTCCAGCGGCCGCCCACCTTCATCCGATGTTCCAGAGTGGCGCCGTGGCCGGTGAAGACGGCCGCGCCCATCAGGTCCTGGGTGAGCTTGCGGTCGCTGGGGTGCAGGATGGCGTAGAACTTCTCGGGGGTGCTGATTTGATCGACGGTGTAGCCGGTCAGCGACAGGAGGTCCCGCGACCACTCGATGTGGTTGCTCTCCGGTTCGTAAGTCCAGGTGCCGATGCCGGCCGATTCGCTCAGCAGCCGGCGGGTGCGGCGGGTCTCCTCCAGCTCCGCCGCGCGGGCCCGTTCCTCGGTGGCGTCGCGCATGGTCACGATCAGCTCGCCGTCGGGCATCTTCTGGGTGCGCGAGGCGAACCAGCCCCAGTCGCCGTCGCTGCGCTGGACCCGCATGTAGTTCTCGGCGACCTCGCCGGGCGACAGATTGCGGATGCCGTCGCGGACCTGGGCGATATCCTCGGGGTGGTAGAATTCCAGGGCGCGTTCGCCCACGACCTCGTGCTCTTCCCAGCCTAGCAGGGGCTTCCACGCGCCGTTCACAAGCTTGAAGCGGCCATCGGCGCCGATGACCTGCATGAGATCTCGGCTGTTCTCGAACAGCCAGCGGATCATCTCTGCCTTGTTGGCCGCGCCTGACGCGCTTTTTCCGGCCATGGTCGTTGATCCCCCAAAGATCGCGAGGGACCATAACCGCCAGACGTAAACGTAACGTTGGTCGCCCAGGCGGCCTGTCGTCGCGCCCTAGAACGCGTTCTCGCCGGTGATCGCGCGGCCCAGGATCAGCGCGTGGACGTCGTGCGCGCCCTCGTAGGTGTTGACCGTTTCCAGGTTCGCCGCGTGGCGCATCACATGGTACTCGCCGGAGATACCGTTGCCGCCGTGGATGTCGCGGGCTTCGCGCGCGATGGCGAGCGCCTTGCCGCAGTTGTTGCGCTTCATCAGGCTGATGGCCTCGGGAACCCAGGCGCCTTCGTCGATCAGCCGGCCCAGCGCCAGCGCACCCTCGAAGCCCAGCGCGATCTCGGTCTGCATGTCGGCGAGCTTTTTCTGCACCAGCTGGCGCGCGGCGAGCGGCTTGCCGAACACCTTGCGGGTCTGGGTGTATTCCCTGGAGGCATGCAGGCAGAACTCGGCCGCGCCCATGGCGCCCCAGGCGATGCCGTAGCGCGCCTTGTTCAGGCACGAGAACGGCCCGCGCAGGCCGCTGACGTTGGGCAGCATCATGTCCTCAGGCACGAAGACGTCGCTCAGCGCGATCTCGCCGGTCACCGAGGCCCGCAGCGAGAGCTTGTTCATGATCTTCGGCGTCGTCAGGCCTTCTGACCCTCGGTCCACCAGGAAGCCGCGGATTACGCCGTCGAGCTTGGCCCAGACGAGGCAGACGTCGCTCACCGGGGAATTCGTGATCCACATCTTGGCGCCGTTCAGCACGAAGCCGCCGTCAACTTTCTTCGCCACGGTGCGCATGGACGCGGGGTCCGAGCCGCCATCGCTCTCGGTCAGGCCAAAGCAGCCGATGATCTCCCCCTTGGCCATGCCGGGCAGGTACTTCATCCGCTGCTCTTCTGAGCCGAAGGCGTAGATCGGGTACATCACCAGGGAGGACTGCACGCTCATGGCCGAGCGGTAGCCGCTGTCGATCGCCTCGATCTCGCGNNGCGCCCATCTCGGTCATGATCTCGCGGTCGAAGCGCTCCTCGGCATAGGCCGAGACCACCCGGGGCAGGAGCTTGTCGCGGGCGTAGGCGCGCGCCGAGGTCCAGACCATGCGCTCGTCTTCCGAGAGCCGCGAGGCGAGGTCCAGGGGGTCATCCCAACGAAAGGTCTTCTGATCGGCGGCCGAGTCGAGGGGCATGAAAAATCTCCGGAAAGAATGCCGCGCTTATGGCTGGATATCAGGTCCCCGTGTAGCCCCTTGGCTACACATCTTCAGGTTCCTGTGTAGACGCCCGGGCGCTTTTCCAGGAACGAGTCGCGGGATTCCTTGACGTCGCCGGCGGCCTTGCGGGCGTAGGCGAGGCCGGCGGTCTCGTAGCGCAGCGCCTCTTCCAGCCCGGCCTCGATGTTGTGCTGCAGGACGCGCTTGGATGAGCGCAGCGCCATCGGCGGCCAGCGGGCCATCTCCTCGGCGTAGGCTAACGCGGCGTCGAGAAGCTCGGCGGCCGGAACAAGGCGGTTCAGCAGGCCGAGGCTCCTGGCCTCCTCGGCGCCGACTGCGCGAGAGGTGAAGATGAGGTCGGCGGCGGCGGCGTAGCCGACGACGCGCGGCAGGAAGAAGGAGAGGCCGGAGTCCGGCGACAGCGAGCGCTCGATGAAGACGCTCTTGAAGCGGGCGTTCTCCGAGCCGATGCGCACGTCGCAGGCCAGAGCCGTCGACATGCCGGCGCCGGCGGCGACGCCGTTGATCGCGCCGATCACCGGCTTGTCGAGGCCCGCCCACATCATCGCCCAGCGGCCGACCCAGCCCATCTCGTCCAGCCGCTCGTCCTGGCTCACCTGCACGGGTGGCTGACCGGTGGCGACGGGCCCCGCGCCCATGAGGTCGGCGCCGGCGCAGAAGCCCCTGCCCGCGCCGGTCACGACCAGCACGCGGACCTCGTCGTCGGCCTTCACGGCGGCGATCGCGGCGGGCAGGTCGGCCATCATCGCGCGATTGATGGCGTTCAGCCGGTCGGGCCGGTTGAGGGTCAGGATCGCCACGTTGCCGCGGCGCTCCAGGGTGATAGTTTCGTAGTCGCTCGCGTCGTAGGCCATCGCCGTGTCTCCGCCTTCGCGTCCGTTCCTGTCAGCATCGCGCCGATCCGTCGCGGCGTCGAATCCGCAGGCTGTGCGTTCCGGGCGCCGTCCTCGGTCAGAAGCGGCGCTCGAATTCGATGTTGAGCCGCGCCTGGCCATCGGTGTAGCCGCGCGCCGCGCCGGCGGCGAAGAGATAGCCCGCCTGAAGCTCGAGCTCGCCGCCATGCATCCAGTCCGGGCGGGTTTCCCAAAGTACGGTGGGGCCGATGTAGTGGGGGTTGCGTCCGCCGAGCCGCCGGCTGGTCCCCAGGTCGCCGAACCCCTCGACGCCGGCCTGCAGACCCGGCCTGACCTCCCAGGTCCCTGAGGCCGCGTAGCCGAAGGCGGTCAGGTTCTCACCCGGACGGTTGGTGAACGGGTGCTCGGCGATGAGGTTGAGCAGCGCCTGGAAGCTGCCGAGGCGCCTGGCGAACAGCAGCTTCGCTTCGCCCACGCCGCTCTCGTTGTGGAGCCGCTGCTCGTATTCGACATAGACGGCGGTATCGATGCCGAGCCGTGGGACCCGGCCGAGGTAGACCACGCCTTCCAGGCCTAGGCTGTCGAGTTTCGCGCGCTCGCCCGGGTGTTTCTCGAATTCGCCCAGGAGCGCGAGGCTGAGCGCGTCGCTCACACCCTTCTCGATCTCGACGACGGACGTCGTGTCGCCGTTGGAGGCGCCGCCCGTCAGGCTCGCGGTGCGCGCCTCGACCTCGCTCACGCCGTTGCGGACGTAGGGGTCGTAGACCTTGGAGCCCAGGCCAGGCTCCGCGGCGGCGTGCCAGGCCGCGAACAGGCAGAGGGCGGCTGCGGCGGCGGCGGGCGCGGCGATTTTCAAGAGCGGGCCTTTCCAAATGCGTGGCCTCGGTCCATGTCTTATTTAGAATGATTGTCAATTGCATATAGATCAGCGATCCCAGAGGAGGAACGGACCCATGCAGCTTCGGTTTTCGGCGTGCGTCTTGCTGGCCGGTCTGGGACTGGCCCCGGGCGCGGAGGGCGCGGTGGCGGGACCCGAGCCGGCGCCGCAGACCCTGGTGCTGCGGGATCACCGCTTCGCGCCCGCGACCCTGACCGTGCCCGCCGGACAGAAGGTGCAGGTCCTGCTGGTGAACCAGGATGGGGCGACCGACGAGTTCGACAGCCGCGACCTGGGCGTGGAGGAACTGGTGACGCCCCACGGGCAGGTGAGCTTCAGCATCGGTCCGCTCAAGCCCGGGACCTACGCCTTCATGGGGGAGTTTCACCCGGACACTGCGCACGGGCATGTCGTCGCCGTCGAAGCGCGGCCCTAGCCAGGGCGGTGACGCCGTCGAGGGTCAGCCTGAAGCTTGGCTGTACAGCAATCGTTCACGCAACTGAGCGAAGGTGTCGGACGAGGGCAACCAAGCGCGTCCGCCGGGGTTCCCCGTACGTAGACTCCAGAGAGGAGCCCGCCGATGCAATACCCCGCCGCCAACGCCCATCCCTTCGAATTCGCGCGGCTCGTCCTGCTCCTGGCGGCGATCGCCTTCTTCGCCGGCTTCGGCGGCTATCTGGCGCTCAATCCGGCGCCCGTGAACCTCGCCCGCGAGGCGCCTCAGGCCGCCCCGGCCGCGCCCCCGGCCACGGCGGTTTCCGCGCCCGTCGCCGACCCCGCCGACCGTCCCGAAAAGACCTAGGCCCCCAGCCTCAGGCCCCGCGGGCCACGAACCAGCCGTTGCGGAAGCCCTCCTGGGCCTTGCCGTAGACGAAGGGCTGGCCCTCCGGCGTCGTCAGCCGCCCGCCCGCCGCTTCCAGCACCGCGTGCCCGGCGGCGGTGTCCCACTCCATGGTCGGCCCGTGGCGCGGATAGATGTCCGCCGACCCTTCGGCGATGCGGCAGAGCTTGATGGAGCTGTCCATCGGCTCGCGCAGGTGGAAGCCGTATTCCGCCGCGAGCTTGTCGGCGGTCTCGACCTTCATGGTGTGGCTGATCAGCGCCAGCGCCGCCCCCTCAGGCCACGGCCGAACGCGCACCGGGCCCGCGGCGGCGCCCTTCAGGCGCTTCAGCGCCTGGCCGGCGTGGGTGTACCAGCTCTCCCCCGACGGCGGAGCCGTCACCGCGCCTGCCACCGGGCGGCCATGCTCGATCAGGCCGATGTTGACGGTGAAGTGCGGGTCGCCACGCACGAACGCCTTGGTGCCGTCCAGCGGGTCGACCAGGAAGAAACGCGGGCCGATGGCGTCCGGCGTCCCGAACTCGCTGGCGTCCTCCTCGGAGATCACCGGGATATCGGGAAAGGCCGCGGCGATGCGTTCGAGGATCAGCTTTTCGCCCCGTTGGTCGGCCTCGGTCACCGGGCTCTCGTCGGCCTTGTGGGTCACGGCCAGGCCGGAGCGCCAGAGCGGCAGGATCAGCGCCGCCGCCGCTTCGCAGATCTCGGCCAGTTCGGCCCCGATGTCGTTGCTGCTCACGCTCGGCCCACCTCAATGCTCAGGCGGGTCGTCTTATGGGCGCGCGGCGGTTTTCCAAAGGATCAAATCATCGCAAGGTCGCCTCCATGACGGACGCCCCAGCTATCGACGCCCCTATCAAGCCCGCCGAACTCGCCGCCTATCTGGCCGCGCGGATGTGCCATGACTTCATCAGCCCGGCGAGCGCCATCGTCTCGGGCCTCGACCTTCTGGAAGATCCCACCGCCCAGGACATGCGCGAGGACGCCATGGGCCTGATCGCCGGCTCGGCGCGCAAGCTCGCGGACCTCTTGGCTTTCACCCGGGTGGCCTTCGGCGCCTCGGCGTCGGCCGAGACCTTCGACGCCCGCGAGCTGGAAAAGCTGGCCCAGGGCGTGTTCGGCCACATGCGCGCCGAGCTCGACTGGCAGGTGGCGACGCCGGGGGTGAACAAGCCTGCCGCCCGCACCCTGCTGAACCTCGCCCAGATGGCCGGCGCGGCGCTGCCCACCGGCGGGACCGCCGTGGTCCGCGCGGTGGAGGAGGGCGGCGCCGTCGCCATCGCCATCGAGGCCACGGGCCCGCGCGCGCGCCTTCGCCCCGAGGTCATGGCCGGTCTGCGCGGCGAAGGCCCCGGCGAGGGGCTGCACGGCCACTGGGTGCAGGCCCGCTACGTCCACCTCTTCGTCACCGACGCCGGCGGCAGGGTCGCCGCCGTGGTGGGAGAAGAAAAGGTGAGTTTCGCCGCGACCCTGCCCGCTTAGCTGTGAGTTCAACATACTGTTGAATATATTGAGTAACGTCATGGCCCGGCTTGTCCGGGCCACCCATGATCGCCGTGCCGCAATATAAGGATCGGGTGGCGCCGCAGGGTCCTTCCGTCATCACGGAGATCATGGGTCGCCCGGACAAGCCGGGCGATGACGATCAAGAGGAGAAGATTACCCTGCCCTCCCAGGCCTAGAACCGTCCGCCCATGACGCAGGAGGGTCGGCCGTCGCGCACGGTCACCGTGGCCTTGTGTCCTATGCCCAGCTCATAGATCACCGTGCGGCCGCGGCTCTTCACCTCGATCGCCGAGGGATGGTCGAACTGGCAGACCGGGTAGGTCGCCTTTGTGAAATAGCCCTCCGGCACGGTGGCGCAGAAGACGTCGCCGATCTGATAGGCGAAGGCCACGTTCTGATAGACGAAGGGCGGCGGCGGCTTCGCCCCCATGGCTGCGATCGAAACCCGCGGAACTTCCGGACAAGCGGGCCCGGCGATCGCCCATTCCTTGCGCAGCGACTGGTGGCCAAGCCAGGTCCCGATCCCCTCGGCCAGCGGTATGCTCGCCACCGCCCCCAGCAGCAGGAGCACGCCCGCCGCCTGCAGCCGGCCGATGAGCCCCCGTCGCCGTCCGCCGAGCCAGATTGCGATGGGCAGGGCGATGCCCTTGGGGTCGGGTCCAGGCGTGCGGGACTGGCTGCTCATGAATTACATTTGTAATTCACATACTGCGCCTTGGCTAGCCTCTACGGCGCCGAGTCGCCCTACTTGACCGACGGTTGCAGCCCCTGCGCCATCCGCCCGGCGATGGAGGCCCGTTGCAGGGAGCCAAGTTCGCGCGGATCCACAGCATAGAGCCCGCTCAGCAGGGCGAGGTCGGTGTCCGTCGCGGCCTGCGGCCGGTCAGCGCAGTCCTCGGCCATCAGGTTCAGGACAGTCGGGATGGCGTTACACTTCTCCAGTCCCTGCCATTTGGCCAGAGCCAGGACGGCGATGTAGTCGGCCACGGCGTCAATCTTCTCGCCGGCCACCTTGTTGGCGTCGGCCAGGATCAGGCTGTGGACCAGCTCGGCGCTCATGTCGTTGCTCAGCCGGCTGCCGGCGCGGCCCACGGGTCGGTCGGCGCAGGGTGCCAGGCCGTTGCCGGCGGTGATCGGACAGGGGTTGGCGACTTCTATCCAGCTGTTGCCGGTCGTGTCGCGGGTGCGGGTGACGTACCAAGCCTGTATCGGTCGGTTCACCACCGTCACCTTCTTGCTCTGCGAGAAGTAGTGGAAGCCGATCAGGATGTCCTTGCGCTTGGCGATGTCGTCGATCAGCGCCTGCGGGTTCGTCGTGAAGACGACGTGCACATTGGGGACGCAGGCGGCGTCCTTGGCCACCGGCGCGCGCACTTCTCCCGCCATTTCGGCGACCCGCTTCGCGATGAAGGCGCCGAATTCCGGCGGCAGGCCGATGACCTTCACGCAGACCGCGTCGCGGAACCGCGGAAACTGCTCGGACTGGCTCTGCGGCAGGTGCTCGCGCACGAACTGCGAGGCTGGGTTGATCAGCGGCTTCGGTTTTTCCGCGGTAACGGTGATCCCGCTGAGGTCGGAGGCGGAGGCTGCCTTGGAGACCGGCGCAGGCACGGTTTGCCTGGCCGAAGCGGCGGCGACGCCAATGGAGGCCGTGAAAGCCAGCGCGGCAAAGGGAAGGGCGGTTCTCATCGGTGCTGTGTCCCCTCCGGCGCGGCCGCCTTGCGGATGGCGCTGGCGATGGTCGCCCGCTGTTGGGAGCCGGATTCCCGGACGTTGGCGCTGTAGAGCCCCTCCAGCAAGGCAAGGTCGGCGGGCGTCGCCGCCTCCGGCCGGTCTTCCGCCTCGCAGCCGTCGGCCATCAGGTTGAGGATGGTCGGCAGGCCGCTGCAGCGCTCCAGCCCCTGCCAGCGCGAGAGCGCCAGGACCGCGATGTAGTCGGCGACCGCGTCGATCTTCTCGCCGGCCACCTTGTTGGCGTCGGCGATGATCAGGCTGTGGACCAGCTCCGAACTCATGTCGTTTCCGAGCCGGCTGCCGGCCTTGCCCATGACGGCCGGCGCCTTGACGTCGCACGGCGGCGCGAGCGGGCTGGAGGTGATGCAGGGGGCCGGATCATTGAGTTCCAGGATCTTGTTGCCCAGGGTGTCCTCGATCCGCGTGACATACCAGGCCTGGATCGGGCGGCTGAAGGTGGTCAGCGTCTTTGTCTCAGCCTGGAAGTGAAAGCCGAACAGGATGTCGCGCCGCCTGGCGATGTCGTCGAGCAGCGCCTGAGGGCGAGGCGAGAAGATCACATTGACGTTCGGCGTGCAGGAGGCCTTCAAATCGACCGGCGCGTTCACCCGCCGCGCCACCTCGACGACTCGTTTGGCGATGAAGGCGTCGAACTGGTCCGGCAGGCCGATCACCTTGATGCAGATCGGGTCGCGGAAGCGCGCGTACTGCTCGAAGCGGCTGGTGGGCAGCCGCTGGCGCACGAACTCGCTCGTACGGTCGACCAGCGGGTCCGGCTTCTGCGGCGCGGTCACGGTGACGCCGCTGACGCTCGGCGCCGGGGGGTCCTTCGCCGTGGGAGTCGGCGCGGCCAGGGTGGCCGAGGCGCCGAGGACGAGCAGCGCCGCGCTCCACAGACCTGCCATCGCGCGTGCCAGATCCGCCATGCCGCCCTTCTGCATTCTGCGCGTCATCGTCTGCGACTGTATCGTGGCTCCGCACCCGCGCAAGAAAGCCCCGCCTCCACGGGTCCTTAACCATCGCGGCGCGACAACCGGGGCATGGGTAAGGAAGCCGCGGACGTGAAGCTGTGCCTGGTTGTCGACGACAGCCGGGTCGTGCGTAAGGTTGCGCGTAGAATCCTTGAGGACCTCGGCTTCGAGGTCGCCGAGGCTGGCGACGGCGTCGAGGCGCTGGCCTGGGTCCGCACCACCCTGCCCGACGTCGTCCTGCTCGACTGGAACATGCCGGTGATGAACGGGCTGGAGTTCCTGCGTCAGCTGCGCCGCGAGCCCGGCGGCGAGGCGCCGCGGGTGGTGTTCTGCTCGGTGGAGAACGACCTCGACCGCATCCGAGAGGCGCTGGACCACGGCGCCAACGAGTACATCATGAAGCCCTTCGACGGCGATATCGTCGCCTCGAAGCTGGCGCTGGCAGGCCTCCTTTGACCCCGCAGGACCGCGAACTGGTCGCGCGCCTCTGCGGCGAGCGCGCGGGCCTGAAGGTCGATCCCGAGAAGACCTACCTCCTGGAAAACCGCCTCGGCCCGGTCGCGCGGCGCGAAGGTTTCGGCTCCGTGCACGAATTCATCAGCGCGGTCCGCGACCGCGACGAGGACCGGCTTATCTGGGCGGCGGTGGAGGCCATGTCGCCCGCCGAGACCGCCTTCTTCCGCGAGCCCGGGGTGTTCGAATACATCGTGGGCCAAGTGTTGCCCGACCTGGCGCGCCGCCGCGAGGGCGGCCCGCTGCGTCTTTGGGCGGCCGGCTGCGGGACCGGGCAGGAAGTCTATTCCTTGGCCATGGCGCTCGAAGAAGCCGCGCCGGCCGGGCTGACCCTGGAGGTCTTCGGCTCCGACCTCTGCGAACGGCGCCTGGAGAAGGCCCAGGCCGGCGTCTACAGCCAGTTCGA
>PLEH01000052.1 GCA_003136395.1 Phenylobacterium sp.
AAGGTGCTGCAGGCCCTGCAGAACTCCTCGCTCATCAACCTCCTGCCGGTCGCCTAGCCGTCCCTCCCCTGATGGGGTGGGACAGACGGCGAAGCCGTCAGGGTGGGGGAGTCGCGCCCAAGCGCTGACTCCGCGTTCCGGCCCACACTTCCCCACCCGTCTCGCGCCCGTCGGCGCGATCCACCCTCCCCATGAAGGGGAGGGATGGCTATATGGCGGCCATGAACGCGCCCGTTCTCATTCCCGACCGCCTGTCCGACGGCCTGATCGCCGCCGCGCGCGAAGCCGTGCGCCTGCCCGCCGGCGCCCGGATCGTGGCGGCCATGTCGGGCGGGGTGGACTCCACCGTGACCGCGGCCCTGCTCGCCAAGGCCGGCTACGACGTCGTCGGCGTCACCCTCCAGCTCTATGACCATGGCGCGGCGATCCAGAAGAAGGGCGCCTGCTGCGCGGGCCAGGATATCCACGACGCGCGCACCGCCGCGGCGAGCCTGTCGATCCCGCACTACGTCCTCGACTACGAAAGCCGCTTCAAGGACCAGGTGATCGAGGAGTTCGCCGACGCCTATCTGCGCGGCGAGACGCCGGTCCCCTGCATCCGCTGCAATCAGACGGTGAAGTTCCGCGACCTGCTGGACGTCGCCCGCGACCTGGGCGCCGAAGCCATGGCGACGGGGCACTATGTCCGCCGCGGCGTGGGCGCGGCCGGGCCCGAGCTGCACCGGGCGGCGGATTCCGCCCGCGACCAGTCCTACTTCCTGTTCGCGACCACCGCCGAACAGCTGGCCTACCTGCGCTTCCCGCTGGGCGGCCTGCCCAAGCCCGCCGTGCGCGCCGCCGCCGCCGAGCTCGGCCTCGCCGTGGCCGACAAGCCGGACAGCCAGGACATCTGCTTCGTCCCCGAAGGCCGCTACACCACGGTCATCGACCGCCTGCGCCCCCACGGCGCCGAGCCTGGCGACATCGTCCACATGGACGGCCGCACGCTGGGCCGCCACGAGGGTGTCACGCGCTACACCATCGGCCAGCGCCGCGGGCTCAACGTCGCCGTCGGCGATCCCTTGTTCGTGGTCCGCATTGACGCGGACAGCCGTCAGGTCATCGTCGGCCCGCGCGAGGCCCTGCTGACCCACGCCTGCACCCTGAAGGAAGTGAACTGGCTGGGCGACGGCGCGTCCATCGAGGCCGCCTGCGCGGCCGCCCGCCCGGTCCTGGCCCGCGTTCGCTCCACCCGCGAGCCTGCCCCCGGCCGCCTGGCGGTGATCGACGGCCAGCCCGCCGTCGTCTTCGACGCGCCCGAGGAAGGCGTCGCGCCGGGCCAGGCCTGCGTCCTCTACGCCCCCGAAGCGCCCACCCGCGTCCTCGGCGGCGGCTTCATCGCGGGCACGGTCAGGGCTGCCCTCCCCTAATGGGGAGGGACAGGCCGGGCAGCGGCCAGGGTGGGGGAGTCGAGGTCAAACTCTGACTTAGCATTCTGGCCCACGCTTCCCCACCCGTCTCGGCTTCGCCTCGCCACCCTCCCCATAACGGGGAGGGGACGCTATATGAGCCCCATGACCCAGACCTCCGACCCCGTCGTCATCGCCAGCTACGCCCGCACGCCCATGGGCGGCTTCCAGGGTGTCTTCGCGCCCGTCAAGGCCACCGAGCTCGGGGCCGCCGCCGTCCGCGCCGCCGTGGAGCGCTCGGGCGCCTCTCCCGACGCGGTTCAGCAGATCGTCATGGGCTGTGTGCTCCCCGCAGGCCTCGGCCAGGCGCCGGCCCGCCAGGCGGCGATGGGGGCGGGCCTGCCCAAGTCCGTGGAGGCCACCACCGTCAACAAGATGTGCGGCTCGGGCATGCAGGCCGCGATCATGGCGCACGACGCTCTGGCCGCCGGCTCCGTCGACGTCATCGTCGCGGGCGGCATGGAGAGCATGTCCAACGCCCCCTACCTCTTGACCAAGCACCGCGCCGGCGCCCGCATCGGCCACGACACCTCCTACGACAGCATGTATCTGGACGGCCTGGAGGACGCCTATGAGCCCGGCCGGCTGATGGGCTCCTTCGCCGAGGAGACCGCCAAGACCTACCAGTTCACCCGCGAGGCGATGGACGAGTTCGCGATTCGCTCGCTCACCCGCGCCAAGGCCGCCAGCGAAAGCGGCGCCTTCGCCCGCGAGATCACCCCCTTCGAGGTGGTCACCCGCAAGGGCGCCATCCTCATCGACACCGACGAGCAGCCCGCCAAGGCCGACCCGGCCAAGATCCCCACCCTGAAGCCGGCTTTCTCGAAAGACGGGACGATCACCGCGGCCAACGCGTCTTCGATCAGCGACGGCGCCGCGGCCCTGGTGATGACCCGCGAAAGCGTCGCCCGCAGGCTCGGCATGACCATCGTGGCGAGGGTCGCGGGACATGCCGCCCATGCCCACGAGCCCGGCCTCTTCACCACCGCGCCGGTGCCGGCCATCCAGAAGTGCCTGAAGCGCGCCGGCTGGAGCGTCGCCGACGTCGATCTCTTCGAGGTCAACGAGGCCTTCGCCGTGGTCGCCATGATCGCCGAGCGCGACCTGGGGATCGACCGGGCGAAGCTCAACGTCAACGGCGGCGCCTGCGCGCTGGGCCACCCCATCGGGGCCTCCGGAGCCCGCATCCTGGCCACCCTGCTGTCGGCCCTCGAAGCCCGCGGCGGCAAGAAGGGCATAGCCTCCCTCTGCATCGGCGGCGGCGAAGCCACGGCCATGGCGGTGGAGCTGGCCTAGGTCGGACTGGGCCGACCCAACCCCCCCAAACCGCTCGTTCCCGCGAAGGCGGGAATCCACCCCCTCTTTCCGCTCGTTCCCGCGAAGGCGGGAATCCGCTCATCCCCGCGAAGGCGGGGACCCAAGCCGAGTTCGAAAGCTACCACGAGAACATAATAGGAACAATTGTCCTTCAGGCCTGCGGCGCATGGGTCCCCGCCTTCGCGGGAACGAGCGGAGTTGAAGGTCAGTCCAGCCCCGGCCTCGCCAGCCGGAACGGGCCCTCGCCGCCCCGCGCGCCACAGGCCAGGTCGGCCAGGATCTCGCCGATGGCCGGCGCGAACTTGAAGCCGTGGCCGGCGCAGGCCGAGGCGAAGACCACGCATCCGCGGGCCGGGTCGCGGTCGATGATGAACTCCTGGTCCCGCGCGCTCGTATAGAGGCAGGTCCGCGCCACATTGGGCTCGGTGGTCATCTGGCCGAGCAGCCGGGTCAGCAGCACGCGGATGCGCTCCACCTCCGAGGGCAGCGGCGGCGCCGCATCCTCCGGCCGGGCCAGGGTCTCGCCCAGGTCGTGGAACGCCGCCTTGACGCCCAGGCCCATGAGGTCCGGGAAGCCGTAGAGGAACCCGTCGGCATGATCGAAGCAGAACACCGGCAGGGCGCCGGGCGCCACGGTCTGCGGTCGGGCGGCCGCGAACCAGCCCACCACCTGGCGCGAGCGGGTGAGCTTGCCGCGCAGCGCCGGGATCAGGCCGTCGATCCACGGCCCCGTCGTCACCACCACCGCGCCCGCCGAAATCACGTCGCCGTCGTCGGTGACCACGCTCACCGCCCCGTCGGCCTCGCGGATCTCGGACGCGCCGGCCTCGAGGATCTCCGCCCGGCCGGTGGCCACCGCGATTTCGCGCAGGCGGGTGAGCGCGATGTCGGCGCGCAGATATCCCCCGCCGTCCTGGAACCTGACCTCCCAGTCGCCCGGCAGCGACAGCGCCGGCCAGCGTAGCCCGGCCTCGCGCGCGCTCATCGCCTCGCTGGAAAACCCGCCGGCCTCGGCCGCCGCCCGGGTGCCGGTCATCAGGGTCCCGCCCGCGGGTCCGGCCTCCAGCACACCGACCTTACGGAAGATCTCCTCCGGGACCCGCTCCATGGCTTCCCAGTATTCCACCGCGCGGCGGACCAGCGGCCCATAGGACGGGCTCTCGAAGTTCGACAGCCGCAGGATCCGGCTCTCGCCGTGGCTGGAGCCGCCCCGGTGGCCCGAGCCCGCCCGCTCAAGCCCGACCACACGCCCGCGCCCGGCGAGCTGGGCCAGCGCCGCGCACCCCATGGCGCCCAGGCCCACGACCACGAAATCGCACGTCCGCGCCATCACCTGCCCGCTACGCGACTGAGCCGGAACACGGCGGGGGTTACGGCTGCTGCTTGGCCGCCGCCGCCATCGCCTTGGCCTGGGCCCGGAGCTTGGCCATCTCGGCGGGGTCCATGTGGCCGCTCATCGCCTGGGCGCGCAGCTTGGCCATGTCCATGCCGCCGGGACCGGCCGCGCCGCCGGGCTTGCCGGACATGGCGTCCATCGTATTGATCCGCATGCCGCCCGGCATCTCCATGTCGCCGGCCTTCATGTCGGCCGGGCAGGGACCGGTCCAGGCCGCCTCGATCGTGGTCTTGTGGGACCCGTTGGCCTGGGCCATCGGCGAGCCGCTGGTCACCGAGTTCACCTCCACCTTGTAGTGCGAGGAAAAGTCGCCGGTGGCCGAGCCGTCCGAGGTCACCGTCCCGCTCTCGCCCATCTTGCAGACTGCGTGGAAGTCCCAGCCGCCGCCCGCGTGCGGGGTGATGGTCTGCTGCTCGCAGTCGGACTTGCCGGACCGCTGCGCCTGACTGCCCCACCACTTCATCTTCTGCTCGACGCTCTCGTCGAGGCACTGCTTCATCGTCTGGTTCATGCCGGCCGTGGAGATCTTCATCTCCCACAGCCCCGGCTTGCGCGACGGCGGGGTCATGGGCGCGGCCGGCGCCGGCTTGACGCTGGCGACGCTGGTCATCTCACCGGCCTTCTTGCCGCAGCCGCCCAGCGCCAGCAGGGCCACAACCGCCACGCCGCCCAAGCCCATCATCGCGCGTTTCATCTTGAACCCTCCAGACCAATGCCCAGTTGTGGGAAGCTAGACGGGATCGCGAGTCAGGAGAACACGATATGTCGGACCAAAAAGCCGGTCTTCGCGATACAGGCGCCCGCTACGAGCTGGACGAACAGGGCCTGACCTCCTGGGCCGACTACCGCCTCCAGGGGACGCGCCTCTACATCGACCACGTGGAAAGCCCTATGGCGCTCCGCGGCACAGGCGCCGCCGGCCGCCTGATGGCCGCGCTCAGCGCCAATGCGCGCGCCAGGTCCCTCCGCCTCACCCCCATCTGCGGCTACGCCGCCGCCTGGCTGCGCCGCAGCAAGGAATTCGGGGACCTGGTGGGCTGACCACCCACCTTACTTCCGCTCATCCCCGCGAAAGCGGGGACCCAGGCTTTTTCGTTGCGGTGCTCGATCTGGCGAAGCCTTCCAAGCGGAGTCTCGGAAACACAAAACACCTGGGTCCCCGCTTTCGCGGGGATGAGCGGACTTTTGAGATTGTATCGAAAACGCGGTTAACCGCGCACCCCGCCCCGGAGCATGGCTCGACGGCGCGGGAAGATGTCGCCGGCCGGCTCCGCCCCTGACGGGCCGCCGGCCGCGACAGACCGCCCTTAAGTGCGGGCGGTGATGGCTTCCAGGGTCTGAACCCGGGCCTCGGCGTCCTCGGCGAAGCGGCGGGCGAGATCGCGCACGCCGGCCGGATAGGCCTCGCCGCCGTCGGCGATTTCGGCCGCGATGCGTTCGGCCTCTGTCATGGCCGAGGTCAGAGCATGGATGTGGTCCTTGGCCAGTTGCTTGGCCTCCGCCTGCAACTTGCGCACGCGTTCGGCCACGGTCTCGGGCCTGGACGGGTTCAGGTCGTTGTTGGCGACCACGGATAGAGACGGTGACATGCGGTTATACCTCAAATCCCCAACCTCAGGTCTTGAGGCAGCCCGCCGTTCACTATGAACCGCTCCGAAGCTGCCCGGCCTGATGTCTCGAATACGGACGAGAACAGCACAGGTTCCCTGACCGCTGCATGAACGGGGCCGAAAGCGAAGCCGTGGGGATTCGGGGTCACAGGGGGAGGGCCCTCGCTCAGGAAGCTGTCGTTCAACCTACGGACCGCAACCGGCGTCGGTTGCACGCGCCCCCGTTTCCGCCGGTGGCTCACCCCCGCGGGCCGCGGGGGCAAGCCCGGGCTTGCTTCCCTCCGGCGGCATGAACAGGGCCGAAGGCGCAGCCGTGGGGATTCGGGGTCACAGGTTTGCGAGGTGGCGCGAAAGGTGATGTGTTGCAACCATTGGGCGACATAGGGGGCGGCGTGGCTGAGTTCGACTTCGGCAATCTCTCGGTTCCAGGGAAGCAGTCAGACGAGACTGATCCCCGAGCCATTCTGCGCTCACTTCCCGTTCGTAGCGGCGCAATCAACGACCTTTGGGATGGCCAAGCTCAAGCGCTCACGCAGTGGAACGACAACGAACTCGAAATTGGGCCCGATGTGCTCTGGCTTTCCCAAACTGAGAAGGTCGCCGTCGGACTGGAGGCCAAGTCGGACAAGACGACCGATGCGTACAACAAGGGCGATATCGGACAGGCCCATCAGCACATAGTCTGGTTGGCGGATACGCATGGCGACCGCGAGTCTCTGGGCGTCATATTGATTGGCCAACCCAAGAGCGTGACGGACGGGTCAAGTCCATCCCCGCAGATGTTCACTGTCGATCGCCAAGCGCTGCTGGCATTGGTCGCGGCTTATCGGGACCTGCGCGAGCACGTGCGTGCTGACTTGGGGGCGTCTCGGCTGGCGCAGGTCGCAAAACTAGGCATGAGCGACGAGTGGGACTTGCGGGCGGTCGTCAAACGCCTGAATCCGACTGCTCTGACCTAGCGCGTCACCCCCGCCGCCCTCGCCGGTGGTCCCGCGCTTTCTTGCCCCCGCCGCCGCTCTGCGCCAGCGCCGCGCGCCACACCGGCGCCACCTGGGACCTGGCGTGATAGTCGGTCAGGAACCCCAGGTCGTCGGGGCCGAGGCGGGCCATGGCCCCGCCGGCCCCACCGGGGGGCAAGCTCACGCGCCACCGGCTTCAGTTGCGCCCATCACCATCCCCGCTCATCCCCGCGAAGGCGCGGACCCAGGTTTTTTGCGGGTCAGTCGTTCCTTGGGGCCTTTAGCCGATAGGTCCCTCTGGCCAGGAATTCCAGGTAGCCTTGATCACGCAGCTCCTGCAGCTGCTGACGAATTTTGGGACGGACGTTGTTGTTGTGCGGATAAATCCGCTGGAGTTTGGCCTCGGCGGCGTAAACCTCATCGAGCGTGAAGGTGGGGTGACCGATCGCCTCAACGGCCTTCATGACCTCGATTAGCCATCCGCGCGCGTCCAAGGCGGTGTCGCGCAGGAAGCGCGTTCGTTCCCATTGCTCGCGGACAAGCGCCTGTGGCGTCGGAACGCTGTCTTTCAATAGGATGATCCGCCCCGAGTGCGGGATGCGATCGAGGACGATGTTGCAGCCGATCCAGCCTGCCCGCCGGGTGGTCGCGGCGAGCGGCTTGCGTTCTTCGATGATGTCCGGGGTGAAGAAGTGCTTCGGGATGACCATCAGGTCGGTCGCGCTGATCGTGGCTGCGTCGTAGTTCAGCAGCAGGAAGTTCGGGTTATTGCGCGCCGCCAGGCGCTCGCGCATCGCGCCATAGGCGCCGTCCACGACTTTTCGCCCGAACCGGACCTTGCTGCTCTTGAGTTCGTATTCCTCCCGGCACGCGCCGCAGCGGAAATCGCCCACCTTGGCGTTGTTGGCCAGCTGGCCCAGGCTTCGCTCCCCACAGTTGGGGCAGGCGAGCCAGCCCAGCACCCAGCGCTCGGTCATCACCCGCGCTTTCTGAGCCCCGCTCTCGAAATGCGCGGGCGCCTCGTCGAAGCCTAGCGGCCGGCCGAAGTCGTCGTCCTCGCCCTGCATCTTGCCGCCCGACTCACCCCGGATGATCCAGTGTGCGGGCGAGGCGTGAGGCGTTCATTAAGGCGAGCCGACGGGCGGACCGCTTCCTAAGACCATGGCGGCCAGTTTGCTCTGGGTCCGGATCGGGTCAAGGACGGCCCAATGGGCCGCCGCCTCGCGGCCGGCTTCGCCGGTCCTTGACGCGATCCGGACCCAGAGCTCGTATCAACCATGGCCCTTAGGGCGCATCAGAGATCGCCGCACTGCGTGCCGTCGATCTCAGAGCCGTCGGCGTCCAAGGCGATGAACATCCGCGCGTCGAACTCGCACGGGCCTTCCTCTTCCCAATTGAAGGCCGCCTCGTCGTCACTAGCCAGTTCGGCGGCCTCCTCGGGACTGTCGGCTTCCACTTCAGCAACGTAATCCACGTAGGCATCGACCCGCCTTCGCACCTTGAACACCGCCATGTCTTCCCTCCTCACCCCCGCCGCCCCCGCCGGTGATCCCGCGCCTTCTTCCCCCCGCCGCCGCTCTTCGCCAGGGCCCGCTCCAGCGCCGCGCGCCACACCGGAGCCACCTGGGTCTTGGCGTGATAGTCCGCCAGGAACGCCAGATCGTCCGGCCCGTACTGCGCCATGGCCTCGTCGGCCTCGTCTGCGGTCACGTCGGTCATCGGGCGTCCCTTTTCAGATCACCGTAGCAGAAGCCGCAGCGGACCACCCCGGACGGGTCGCGCTCGGCGCTGGGGCAATCGGCGGGCAGCAGGGTGTTGAGGATATTCACCAGCCCCTCGTCGGGCGCGAACCGCGCGCGCAGCTCCGCCAGGGCGACCTCGCCGGTGCGCGGGCAGTGCAGGCAGGAAAACCGCACCAGGCCGGCGGCGTCGGCGCTCAGCTCGGCCAGCCGGCGCTGGGTGCGCAGCGGGGCGAAATCGCGGACGTGCAGGGCGCCGATCGGCAGGGGGCGGGTTTCCATGGCGGCTCGCGTATGTGAACAAAAAGAGAACATTGTCACCGCGGCAGCGGCGGCGCCACGCACCGCAGGTTGCAGGCGCCGTGCGGCGACCGCCGCTTGACGCCCACGCTCAAGCTTGGTCCCCTCCGCAACCCCGAGGTGCGCCCATGACCGACCTGTCTCCCGCCGCCGACGCCGCCGTCCCGCCGTCGCCCGGCATCCCCGTCGCGAGCCTGCTGGCCCAGGGGTTCCGCGAGATCGGCGCCCGCTGGCCGCAGGCGCTCGCGCTCTGGGTGCTCGGGGCGGGCGTGCACGCGGTCCCGCGGCTGTTCCGTTGGGGGGAGCATGCGGCTCACGTCGGCTGGACGCCGGCGGACGGCGTGCGGATGGCGCTCATGGCCGCTGTGACCGCCGTTCTGGCGGCCCTGGCGCTGCGGCTCTTCCTGGTGCGGGGGCCGGGGTGGCTCAGGCCGGACCGCGGCTTCTGGATTTGCGTCGCCCTGCTGGCCGCCGCGAGCCTCGGCTCCTCGGCGATTACCGTCCTGGGCTTGCAACACGCGACGGATCTGAGGGGGGCGGGGGTCGTGGCCCTGCGGGCGCGGCTCGCGGCCATGGAACTGCGGCAGGCGGAGGTGTTCCTGCTCCAGGCGGTGCTGGCCTGGATCTATGTGCGCCTGATGCTCTGGCCGATCGGCGCGCTCATGGGCGAGCCCACCGTCACGCCGGCCCGCTCCTGGGCCCTGATGCGCGGCCAGGTCGCCGGCTTCATCATCGCCGTCATCATCCTGGGCGCGCCCTATTTCCTGGTGTCCACCGGCTTCACGATCATCGGCCTCTCCGTCCTGCACCTGCGGCCGGCGGTCTCCTCGCTGCGCTGGATGTGGATCGTCTCGGCCGTCCTCAGCCCCGCCGCCGGCCTCGTCCAGCACGCCATGGCCGCGGTCATCTGGCGCGCGAAGACAACCGCCTCTCCCCCGGCGCAGCCGAGAGGGAGAGGGTAGGGAGAGGGCGGCTGGTGAGGCGGTGATCCGCCGACGGTCCAGCCATGACCCCCATTCGGCAGAGGAGGCCGGGGCCTCGCCTTGCCGCCGGTGGTGCGGACGGGCTGAGCCGCCCTCTCCCGACCCTCTCCCTCCCGCTACGCGGGGGAGAGGAGGAGCGCGAAAACTGGACTCTTTGTCGATCACAGCCTACCGTGAACAAAACCGGAACTTCCGTTCTTTGACAAGGTGAAACCAGGACGGCTCGACGCCGACCCTCGCACGCCTCGGCCCAGGGGGGTATGGGTCCAGGGGTCCTGTTCGAGATCGAGGCTTACGCGGCGCCCGGCCGGACATGGTCAACGCCCGGTAGGCCTACCGCGGTCTTGACCACGTCGCTTAATCCCGTGTTGAAGCGCCGGGCCGCAGACTTCGCCCCATGAGTGGCAGAAGGTTCGGGCGATGAGCTCCCAGGGGCATCCGGCGAGGGCGCCTATGGCCATGCGGGGGGTCGAGGCGCTGGCGCGCGCGGCGCTGGCGAACCTTTGGCGCTCGATGGACAAGGTCCTGCCGCTCTGGTTCGCGCTGGCGGTGTTCCATGCGCTGGTCCATCCCCACGCCTACACGCCGGCCGACGAGGCCTGGCCGTTGCAGGCGATCCTCGACAACGAGGTCTCGACGCTCACCGGCCTGGCGGTCACGGGCCTGGCCGCGGCGGTGGCGCTCAGGATTTTCCTGGGACGCGGACGCGAGGCCCTGAAGCCCGATCCGGGCATGGGCGCCTTCGTCGGCATCTTCATCCTGCTGGGCATCGCCCCGGTGGTGATCCTCATGGGCCTGCATCCGCCGGGCCCGAGCGCGTCGATCCCGGAACTGCAGAACCAGATCATGCGGACCGGCTTCGGTCTGGCGACCGGCGTGGCGATGTTCTGGATTGCGCTGCGCCTGTCGCTGTGGCCCATCGCCCGCCTGCTGGACGATCGCCGCGTGACGGCGAGCCAGTCCTGGACGCTGATGCGCGGCGCGGTGATGCGCTACGCCGGCGCCGTCAGTTCGGTGGTGGCGCCGCTGATCCTGATCAACGCCGCCGTCAGCGTGGCGACCGCTCAGTGGCCGCTGATCCACGACGCCGCCATGGCCCCGCTCAACGCCGCCATCACCCTGGGCGCCGCGGCGGTGGCGGCCGAGGTCTACCGCAACCGGATGAACCTCTAGAGCCGCCCCTTCCGGAAGCGCTCCTGCGCCTCGGCGCGGGCCTCGGCCTTGACCCGCTTGACCACGGTCTTGTCCACCGCCTCGCCCGGCGCGGTCAGGATGTCGTTGGCGAACTCCAGGTCGAGCATCTTCAGCCGCTTGATCTCGTCGCGCAGCCGCGCGGCCTCCTCGAACTCCAGGTTCGAGGCTGCGGCCCGCATCCGGCCCTCCAGGTCGCGCAGCGTCGCCTTGAAGTTGTCGCCGAGGAACGGTTTCGACCCATCCTCCGCCACGCCCACCGGCACGGTGACCCGGTCGCGCTCGTAAGGGCTGGCCAGGATGTCCTTGATGCGGCTCTTGATCGAGGTCGCGGTGATGTTGTGCAGCGCGTTGTACTCTTCCTGCTTCTCCCGCCGCCGCTGGGTCTCGGCCATGGCCCGCTCCATCGAGCCGGTCACCGTGTCGGCGTAGAGGATCACCCGGCCGTCGACGTTGCGCGCCGCCCGGCCGATGGTCTGGATCAGGCTGGTTTCCGAGCGCAGGAAGCCCTCCTTGTCCGCGTCGAGGATCGCCACTAGGCCGCACTCGGGGATGTCGAGACCCTCGCGCAGCAGGTTGATGCCGACCAACGCGTCGAAGGCGCCGAGCCTAAGGTCGCGGATGATCTCGATCCGCTCGAGCGTGTCGACGTCGGAGTGCATGTAGCGCACGCGCAGGCCCTGCTCGTGCATGTACTCCGTCAGGTCCTCGGCCATCTTCTTGGTGAGCACGGTGATCAGCGCCCGGTATCCCTGGGCGGCCACCTGGCGGACCTGGTCGATGACGTCGTCCACCTGGCTGAAGCCGCCTTTCGAGACCGGCTTGATCTCCACCGGCGGGTCGATGAGACCGGTGGGGCGGATCACCTGCTCGGTGAAGACCCCGCCCGTCCGCTCCATCTCCCAGGGCCCGGGCGTGGCCGAGACGTGCACCGTGTCGGGGCGCATGGCCTCCCACTCCTCGAACTTGAGCGGACGGTTGTCCATGGCGCTGGGCAGGCGGAAGCCGTACTCGGCGAGGGTGAATTTGCGCCGGTAGTCGCCGCGATACATGCCCCCGATCTGCGGCACCGTCTGGTGGCTCTCGTCCACGAACAGCAGGGCGTTTTCGGGGATGTATTCGAAGAAGGTCGGCGGCGGCTCGCCTTGCCGCCGACCGGTGAGGTAGCGGCTGTAGTTCTCGATGCCCGCACAGGAACCGGTGGCCTGGATCATTTCCAGGTCGAAGGTCGTGCGCTGCTCCAGCCGCTGGGCCTCCAGCAGCTTGCCGTTGGCCACCAGCCACTCGAGCCGCTCCTTGAGCTCGTCCTTGATCTGGCTGATCGCCTGGTTGAGCGTCGGGCGCGGCGTCACATAGTGGGAGTTGGCGTAGACCCTGACGCCCTTCAGGTCGGCGGTCTTCTTGCCGGTCAGGGGGTCGAACTCGGTGATCGCCTCGATGGTGTCGCCGAACAGGCTGATCCGCCAGGCGCGGTCCTCGTAATGGGCCGGGAATATCTCGATGGTGTCGCCGCGGCGGCGGAACGTGCCGCGCTCGAAGGCCTGGTCGTTGCGCTTGTATTGCTGGGCCACCAGGTCGGCCATCAGCTTCTTCTCGTCGAGCACCTGGCCGGGCTCGAGGTTGAAGGTCATGGCGGTGTAGGTCTCGACCGAGC
>PLEH01000138.1 GCA_003136395.1 Phenylobacterium sp.
AAAAACTTACCCTGACAATGCCCAGGATCAGCGTGGCGGACCCGTCGACCAGGCGCAGCGGCTGAACTCGGCGACTTCAGCGGCCCGCCAGATCCGCGAATGCTTTGAGCTCGGCGGTCTTGAGTTCGAGCAGTCGCGGTGACAGTCGGTGAAGCATACCCATTGCTTCGAGACGGCCGAAACTACGGGTCACTCCCTCCGCCGAGGCGCCGATATAGTCCGCAACATCATAGCGTGTCATCGGCAAGGTCAGAACCCTATGCTTTGCATCGAAATAACCTTCGTGGGCGGAACAATCCAGTAAGAACGCGGCTAACCTCCGCAAAACGCTGAGGCGTCCCATCATAAGCAGTTGCCTCTGCGTATTTCTCAGATCATGTATCGCCTTCACAAGAAACTTGTGCTGAATAAGAGGATATTCTACCAAGAACTTGGTCAACCTGTCGGCAGGAAAACGGTAAACCGTACAAGGCGAGAGTGTGATGGCGGTATTTACATAGACACCTTCGTCGGCCAATCCTAGAATATCGCCCGGCCAATAGAAGGCGACGATCTGCCGCTCGCCCTTTGGAAGCGTGCGGTCAGCCTCAATGACTCCGTCGATGAGCAGGTACAGAAAGCGCGCCTTGTCGTTGTGCGCATAGATTTGGGTTCGCGCCGTCTTGAACGTGATGGACGTGCCAAGATGCCGAAGTGCGGCCTGTTCCTCCGAGGACAACAGCAGGAATGGCGTTTCCTCGCCAAAGGCCGGCTGCCACGGCGGGACGGCGCGAATCCGGGTTACGTCAGGCGGCATGGGCGACGCTGACTCCTTTATCTTGGCCCGGTTGCAAGCGCGCGCGTCGCGTTTTCACATGCGTAGCGAAAAACTGACCTTTGTCAGGGCCAAACAACTCGACGACGCGATAGTGTTCCAGGCGAGCTGGGCCAGCGTTGATCTAGCACAAGTCGAGTGATCCTTTCACCATGGTTGCGCCAGACGATGCATGGCTTTGCCGGCAGAACATCGAACGCTTCCGGAAAAAGCTCGCGGATGCTCCTGAAGAACGTCAGCGGGCGCAGTTGGCGGAACTTATCGCAGAGGAACAGGCCAAGCTCGATCGGCTCGCCAGGAAAAGCAACCCGCGGTGACCGGTTGCCTGGCATGTCGATCACAAGGCGAAGTCCTCAAGCATCCGGCGGATCGCGCCTCGCCAGGACACCGATCACGCGCCATGCGAGACGAGCTGCAGCATGGATGATGGAGGCCCGTTCCGCGAGTTCTACGAGGCAAGTCCGGATGCGGTAATCGTCATTGACCGGAACGGCCACATTCTCTTCGCCAATAGCCGAGTTGAGGCGCTGCTCGGTTACCTCCCGCGGGAGCTGGTCGGAAAGCTCCACAGTGTGCTTATGCCGGTGCGGTACCGCGACACTCATGCGGGCCATATTCACAAGTTCATGGACAACCCCGCGCCGCGAATGATGGGCGTGGGACTTGAGCTTGTCGCAATTCGTAAGGACGGAAGCGAGTTCCGGACCGAGATAAGCCTTAGCCCGTATCATGCCCCAGACGGCCTAGTCGTGATCGCGGCCATGCGGGATCGTGAGGCTTTGCATGCCAGCGAGACCGTTCTCGAATCTGAAAACGCCGCCCTGCGGGATATGCTGGGACAAGCCCAACTCGATTCCGCTGGCCTAATGGCGCAGGCTGGGATCGAAGCTACCGAGCACGAGGCAGCCCAGCGATTGCAACGTCTTCTGTTGGAAGAGTTGCATCATCGCATGAAGAACATGCTGGCGACGGTCGTCGGGATCACCTCGCAGACCTTGCGCACAGCCGAGACCCTGGAAGAAGGGCGACTGGCTATTTCGAGCCGTCTAGTCGCCATGGGCAGAGCGCAAAATCTGTTGCTCCGAGCCAGCGAGACCGGCGCATATCTGGCTGACGTTATCAGCGCCGCCATCGAACCCTTCGACAACCACGAGGTTCGGCGGTTTGTTGTTCAGAACACGCTGATCGAGATCGGTCCGGGGGCGATCCTGCCCCTCACAATGTCCCTCAACGAGTTGTGCACCAACGCGGTCAAGTACGGCGCATTGTCCAACGAGACGGGGCGCGTCAACATCACCTCCACGGTCGATGAAACGACCCAGCTCTTCACACTGTCCTGGGCGGAAACAGGCGGACCACCGGTCCAGGAGCCGACCCGACGCAGTTTTGGCACGCGTCTGCTCGGCGGCCTCGCCACTCAGCTTCATGGCGATGTCCGGGTGCAGTACGAACCGGCCGGCGTCGTGTACAAACTCGACATCCCCCTAGCCCTTTTGCGAACGCTTCGCGCCAGTTGATCCTCGCAGGCTCGGGCCACGCCGCCGCGACCTATGGCGGAACGGCCCACTTTTCGCCGGTAGCCGGCGGGGTGGCTTTGTCAGCCCAAAGTTCAGAG
The DNA here is from genome assembly GCA_003136395.1 of Phenylobacterium sp. Classification (GTDB taxonomy): domain Bacteria; phylum Pseudomonadota; class Alphaproteobacteria; order Caulobacterales; family Caulobacteraceae; genus Phenylobacterium. Next base: position 2,430 of record PLEH01000138.1, read on the forward strand.
CTCGCTAACCGACGCACCGTAGCCGCGTCGCATGACCAAGCCGGCCAACCCCTTCCGGTACTTTGACTCATCCCCCGAGGTGATCCGCCTGGTGGTGATGATGTACATCAAGTACCCGCTGTCGCTGCGCAACGTCGAGGATCTGCTGTTCGAGCGCGGCATCGACATCTGCCATGAGACAGTTCGGCTGTGGTGGAACCGGTTCGGGCCGATGTTCGCCGCCGAGATCCGCAAGAAGCGGGTCGATCGCATGCGGGCCCACACACACTGGCGTTGGCATCTCGACGAGGTCTACGTGAAGATCAACGGCGAGATGCACTACCTGTGGCGCGTCGTCGATCACGAGGGCGAGGTGCTGGAATCCTTCGTGACAAAGACCCGCGACAAGGCGGCCGGGCACTGTCAGTCCAAACTTTCCGCGCGCCGTTGTTAGCCCATCGGTAAGGCAAAACGCGCAAAAAGATGGCATCGGCGGCCGGGTGTTCTCCTGAATTTCTTAGATAAGTGATCGTTGCTGCCCGGAATTCGGGGAGTAGCGGGGGCGAAGCGCAGCCACAATCTTTTGCGCTGACAACACCGTCGAAAGCGGTCTCGGGCTCGATGCCCGAAAGCGGACCTTCTTGAAGACCATTGTGGGGGCAAAGCGGATCGACCTAAGCCGTGCGCGAGAGTTTGCTAGGCATTGCCCACCTCGGCCTTGGACCAAGGTGACGGCATTAATCTCAGGCGCGCCGAATTAGCCCGGACCCGGCGCAGGTCCACCATTCTCGTACTCGAACCCCGGATCGCGCGCCTTGGCGGCGCCGCCGCCGAACCGGTAGTCGAGGCGGAAGAACACCTGCCGGAACACCGGGCGGACGATGAGGGCCTCGCGCAGGATCGGGGCGTCAGTCTTGTGGCGGAAGTCGTTGGAGGCGAGCAGGTCCTGCCCCGTCACCGTCGCCGTCAGACGGTCGTTGAACTTGTGGCGCCAGCCCATGTTGAGGGTGAAGCTCGGTTCGAACACTCCTTGGGTGCCGATGTGCGCGCCCTGCTGGATGGCATTGAACTGGATCATATCGTCGGGCCGCACCTGCCAGTTCAGGTTCACTCGCCCGCCGACCGCCCAGAGCGTCCGGCTGCCCTCGCCGATGCCCAGATTGCTCGCGTCGATATGGCCATTGTAGGGGCTCAGGCTCGCGCTGTAGCTCAGGGTCGATGTGAGCTTGCCACTGGCGTTGAAGTCCACGCCGAGCGCGGTGCTGGCGCCGACGTTCGCGAAGGTCGTCTGGAACACACCGGGCGCGATCTCGCTCTGGAAGATCGAGAACTCGTGGTGCGCGTCGCGGTAGTAGAGGTTGGCCTGGAAATCCTGGCCCCAGGCGCGCTGCTGATATCCCAGCTCGTAGATCTGGACCTCTTTCACCTTCAGGTGGGGATTGCCGACCTGGGTACTCTGCGGGTCGTTCACCTGGACGAGCGGATTGAGGATGAAACTCGGTGGTCGCTGTACGCGCACGCTGTAGCTGCCGTTCAGCTTTCTGTCGTCATCCAGCTTGTAGGCCAGGTGAAGGCTCGGGTAGGCCCGCTGGTAACGCTGGCCGTCGCGCTCGCCGGAGGTCAGCTGGGCGAAGGTGAAACGCACGTCCTCGACCCGCAGGCCCGCTTGCGCGTCGAGGTCGCCGAAGCTGTGCTGGTAGGTCGCGTAGAGCGCATTCACCAGCTGATAGTAGAGGTAGTGGTTCGCCCGGTTCGGCTGCACTGCCAGCGCCGACGGCGTCGGGCCCATCAGCTCAGCGTAGTTGGAATCGTTGTCCTCGCGCTTCAGCTCATAGCCGGCGTTCAACGCCCCGCCCCACAGCGACTTCTGGCTATAGGCGGCCGTCAGCTCGGCGTGGTGATTGGACAGGTCCCCGCGCTGGAACTCGAACGGGATCGGCGTCACCGGCACGATGGCAGTGTTGGCATAGAGTCGGTGATCGCGCCCCAGGCCGTCGTTATAGGCGCCGCTCACCGACAGGTCCTGGCCCTCGCTGAAGCTGTGCTTCCAGCCGGCGGTGATGCTGTTGTCGGTCTCCAGGAAGCGCCGCTCGCCCAGCCGAGTGAACAGGCTCACCGGGGCGCCATCCGGACCATCGGTCTCGAGGCGGTCGAAGGGGTGACCCTGGACGAGCAGCTCGCTGTAGCTCGCCGCCGCCGTGAACTGGTCCTTGTCCTGCGGCGTGTAGGTGACCGATAGCCGCGCGGTCGGTCCCCGCGTCAGGTTGCGGCCGCTGAAGAGGTCGTCGCTTCTGAGGAACTGGCCGCTCGCCGCATCGAACCCGGCGCGCGCATCGTCGCCATGCACCTTGATGTGCTGATAGTTGCCGGCGACCGATCCGGTGATGGCCAGCTTCGGCGAATTGTAGCCGACGTTGACGCCGGCCCGCTTCAGCCCGGCGCTGGCAGCGGTGACATAGGCCGATCCGGTGACGCCCGCGCCGCGGCTCTTCTTGGTGATCAGGTTGATGATCCCGCCGGTGCCTTCCGGGTTGAGCGCCGCGGACGGGTTGGTGATCACCTCCACGCGCTCGATCTGGTCGGCGGGCAGTTGCTGCAGGGCGTCGGCCCGGCCCGCGCCTTCGAACATCGGGGAGGGTTTGCCGTCCACGAGGATGGTGACGTTGGAGTCCCCGCGCAGTGACAGTGTCCCCTGCGGGTCCACCTCGACGGCGGGCAGGTTGCGCAGCGCGTCGCCGATCGATCCCGTGGTCGCTGCGAGATCCTTGCCCAGGGTGTAGCTCTGCCGGTCGATTGAGCGCTGCACGTCGGGCGTGGCGCCGGTGACCGTGATGGCATCGACCGTACGTGTCGCCGGTTTCGCGGGCGCGGCCGTCGGCGCCGGGGGATTCGTCTTCGCGGCCTGACTCGCGGGGGGCTTGGGCGTGTCGGTATGAGACGCGTCAGTTCGGGTCACGTCGGTTTGGGCCGCAGCCATACCGGGTGCGACGGCAAGGGCCATGACGACCCACCAGGACTTCTTTGACGGCATACGTTCCCCCGACCGCGCGTCGTCTTGCCCGAGGTTGCCGAACAAAGGCTTCACTGAAGAGCGCGCAACCACAAGTTACGCCTAAGTTTACGTCCGTCAAATGGGTGTTTGCAGCTTCCGTGTCGGGGCGCGCCACGTCGAAAATTTGACGCCCGCCTGTCTTTCGCCGAAGCCTGCCCTTCGGGCGAACGTCCCCTCCTGGCGCATTGCGGCCGTCTGAGTCATCAGCCGCGAAGGTCCGCTTCGGGTCGAAAGCGGACCAAAGCGCGGTCGCCGTAAGCGGACGCTCGCAACGTCGGCATCGGGGGGAAAGCGGACGTTACGCATCTTCTCAGACGCCACGAGGGACGCCTCGCCCCTAGCAAGCCGGATGGGAGTTGAGACTAGTCACGTGTTTAAGCCTAACTCGTTCCCTGGACGGCGGATCGGCCGGATTTCTGATCCAAGTCAGCGTTCCCGAAAGTTGCCGCGGCGACGCCCTGCCCGAGAACGATACCGCGCTACCGTTCGCGTCCGCTTTGAAATGCAATGCGCGCGTACGACGATCAAAGGTCGCAGTCACTGCCCTAACCGGTTCCATTAGAGGACCCTCGGACCAGTCGAAGCTCACGGAAGGAGGAGAGGCTGACGTGTCGAGCACCACCTGGTATCCAGCAACATCACCGCTTTGCGCCTCCGTGCAAATGCTGGAATAGATGACGCGCTTTGCTTCGCCATCGGCAAATGCGTGCCCGCCAAGTGAAGCCAGCAGCAGTGCCGCAACTACGCAAATATTTGGGCGAATAGTAGTCTTCATTGCTTAACTATAGCGCTGTCGAGCGCACCAAGCGAACGCCCGCTAATGGTCGAGGCTGTGCAAAAGATCGCTATCACTGCCTAGCGGGCCGGAAAGTAGCGGTGCCAAATTCCCTCTAAGAGTCTGACTCATAATGTTTGTGTAGGATTTCAAGGGTTTGCCAGCCTTCGTGTCATGAGCTGGACGGAGGCGAGCATGAGCCATGCGGTTGAGCTTTCGAGGGTGGCCTCGA
>PLEH01000160.1 GCA_003136395.1 Phenylobacterium sp.
CGCCTGACGCGGGCCACCGAGGCCTTCGACGCCGTCCTCGCCCGCCAAGCCCGCGCCGTGGGCGCCATGAAGACCGTCACCGAGGGTCTGGTCCGCGCCATCGCCGAGGAAGTCGCCAGCCAGCGCAACCAGGGCTCCAGCTATGGCGCCGGCGGTCTGCAGACCCCTACCGCCGCCGCCACGGCGATCACGCTCAACAAGCGCGCCTAGCCCTCCTCGTGACGCCGCCGGGGTTCCCGCTTTCCGGCGGCGCGGCCCAGGCGTAGATTGACGCTGCGGAAGGTCCGCAGCGCGCGCGCCTTGCGCCACTTTCATGAGGAGGTTCTCATGTTGGGAGCCATTCTGGCCGCCGCCGTCGTCACCGCAGCGCCGTCGCCCGCCGCGGCGAAGGACCCCGATCCGGTCATCTGCCGCTCGGAGGCCGAGTCCGGCACGCGCCTGACCCACCGGGTGTGCTACCGCAAATCCGAACTCGCGCAGCGGAGTAAGGAAGATCGCCAAGCGCTGAGCGGCCTGCAGGGGATGCGGCAGCCTGAGACGATGGGCATGGGCCCCATGGGCGCGCCGCGGTAGGGCCAATGGACGCTCGGATCGGCGCCTGCCTGGCCGGAACAACCTTCTGCGGACCCATTCAAACGCTTGTTTGACGCCCGCCGCGGACGCATCTAACCTGCGCCTATCGTCGGGCCCTTTCCGGCGATCTACGTTCTCAGGGCGGGGTGAAAGTCCCCACCGGCGGTAATGCCCTCCTCGGAGGGACGAGCCCGCGGGCGCCTGTGGCCCTCCGTGGCTGCAGGGACAAGCAGACACCGGTGCGATCCCGGGGCCGACGGTTAGAGTCCGGTTATGAGAACCGCTGACGGCGTCTTTCGCGACCCCTCGCTCAAAGGAATGGGGTCGCGCGGGCGCCAGCGGCGTCTCCCTGAGTCGTGGTTCCTCGAACCCGTCAGGGAGATGACCATGACCCAAGCTGCAAAAGGCTCCGCTCCGGCCGCGCTGGAGTTCCCCACCGCCAACGGCGCCTTCCGCGCCGCCCGCATCGCCTTCGTCCATGCCCAGTGGCATCGCGAGATCGTCGCCGAGGCCCATGTGGGCTTCGTCGAGGAGATGGCGGCCCTGGGCTTCGGGCCGGAGACCATCGAGGTCTTCGAGACCCCCGGCGCCTTCGAGATTCCGCTGCACGCCCAGACGCTGGCCCGCACCGGCCGCTACGCCGCCATCGTCGGGGCGGCCTTTGTGGTCAACGGCGGCATCTACCGCCACGAGTTCGTCGCCGAGACGGTGGTGGCGGCCCTGATGCAGGTGCAGCTCGCCACGGAGACGCCGGTGTTCTCTGTGGTGCTGACCCCGCACCATTTCCATGAGCACGAAGTCCACCAGCGGTTCTTCCACGAGCATTTCCGGGTGAAGGGCCAGGAGGCGGCGCGGGCCTGCGTCGGCACCCTGCAGAGCTTCGCCAGGCTCTCGGCGGCGGCATGACCATGGACAGCGCAACCCTCAGCCCGCCGGCCGGCTTCACGGCCCATACCCGGACCAGCCCGCTCACCGCCCCCTGGGAGCCGATCTTCGCCCGCGAGACGACCGGCGCCCTGATCCTCGGCGTCTTCATCCGCGAGGCCCATTGCAACAGCCGCGGCTTCGCGCACGGCGGTCTGATCGGCGCCATGGCCGACAACGCCATGGGCCTCTCCTGCGGTCGCCGGCTGGGGGGCGGCGCACGGCTGATCACCGTCAGCCTGTCGGTGGACTTCCTGGCCTCGGCCCAGATCGGGCAATGGCTGGAGTTCGACACGGTCTTTGTGAAGCCGGGCGGCACGCTCTGCTTCGCCCAGGCCTTCGTCACCGCCGACGGCCAGCCCTGCGCGCGAGCGGACGCGGTATTCCGGGTCATGGACCCGCGGCGGATGGCCGCGGCGTGAGCGCCTACATCATCGCCCAGCTCATGATCCACGACCGGGCCCGTTACGACCGCTATGCCGCGGCCTTCTTCCCGACCCTCAAGCCCTTCGGAGGCCGCCTGCTGGCGGCCGACGAGGGGCCGCGGGTGCTGGAGGGCGCCTGGCCCCGCGGCAAGCCGGTGCTGATCGACTTTCCGGACGCGGCGGCGGCCGAGGCCTGGGCCGCATCCCCGGCCTACCGCGCCATCGCCGTCGACCGGCTGGCGGCGAGCGAAGCGGTGGTCCTGCTGGCGAAGGGCTTGGGGGCACCCTAAGTTCAGCTCTCTACACCGGCCTTTGCGCGGGGGACTACCGACGTTGCGTTCGCTCCAGTTCGTCACCCTGACGCTATGCGCCGCGGCGGTGTCGGCGGCGTGCGTGCTGGCGAGCGCCAGGTCGGCCAGCGCGCAGCCCGAGGTGGAGCCCTGGCGGCCGCCGGAACCGGCCGTGATCGCCGAGCCGCGCAAGGCCACCTCCGGCATCGAGGCCACCAAGCGGGCCCCCACGCCGACAGAGCAGCGCCAGGCCCACGCCCTGACCATGGCCATTTTCGCGAAGCCCGGCGCGGCTGCCCGGGCGACCGCCAGGGTGGACGCCGCCAACCAGCCCGCGCTGTCGAGCGGTCAACCGAGGACCGACTGGACCGCGGACAAGGGCGGCTTGGGCATGGGCGGACAGGGCGTGGAGTATAGAAAGCCCTTCTGAGCCCAGGCTGGCGTGAGTTCTCCTCACGGAGATCGGCCCTAACGGTCGTTTGTCCGGCCGCCTTGCGTCCGCGATCCTTCGCGCGTCGAAAGGAGGTCTCTCCCGTGATCGTCGAACGCCTGGCCCGGCCCGCCGCCGGATCCTCCCCCCAGCAGGCCTCCCCCACCGGCCCGCACCTGACGGCGAGGCTGCGCCAGGCGTGGGACGTCTTCTGGCGGCATCTGCGCGCCCACATGGCCGATGTTCACGGCCTGCCGCGCGACGAGGCTGTGGAGCGCCCGCCGCAGGGCCACAACTGACCTTGCCGAGCCTGCGCCGCGGGGGGAAGTCATCGCGACCTTCGAGACCCTCGCGCCGCTGGTGACGAGGTTGTCCGTTCTGTGATCTGAGATCACAGGAACACGGCGCAGATGTCGTTTACGGCCGTCCACTAACGCGGGTATATCGGCGTCATTGCTTGTGAGCTGAGGTCACATGGCCAAGCGCAGCCAACTGCCGTTGACGGCCCTTCGGGCGTTCGAGGCCTTCGCCCGCCTGGGCAAGATGAGTCTCGCCGCCGACGAGCTCTGCGTCACCCACGGCGCGGTCAGCCGCCAGGTCCGCAGCCTCGAGGCGCTCTGCGGCGCCAAGCTGACGCAGGGCCCTCGCAACGCGCTCAAGCTCACCGACGCCGGCGAGCGGATGGCCCGCTCGCTCGGCCGCACCTTCGACGAGCTCGAGCAGTCCTTCCTGGAGGTCCGCGCCGCCGCCGACCGCGAGCTGCACATCTCCTGCGTCGGCACCCTGGCCATGAAGTGGCTGATCCCGCGCCTCTCCAACTTCCATGCCCGCCATCCGGACCTCTCGATCCGGGTCACCGAGGCCTATGGACCCGTCGACTTCACCCGCGAGCCCTTCGACGCTGCCATCCGGCTGGCGGACACGGTTCACGGCGAGGGCCTGACCGCGTTGCCGTTTCTCGACAACTTCCACGGACCGGTCGTGTCGCCGGCCCTGATGTCCGAGGGCGCCAGCCTCGCGTCCCTGGCCGACCTGCCGCGCCTGAACACCCGCACGCACCCCCAGGCGTGGGAGGAGTGGGCCGAGCATGCCGGCGTCCGCATCCCGCAGGCGCGGGAGGAACGCGAGTACGAGCATATCTTCTACACGCTCGAGGCCGCCTCGGCCGGCCTCGGCGTCGGCCTGTCGCCATGGATCTACGTGGCCAACGACATCGCCGCGGGCCGGCTCGTCGCGCCGTTCGGCTTCGCGCCGACGCCGATCCGCTTCCATCTGGTCACGCCCGACGCGCCGCCCAAGCGGGGGTTGAAGGCCTTCCGCGAATGGCTGATCGAGGAGGCCGCCACCGCGCCGGCTCCGCCCATGCTGGCGCAACCCGAGGCTTGACGGCCGCGCTGAGGAGCCGATCGTGACGTCAGGGTTGGCGGGGAGCAGGAACATGCGCGCATCGGCTTTGGTCTTGGCGTCCGTTCTGGTGGTCGCCGTAGCGGGGTGCTCACCGCGCCAGCAGACGCCGCCCGCCG
>PLEH01000270.1 GCA_003136395.1 Phenylobacterium sp.
GGGCTCATGCGGCGGCCACCACCTGTTCGATCGCGCCGAAGATGGAGTGGCGCTTGGCGTCGCGCATCTCGATGCGGACCGTGTCGCCCGCGGCCAGGAACGGGGTCTTGGGCTTGCCCGAGGCAATCGTCTCGATGGTGCGGATCTCCGCCAGGCAGGAGTAGCCCACGCCGCCCTCGGCCACCGGCTTGCCGGGCCCGCCATCGGGGCCGCGGTTGGAGACGGTGCCTGAGCCGATGATGGAGCCGGCCGAAAGCGACCGCGTCCTGGCCGCGTGCGCGATCAGGGTCCCGAAATCGAAGGTCATGTCGACGGCCGCGTCGGCCTCGCCCAGCGGCTTGCCGTTCAGCTCCACGGAGAGCGCGCCGGAAAGCTTGCCGTCCTTCCAGCCCGGCAGGTCGTCCGGCGTCACCGCCACCGGCGAGAAGGCCGACGCGGGTTTGGACTGGAAGAAGCCGAAGCCCTTGGCCAGTTCGCCGGGGATCAGGTTGCGCAGCGAGACGTCGTTGCAGAGCAGCACCAGGCGGATGGCCGCCAGCGCCTGGTCGCGGGTCGCGCCCTGGGGCACGTCGCCGGTGATCACCGCCACCTCGCTCTCCAGGTCGAGACCCCAGGCGGGGTCGGCGAGCGGGATGGGATCGCGCGGCCCTAGGAACCTGTCGGAGCCGCCCTGGTACATCAACGGATCGGTCCAGAAGCTTTCGGGCATCTCAGCGCCGCGGGCCTGCCGGACCAGGGCCACGTGGTTCACATAGGCCGAGCCGTCGGCCCACTGGTAGGCGCGGGGGAGCGGGCTCGCAGCCTGGTGTTCGTGGAAACGCTCCTTCGGCACGGCGCCAAGTTCCAGGCTCTCCGCCAGGCCGCGGAGCGCCGGCTCCATGCCGTCCCAATGATCGAGCGCCGCCTGCAGGGTCGGGGCGATGTGGTGGGCCTCGGTGAACCAGGCAAGGTCGTTGGACACCACCACCAGCCGCCCGTCTCGGCCGCCCTTCAGGGACGCAAGCTTCATGGGAGTTCCTTCTCAAGCGTCGATTTCGCGGGCGATCGACCTCGTCAGCCTAGCGCCTTCTTCGAACGCATGCGGCTCGTAAACATTGACCTCGACACGAATTTCGCCGCCTGCCTCGCCTTCCCACAGATAGCTGCGCTCGAAGCAGACTTCGCGGCCACCCGGCGTGAAGCCTTCGTAGGTGTCGCCCCAGGGGGTGTGGAGGGCCAGTTCCTTCCAGCCGAGCGTGCAGGCGCGGTCGATCTCTTCGCGGGCTGCGGCGTCCAGGTCCTCCTGGAAGCTCAAGAAGGCGTCTTCCAGCTGTCGACATAGGCCGGGTTTTCCACGGAGGCCGCAGCCTCGCCGACCTCCAGCGGATCGCGGGTATCGATCATCACGGCGTATTCGTCGGTGGCGGGCCTGGGCTGGGTCAGCATGTTCTTCAGCGCCTTGGGATGCGGCCCGTGGGTGAAGCCGCTCGGGTGAAAAGTAAGCATCCCGGCCTCGATGTGGTCGCGGCTGAAGAAGTCGCCGGCGTGATAGAACAGGACCTCGTCGAAATCGTCGTTGTTGTGGAAGAACGGCACCTTGAGCGCGCCGGGGTCGGTCTCGAAGGGCCTGGGCGCGAAGGTGCAGACCACGAAGCGGTCCGAGACAAAGGTCGTGTGGACACTCGGCGGCAGGTGGTAGCGGTGGCTGGAGACGGGGCGCAGGTCGGCCACGTTGAGGCGAACGGGCGCCAGGTCGCCGTGCCATCCCACCGCGTCCAGGGGGTTGTAGGGATAGGTGACGGTCGAGACCTCGCCGCGCTTCTTGATCTCCACGCGGAATTCACCGGTCTCGGCCTGGTGGGCCTTGAAGGCCTCGTCGATGACCGGGGTCTCAAGCATGGCCGGATCGAACAGCGCGTGACCGCCCATGAGGCCTTTGTCAGGCAGGCCGAAGTGGGTGTTGGTGGCCTGGATCATCAGGATGGCGGTCGGATTGCGGGGCGCCAGGCGCCACATGGTCCCGCGCGGCAGGTAGAGGTAATCGCCGGCCCGAAAGGCCACGCGGCCGTAGTCGCAGAAGAGATCGCCTTCGCCGGCATGGACGAAGAGCAGCTGGTCGCCGTCGGCGTTGCGGGCCAGCGCCGGCATGGCCTCGGCCAGCTTCCAGAAACGAACCTCGACAGCGGGGTTGAACAGCACCTTGCCCGCCGCCCAGGGGCTGGGCTCGGCGGCGTTGAGAGCGTTGAGGTCGAAGGCGCGCGGCCGCAGGGGCCCTTCGAACTTCACCCAGCCGGTGGGCGGGCGCTGGTGATGGATGAAGGCGGCCGGGCCGAAGAAGCCTTCCTTGGAAATCTCCCGCTCATAGGTGCCGGCCGGCATGTCGGCGTGGGCCTGGCGCGAGTGCAGCCCCTGCGCGCCGCGGACCGGAATCCAGTTTCGGGTCGCCATCAGCTTTCGTCCTTGTAAATCGCCACTTCGAGCGCGCGCCCATCGGCGATGCGGGCGCGGTACATGCCCGACGTGTTGAAGCTCCAGGCCATCTGGCCGTCGGGGGCGACCGCGATCACCCCGCCCTGGCCGCCCAGCGCGGTGAGTTCGGTCTGGATGACCTGGTCGACCGCGGCCTGCAGCCTGAAGCCTTTCAGCTCCACGAGCGCGCAAATCTCGCGGGCCACGCCCAGGCGGATGAAATACTCGCCCTCGCCGGTGCCGGAGATCGCCGCGCCGCGGTCGGAGGCGTAGGTGCCGGCGCCGATGAGCGGGCTGTCGCCCACCCGGCCCCAGCGCTTGCCGGTGGTCCCGCCGGTGGAGGTGGCGGCCGCCACGTGTCCGGCCGCATCGCGCGCCACGCAGCCGACCGTGCCGCGCTTGCCCTCGTCGTGCGCAAGGGAGGCCAGCGCCTCGTCCGGGCGCGCGCCCGGCGGCCGCGGCGGAATCGGCAGGCCTTCGCGGGCCAAGTGCTTCTCCAGCGCCCGCCAGCGGCGCCCGACAAAGAAGTAGGCGGGATCGACCTGGGCCAGGCTGCGGCTGGCGGCGAAGGCGTCGGCGCCTTGTCCGCCCAACAGGACGTGGTCGGAGTGCTCCATGACCGCGCGCGCCAGCGAGACGGGGTTGCGGGTGCGGGTGCTGCCGGCGACCGCTCCGGCGGCCAGACTCGCGCCGTCCATGATCGCCGCGTCCAGCTCGGCGCGCCCCTCGGCGGTGTAGACCGCCCCGCGCCCGGCGTTGAACAGCGGGTCGTCCTCCAGCACCCGCACGGTGGCTTCGACCGCGTCGACCGCGGTTGCGCCGGCCTTCAGCACCGCTGCGCCGGCCTCGGCCGCGGCCCGCAAGGCGGCGCGGTAGGCGCGGTCCTGCTCGGACTTCAGGTCGGCGCGGTCGATGACGCCGGAGCCGCCGTGGACGACCAGGGACCAGGTTGTCGGGTTCATCGCCCTTACTTAGGCGGAAGCACGCCGCGGCGCATCTGGTCCAGTTCGATGGACTCGAAGAGCGCCTTGAAGTTGCCCTCGCCGAAGCCCTCGTTGCCCTTGCGCTGGATCAGCTCGAAGAAGATCGGGCCGATCATGTTCTCGGTGAAGATCTGCAGGAGCAGGCCCTGGCCTTCGGTGGGGGCGCCGTCGATCAGGATCTTGTCGGCCTGCAGGCGCTGGACGTCTTCGCCATGGCCCGGCACCCGCGCGTCGATCCCGTCGAAATAGGCGTCGATAGTGTCCTGGAACTTCACCCCACGGTCGCGCATGGTCTCGACCGATGTGTAGATATCGCCGGTTCCCAGCGCCACGTGCTGGATGCCCTCGCCCTTGTAGTCCTTGAGGAATTCCTCGATCTGCGAGTGGTCGTCGCGGCTCTCATTGAGCGGGATGCGGATTTTGCCGCAGGGGCTGGTCATGGCCTTGGAGATCAGCGCCGTCTGCTGGCCCTCGATGTCGAAGTAGCGGATCTCGCGGAAATTGAAGATGTCCTCGTAGAACGACGCCCAGGCGGCCATCTTGCCGCGGTGGACGTTGTGGGTCAGGTGGTCGAGGTAGGTGAGGCCGACCTCATTGGCCGCCGCAGTTTCCGCCGCACCCTCGATCGGGACGAAATCGACGTCGTAGATCTCCTGGGCCCCGTAGCGGTCGACCAGATAGAGGTTCGAGCCGCCGATCCCCTCGATGGCCGGGATGTTCAGCTCCATCGGGCCGACCGGGCCCGCAACGGCCCTTGCGCCGCGCTCGACGGCGAGCTGCAGCGCCTTGGCGGCGTCCTTGACGCGGAAGGCCATGGCGTTGGCTGAAGGGCCGTGGGCCTCGCGGAAGGCCGCGGCCTGGCCGGACGGCTCCATGTTGAGGATGAAATTGATGTCGCCCTGGCGGAAGCGCAGCACGTTCTTCGACCGGTGCTTCGAGACGGCGGTGAAGCCCATCTTCTCGAAAAGGTCCTTGAGCCGTTCCGGCTCCGGCGACGTGAACTCGACGAATTCGAAGCCGTCGGTGCCCAGGGGGTTCTCGAAGAGGTCGCGCCCTTGCGGCTTCACATCGACGGTCATCGGGGGGTCTCCTGTCCGGGTCGGGTCGTATCAGATGAAACCACTTATCGGTAGCCGGAAGACAAGACTCATCCCGCCTGATAGCTGAACGCCGCAACCTGCCGCCGGGACCCGCATGCTCCGCAAGACTTATGACTGGGTGATGTCGCTGGCCGCGCACCCGCAGGCGCCGATTGCGCTGGGGGTGCTGGCGTTCTGCGAGGGGCTGTTCTTCCCCATCCCGCCGGACGTGCTGCTGATGCCCGTGGTGCTGAGCGACCGCCAGCGCGCTCTGCGCTATGCGCTGCTGACCACGGCCTGCTCCATCGCCGGCGGCAGTTGCGGCTACGCGGTGGGCTACTTCCTGCAGCCGCTGGGGGAGTGGCTGCTGTCACTGACCGGCGCGAGCTACGCCTCGTTCCAGGCCTGGTACGCACAGTGGGGCGCGATCCTGATCGCCGTGCCGATCCCCTACAAGATCACCGCCATCGCTTCGGGACTGGCCAAGCTGAACTTCGGCCTGTTCATCGGGGTGTCGATCCTGGTGCGCGGCCTGCGGTTCACCTCCGAGGCCCTGCTGCTGAAGATCTACGGCGAGCCGATCCGCACCTTCGTCGAGCGGCGCCTGGGGATGGTCGCCAGCGCCGTGGCCCTGGCCATCGTCGTGCTCGTGGTGCTGCTGAGGCTGCGCCACTAGTCCGTCGTCGACGAGCCGGGCTATAGAAGCCTTCATGCTGACGACCCTGGCCCCCATCCTCGACCGCTGGCGGTTCTTCGCGCTCCTGGCCTCGGGCTTCATGCTGGCCACGGCGCACGCCTTCCAGACCTTCGGCGGCCTGGCCCCCTGCGAGCTCTGCCTGAAGCAGCGGACGGTCTATTGGGTCGCGCTGGCGATCTCGGCGGTCGCCATGGTCGTCGTGCGGATGCCCGGCGGTCCGCGCCTGCGCGAGGCGAGCTGCTGGCTGCTGGCCCTCGTCTTCCTGACCAGCGTCGGCGTGGCCGGCTATCACGCGGGCGTCGAGTGGAAGTTCTGGCCGGGGCCGGAGAGCTGCTCGGGCGGCGGCACGGTCTCGGTGGCTGCCCTGAAGGACCTCTTGAACGGCGCCGGCCAGACGATGCCGGCTTGCGACAAGCCGGCCTGGGTGTTCGCCGGCGTTTCCATGGCCGGCTGGAACGCGGTGGCCTCCGTGATCCTGGCCGCGCTCAGCGTCGCCTCGGCCCTGCGCGAGCGAGGCAAGGCGTGAGCGAAAAACCCATCCCGCCGCGTCCCGGCCGGGGCGCGCTGGCTGCGAGGATGGCGGAGATCCTGCGCGTCGACCATGCGGGCGAGATGGCCGCCGTCGCCATCTACCGCGGCCAGCGCACGGTGCTGGGCGGCGCGGCCGGCCATGAGCGGATCGTGGGCCAGCTTGCCGAGATGGAGACGCAGGAAGCCGCGCACCTCGCCCGCTTCGACCGCCTGCTGACCGAGCGCCAGGTGCGGCCCACCGCGCTGGCGCCGGTCTGGCGGGCCGCGGCGTTCGCGCTGGGGGCCGGGACGGCGCTGATGGGCGACAAGGCCGCGCACGCCTGCACCGAGGCGGTCGAGAACGTCATCGAGGCGCATTACGCCCACCAGATCGCCGAACTCGAGACCCGTGATCCGGAACTCGCCGCGGAGCTTTCGAAATTCCGTGACGAGGAGCTGGCCCACCGCGACCTCGCCGTGGCGGAGGGCGCGCATGGCGCCCCCGGCTACGCCTTGCTGTCGGCGGTGATCGGCGCGGGCTGCCGCGCGGCCATCAAGATCAGCGAGAAGCTTTAGGGTCTTCCCCGGCCTTCCAGCCGCCGCCCAGCGACTGGATCAGCGCCACCGCCGTCGTCTGCCGTTGGGCCGCGATCTGGGCCAGTGCGCGGCGCGCGGTGTAGGCCTGCGTCTGGGCGGTGACCACGTCGGTGTAGCTGACCTGGCCGGAGCGGTACTGGTTGGCGACGATGGTCTCCGCGGCGTCGGCGGCGGTCGAGGCCTGGCGGCGCAGCTCGCTCTGCTGGGCGAGCGCCTGGGTGGCGGAGAGCTCGTTCTCGACGTTCTGCAGCGCCTCCAGCACCGTCTCGCGGTACTTGGCCACCGCCTGGTCATGCGTGGCCTGGGCTTCGTTGACGCGGGCATGGCGCGCGCCGGCGTCGAAGACAGTCTCGGCCACCGAGGCGCCGTAGCTCCAGAGCGAATTGGAGCTCTTGATCAGCGATCCGAGCGCGGTCGACGCGAAACCGTAGGAACCGGTGAGCGGGATGGTGGGAAAGTAGGCCGAGACCTGCACGCCGATCTGAGCGTTGGCCGCCTGCACCCGGCGCTCGGCGCCGGCGATGTCGGGCCGGCGCTGCAGCAGCGTCGAGGGCACGATCGGCGGAATGGCCGGCACATTGCCCATCCAGGGCGCCGCGGGGAGCGAGAAATTGCCCGGCGCCTCGCCGGTGAGGACCGCGATGGCGTGCTCGAAGTTGGCCCGCTGCTGCTGGGTCCCGGCGAGGTCCGCCTGGGCGTTGGCGAGCTGGGTTGTGGCTTGGTAGACGTCGCTCTTCACCGTAACGCCGGCGTTGTAGCGGTTCTGGGCGATGGTCAGCGAGCGCTGGTAGCCGGTGACCGTGGCCTGGTCGAGGGCGATCTCGGCGTCGGCTTCGCGCAGGCCGAAGTAGTCAGTTGCCAGTTCGCCCTGGGCCGACAGGCGCGCGGCGGCGAGGTCGGCGGCGCTGGCCTGGGCGTTGGACTTGGCGCCTTCGATCGTCCGGCGGATGCGCCCCCAGACGTCGGGCTCCCAGCTGGCGCCGAGGCTGGCGCGATAGGTCGAGCGCGTCTTGGAGCCGCCCGATCCCCCCGACGTCGAGCCGTCGGGATTGACGATCAGGGTCCCGCCGCCGGAGCCGCCGCCCGACCGCGTGCCGCTGCCGGTGAGGCTGACGGTTGGGAACAGCGCCGCGCGCTGTTCGCTGACAGTGGCGCGGGCCTGGCGATAGGCGGCCTCGGCGGCGACGATGTTCTGGTTGGAGACCTGCACCTTGGATTCCAGATTGCTCAGCGTCGGGTCGCCGAAGAGGGTCCACCAGTCGCCGCGATCCAGGGTGTCGGCGGGCGCCGCGGGCGACCATCCGGCCGCCTCCTTGAAGGTCGGCGAGAGCGGCGCCGAGGGCCGCACATAGTTGGGGCCGACCGCGCAGCCGGCGAGAGCGGCCGAGGCCAGCAGGGCGGAGGTGAGGCGGGGCGAGGGGTACTTCATGCGGGCTGGACCTGGCCTTGGCCGCCGGGGCGGCTGAGGAAGCGTTCGTCGCGGCGGCGCCGCAACCGGTCGATGTAGACGTAGACGACGGGCGTCGTCAGAAGGGTGAGCAGCTGGCTGGCGATCAGGCCGCCGACGATGGCGATGCCCAGCGGCCGGCGCAACTCCGAGCCTTCGCCGAACCCCACCGCCAGCGGCAGGGCGCCGAGGCCGGCGGCGAGCGTGGTCATCAGGATCGGGCGGAAGCGCAGCAGGCAGGCCTCGCGCACGGCCTCCGCCGCCGACAGGTCGCCGCTGCGCTGCGCGTCGAGCGCGAAGTCGATGATCATGATGGCGTTCTTCTTCACCAGGCCGATCAAGAGGAAGATGCCGATCAGCGCGATGATCGAGAATTCCATCTTGAAGATCATCAGCGCGAGCAGGGCGCCGACGCCCGCCGAGGGCAGGGTGGAAAGCACCGTGATCGGGTGCACGAGGCTCTCGTAGAGGATGCCGAGCACGAGGTAGATCGCGGTGAGCGCGGCCAGGATCAGCACCGGCTCCTGCTTCAGGGTGTCGGCGAAACCCTTGGCCGTGCCTTGGAAACTGCCGCGCACATTGGTGGGCAAGCCGATGTCGGCCTCGGCCTGCTGGATGGCCGTGGTGGCGTCGCTGAGCGAGGCGCCGGGGGCCAGGTTGAAGGAGACCGTGGTGGCCAGCTCCGCATCCTGGTGGTTGATCGCCGCCGGCGTCGCGCGGTTGCGGAATTGCGCGATGGCGCTCAGCGGGACCATCCGGCGCACGCTGGTGTTGATCGCGCTGCCGGTGGCCTGGTCGCGGGCCCCCGGATTGGCGGAGTTGGCGGTCGCCGCGCCGCTGGCGGCCGTGGCGCCGCCCGAGGCCTGGGGCGCGGCGGTAGTCGAGCTCGTCTGGGCGGCGGCGGCATTGGCGGCGGCCACGGCGGCGGCGCTGGTGGCCGCCCGGGCCTGGGCCCTGGTGGGCGCGCTGAGCGAGCCGTTGGCCGGCACATAGACGTTGGCCAGCGAGTCCGGCGCGCGGCTGTAGGCCGGCGCGGTCTCCATCACCACGGTGTACTGGTTAAGGTCCTCGTAGATGTTGGCCACCTGCCGCTGGCCGAAGCTGTCGTAGAGGGCGTTGTCCACATCGCGCAGGTTTACGCCCAGGCGTGAGGCCGTATCGTGATCTACGTCAACGTAGGCCTCCACGCCGTTGTCCTGCTGATCGGTGTTGACGTCGGTCATGACGTTGGTGTGCTCGGACATGGCGTCGTTGAGCTTCTGGGCCCAGAGCTTCAGGTCGGCGGCGTTGTCGGCCTTGAGTGTGTACTGATAGGTGGCGTTGGACTGCCGCCCGCCGGCGCGCATGTCCTGCTGCGGGTTCAGGAAGACGGTGATGCCGGTCACCTTCTGGAGCTGCGGGCGAAGCCGCATGATCACCGCCTGGCCGCCGTCGGTGCGCTGGCCGCGCGGCTTCAGGTCCACCGACAGGAACCCGCCGCCCGAGCGCCCGCCGCCGGTGAAGCCCACCACGGTCGCCACCGCCGGGTCCTTCAGGATGATCGCCACCAGCTGCTTCATCTTGCCGCCCATGGCCTCCGAGGAGATGGACTGATCGGCGCGCAGGCCGCCGTTCAGGCGGCCTGAATCCTGGATCGGGAAGAAGCCCTTGGGGATGGCCATGTAGAGATAGACGTTGAGCCCGATCACCGCCGCCAGGATCAGCATCATCAGCGGCCGCGCGGAGAGCGCGAAGTCGAGGCTGCTCTCATAGCTCTTGTGCAGGCCATTGATCGCGCGTTCGAGGAAGCGGGCCACCCGTCCCTGCCGCGCGCGGTCTTCGCGGGTCGGCAGGAGATAGGCGCACATCATCGGCGTCGTGGTCAGCGAGATCAGGAGCGAGATCAGCACGGCCGCCGACAGCGTCATGGAGAACTCGCGGAACAGCCGCCCCACCTGGCCGCCCATGAAGAGCAGCGGGATGAACGCGGCCACCAGGGAGATGCTCATCGAGACGACCGTGAAGCCCACCTGGCGCGCGCCGGCCAGCGCGGCCTCGAAGCGGTCCATGCCGGCCTCGATATGGCGGTTGGTGTTCTCCAGCACGACGATGGCGTCATCGACCACGAAGCCGGAGGCGACGGTCAGCGCCATCAGGGAGATGTTGTTCAGGCTGAAGCCCAGCATGTACATCGCCCCGAAGGTCCCGAGCAGCGAGACGATCGTCGCCACCGCCGGGATCAGCGTGGCGCTGACGCTGCGCAGGAACAGCGACACCACCAGCACCACCAGCGAGATGGCGATGGCCAGGGTGATCTCGATCTCCCTGAGGGAGGCGCGGATGGAGGTGGTGGAGTCCGACGCCACCTGCAGCTTCACGTCGCTCGGCAGCTGGGCGGCGAGCAGGGGCAGGGTGGCGCGGACGCTGTCGACGGTGGCGATGACGTTGGCGTTCGGCTGCTGAGTGATTAGCACGACGATGGCCGGCTTGCCGTTGAAGAGGCCGATGGTGCGCGCGTCCTGCACGCTGTCGATCACCTCGGCGACGTCGGAGAGCCGGATCGGGGCGTTGTTGCGGTAGGCGATGATCAGGCCTTGATAGTCGGCCGCCTTGGTGCCGCCGGTGGAGGTGTAGATCTGGAAGCGCCGGCCGCCCTGGTCCTGCACCGTACCCTTGGGCCGGTTGGCGTTGGCCGATTGGATGGCCGCGCGCACGTCCTCGAGGCTGACCCCGAAGCGGTTCAGCGCGAAGGGCGAAATCTCCACTCGCACGGCGGGCTGCGAGCCGCCGCCGATCTCAACGTCGCCGACGCCGGTCACCTGGGAGAGGCGCTGCTGCACGATGTTGCTGACCGCATCGTAGATCTGGCCGGGCGTCTTGGTCTCCGAGGTGATCGCCAGGATCATCACCGGCGCCGCGGCCGGATTGGCCTTGCGGTAGGTGGGGTTGCTGCGCAGCGTCGACGGCAGTTCGGCGCGCGCGGCGTTGATCCCGGCCTGGACCTGGCGGGCGGCCGCATCGACATTCTTGGAGATGTCGAACTGCAGGCTGATCCGCGTCGAGCCTGTGGAGCTGGACGAGGTGATCTCGTTGACGCCGGCGATCGTTCCGAGCCTGCGTTCCAGCGGGGTCGCTACGCTGGAGGCCATGGTCTGCGGGCTCGCGCCGGGCAGGTTCGCCTGGACGAAGACCGCGGGGAAATCCACCATCGGCAGGGGCGCCACCGGCAGGACGAAGAAGCCCGCCACCCCGGCCAGGGCGAGGCCGATGGTCAAGAGGATGGTGGCGATCGGCCGGCGTATGAAGGGGCCGGAGAGGTTCACTCGGCCGGCTCCGGCGGCGCCATGGGCTCACCCGTCGCCGCGCCGGTCCGGCGCCTTGTGGGCGCCAGCTTGTCGAACCAGAGGTAGACCACCGGGGTCGTGAAGACGGTCAGGAGCTGGCTGACGATCAGGCCGCCGAAGATCGCGATGCCCAGCGGCCGGCGGAGTTCCGCGCCCATGCCGAAGCCCAGCATCAGGGGCACCGCAGCGAAGAGCGCGGCCATGGTGGTCATCAGGATGGGGCGGAACCTGAGCAGGGCCGCCTGATGGATCGCGTCGCGGGCGCTCATGCCCTGCGCCCGCTCCGCGTCGAGCGCGAAGTCGATCATCATGATCGCGTTCTTCTTCACGATGCCGATCAGAAGGATGATGCCGATAATCCCGATCACCCCCAGATCGTTGCCGGTGAAGATCAGGGCCAGGAGCGCGCCGACCCCGGCCGAGGGCAGGGTCGACAGGATGGTCAGCGGGTGGATGTAGCTCTCGTAGAGCACGCCCAGCACGATGTAGACGCAGACCACCGCGGCCAGGATCAGCCACAGCTCGTTGTTCAGGCTCCGCTCATAGGCGCCGGACGCGCCCAGGAAGGTCATGGTCAGGCCGGCCGGCAGGCCGGCCTTGCTGGCGACCTTGCGGATGTTGCTAACCGCCCCGCCCAGCGAGACGCCGGGACCGGTGTCGAAGCCGATGGTGGCGGCCGGGAACTGGGCCACGTGGCGCACCGCCAGCGGCGCGGTCTGCTCCTTGATCGTGGCCACGGCCGACAGCGGCGTCGAGCCGCCGGCCGACTGCAGCTGGACCTCCGACAGGCCCGCCGGGGTGGCGTCGCTGGGCCGCGATTCCAGGATCACCCGGTACTGGTTGGTCTCGGTGAAGATGGTCGAGATGATCCGCTGGCCGAACGCCGAATAGAGCGCGTCGTCGACGGCGGCGGGCGTGATCGACAGGCGCGCGGCGGTGTCCCGGTCGACGTTGACGAAGGCCGAGAGACCCTTGTCGGCGGCGTCGGTGGTGACGTTCTGGAGCTTCCTGTCCTGGGCCATCGCGTTCGCCAGCCTCACCGCCCAGTCATTGACCAGCTGGGTATTCGCGCCCTCGACGGCCAGGCGGTACTGGGTCGGGCCGGATTCGGCGTCGACGGTCAGGTCCTGGGTCGGCTGCAGGTAGAGCTGGACGCCGGCCACATTGGCCGCGAGGTCGCGCAGCCGCTGCATCACCTGGGCCTGGGAGCCGTGGTTGGGCTTCAGGTTGATCAGCAGCTGGCCGCTGTTGAGGGTGGCGTTGGTGGCCCCGTCGACGCCCACGAAGGACGACAGGTTGTCGACCGCCGGATCGGTCAGGACGGCCTCGGCCACCTGCTGCTGCAGCTGCACCATCCTCGGGTAGGAAACAGTCTGAGGCGCCTGCAGGCGGGCCTGCAGCTGGCCGGTGTCCTGGATGGGGAACAGGCCCTTGGGGATGAAGATGTAGAGCAGGACCGTGAAGACGAAGGTGGCGACGGCCACGATCAGAGTCGCGGTCTGCCGGTCGAGCACCCAGATCAGCGCCCGGTCATAGCGGGCGACGACCTTGTCGAACCACTGCTGGGACTTTTCGCCGAACGTGCCCGGCTTGACGCCCTGGTCGGTGCGCATCCAGCGGGCGGCCATCATCGGCGTCAGCGTCAGGGACACCAGCGCGGAGATCAGGATGGTGATGGCCAGCGTGATGGCGAATTCGCGGAAGAGGCGGCCCACCACGTCGCCCATGAAGAGCAGCGGGATCAGCACCGCCAGCAGCGAGACGGTCAGCGATATGATCGTGAAGCCGATCTGCTTGGCGCCGCTCAGCGCCGCCTCGAACGGCGCCTCGCCGTCCTCGATGTGACGCGAGATGTTCTCCAGCATGACGATGGCGTCATCGACCACGAAGCCGGTGGCGATGGTGAGCG
Source organism: Phenylobacterium sp. (assembly GCA_003136395.1). Lineage (GTDB taxonomy): Bacteria > Pseudomonadota > Alphaproteobacteria > Caulobacterales > Caulobacteraceae > Phenylobacterium. The sequence goes on from PLEH01000270.1 coordinate 12,994, forward strand.
CCATCAGGCTGAGGTTGTTGAGGCTGAAGCCCATCAGATAGGTGATGCCGCAGGTGCCGATCAGCGAGATCGGCACCGCCAGCCCGGCGATGATCGTGGCGCGCAGGGAGTGCAGGAAGAAGAAGATCACCAGGACCACCAGGACGACGGCCAGCAGCAGCTCCAGCTCCACGTCGTGCACCGAGGCGCGGATGCCGAGCGTCCGGTCGGACAGCACCGTCACCTTCAGCGAGGGCGGCAGCGCCGCGGTTAGGGCCGGCAACTGGGCCTTGATGGCATCGACGGTCTTGATGACGTTGGCGCCGGGCTGGCGCTGGACGTTGACGATGATCGCCGGCGTCTTGCCCGACCAGGCGCCCAGCCTCACGTTTTCGGCGCCCTGGATCACCGTCGCCACGTCGGAGAGCCGGACCGAGCCGCCGTTGCGGGTGGCGATGATCAGGTTCCCGTAGTCCTGGGCGGTCAGCAGCTGGTCGTTGGCGTTGATCGAGTAGCTGCGGGTCGGGCCCTCGAAGCTGCCCTTTGCGGTGTTGGCGTTGGCCGCAGAGATGGCGGTCCGCACCGAGGTCAGCGTCAGGCCGTAGGAGGCCAGCGACTGGGTGTCCACCTGGATGCGCACGGCCGGCCGCTGGCCACCGGACAGCGTCACCAGTCCCACACCCGACACCTGGCTGATCTTCTGGGCGAGGCGCGTGTCGACCATGTTCTGCACGTCGGGCAGCGGCACGGTGTCGGAGGTGACGGCCAGAGTCAGGATCGGGGCGTCGGCCGGGTTCACCTTGGCATAGATCGGCGGCGCCGGCAGGTCGGCGGGCAGGAGGGTCGCGCCGGCGTTGATCGCCGCCTGCACTTCCTGCTCGGCCACGTCGAGGCTGGCCGCCAGGGTGAACTGGAGCGTGATCACCGAGGCGCCGGCGGAGCTGGTGGAGGTCATCCGCTCCAGCCCGGACATCTGGCCGAACTGCCGTTCCAGCGGCGCGGTCACCGTCTGGGCCATCACCTCCGGGCTCGCGCCCGGATAGAGAGTGGAGACCTGGATGGTCGGGTAGTCCACCTCCGGCAGGGCCGACAGCGGCAGGAGCTTGAAGCCCACGAGCCCCGCCAGCACGATCGCCACCATGAGGAGGGCGGTCGCGACGGGTCGCATGATGAAGGGGCGTGACGGGTTCATCCGTTTTGGCCAGCCTGGGCTCTAGTCCTCACCCGCCCGCCGGCGGCCGGCGGGGCATCTTGGCGCGGGCGGCCTTGCAGGCGGCGCCCAGCTTGTCCTCGTTCTGACGCATGCACATCCCCGCCTCGCGGCCTTCGAGGCCCGGGCAGAGCTTGGCGGTGTCGGCCGCACAGGCCTTGCGCATCTCGGCGAAGACCGCGGCCATTTCCGGCGAAGGCGCGAAGCCGCCGCCACCGCCGCCGCCCCCGGAACCGCCGCCGCCCGTCGCGCCGCCGCTGACGCCGCCACCACCGGGAGGGCCGCTGCGCGGCGCGCTGGCCCCAGCGCCAGGCCGGGCCGAACCGCCGCCGCCTTGGCCGCCGCCGAAAGCGGACCGCATCTTGACCATGGCGGCCTTGCAGGCTCCGCCGGTCTTGTCCCTGTTCTCGCGCAGGCACATCGAGGCCTCGCGCCCCTCCAGCCCTGGGCACAGCTTCTTGGTGTCGGCTTCGCAGGCCTTGTGCATTGCGTCGCGCGCGGCCTGCATTTCCGGCGATTGCGGGAAGCCGCCGCCACCGGCGCCACCGGTTGCGCCGGCGCCAAAGCCGCCACCGCCGCCGCCCTGACCGCCGCCGAGGCCGCCGGCGCTATCGCCGCCGCCACCGCCACCCGATCCACCGCCTCGCGGGGCGGACATCGCGGCCTGGCAAGGCGCGCTGGCCTTGGCCTTGTTTTCACGCAGGCACCTGAACATGTCCGGGCCCTGCTTGCCGTCGCAGAGCTTCTTCATGTCGGCGGCGCAGACCAGCATCACGCTCGGCCTGTCGGTGGGCAGCTGCACCTTGCCGCCCTCGGTCAGGCGGTCGCCGCCCTCGGTGATCACCTTTTCGCCGGGCGTCAGGCCCTGGGTGATGCTGGTCATGGTGGGCGTGCCCGGGCCGCGGGTGACCAGGCGTTTGGTCACGCTCTTGTCGGGCTGGAGAATCCAGACGAAGTCGCCCTGCGGGCCGGTGCGCACCGCCGTCACCGGCACGACGACGACGTTTTTCAGGGTCTGCAGCGAGATGCGGACGTTGACGAACTGGCTGGGGAACATGGCCCCCTGCGCATTGGGGAAACGCGCCTTGGCCTTCACAGTGCCGGTTGTGGGATCGACCTGGTTGTCCAGCGTCGAGAAGGTCCCCTGGTCGAGCACCTGGGTCTTGGTGCGGTCATAGGCGGTCACCGGCAGGCGCCCGCGGGCGGCCTGGGCCTGGACGTTGGGCACGGTGTCCTGCGGCAGGGTGAACTGCACGTCGATCGGCGTGACCTCGGTGATCACCGCCAGACCCGTCGAGCTGCCGGACTGGATGAAGTTGCCGAGATCGACGGCGCGAAGGCCGATGCGGCCGCCGACCGGCGCCACGACCTTGGAGTAGCCCAGGTTGAGCTTGGCCATGCCGACGGCGGCCTTGTCGGTCATCACCGTGCCTTCGAGCTGCTTCACCAGCGCGGCCTGGGTGTCGACGTCCTGGCGGGCGATGGAGTCCTCCTTCAGCAGGGTCTCGTCGCGCGCCAGCAGCAGCTTGGCATTGGCCAGCTGCGCCTCGTCGCGGGTCTCGTTCCCCTGGGCCTGCAGCAGGGACATCTGCAGGGGCCTGGGGTCGATGACCACCAGCGCCTGGCCCTTTTTGACGGTCTGGCCTTCCTTGAACAGAATCTGGGTGATGACGCCCGAGACCTGCGGGGTCACCGTCACGGTGGCGGCCGGGGTCACCGTTCCGAGCGCGTCGAGCGTGATCGGGATGTCGGACGGCATGGCCGTGGCCACGCCCACGGTGGTCGAGGGCCGGCGTCCGCCGCCGCCGAAGCCGCCGAACCCGCCGCCGCCGCGGCCGCCGCCGCCGGGACCGCCTGCGCCCGGAGGGCCGCCCGGACCGCCTGCGCTCTTGGCGCTGTGCGCCAGGTTCACGGCGAACCAGATGAGGCCGCCCAGCGCGGCCAGGACCAGAAGGATGACGATCATGCGCCGCAAGGGATGCCCCTCGCTCTTCGCCCAGAAGCCGTTGGCGCGCGCGCGGTTGTCCATCATTCCTCCGTGGTCACCTGCGGATCGAGCGGTTCACTCGCGGCGCAAGCGTTGCCATAACAATCGCACAGCAAACGCTGTTCCCCCGCTCATTGCTGAATGGGGGGCGTTTGCCAAGCTAGGTGGCCGCTTAGTAAGGCCTCCCGATGACTGGGGTCTTTCCGCCGCGCGTCGGAACCTTCCCGCGCTGCAACAGCGTGACCGCGCCGCAACGCAGGCACTATGGCGTTCTTATGCGCGGGCGGCGCGCGGGGCAGAAATCTGGCTGAAATCCAACCTGCGCTATGCTTCCCCCAACGAGCGCCGCGACAGCCGGCGCCTCAAGGGAACATCGGGGGGCGACTATGAAGCCAGTCTTGGGCGTGGCCATCGCGGTCGCCATTGCAGTCACCGCGCTCGGCGGCGCGGCCTTCGCGCAGTCCGTGAGCGGTGAAAACACCGGCGCCAGCGCCGCCAACGCCATGTCGGCCCGACAGGCCCAGGCCGCCGCGCTCGGGAAGCTGCAGGCGCATGGCGAGGAGCTGTTCAGCCAGCGCTGCAAGTCCTGCCACATGCCGCCTGTCGAGCACGCGCCGTCGCGCTCGGAGCTGGCCGCCCAGTTCCCGAACGTCATCGCCGACGCGCTGAAGACCGGCAAGATGCAGGCGATGGCCGCGGGCCTGTCGGACACCGACATCGGGGCCATCGCCTCCTGGGTCACCGGCCAGGCGCCGGACGCCAAGTTCGACCTGGCCGGTGAGGCGAAGAACGCCTGCCCGGTAGGCGCGAAGTTCAACCCGGCCGGCCCGTCCTGGAACGGCTGGAGCCCGGACAAGCAGAACACCCGCGTCGCGACCTCGACGATGATCAACGCGGCCAATACGCCGAAGCTCGCGGTGAAGTGGGCCTTTGCCTATCAGGGCGGCCGCTATGGCCAGCCGACGGTGGTGGGCAATCGCGTCTTCGTCACCAGCTCGTCCGGCCAGGTCTATGCGCTGGACAAGCAGACCGGCTGCGTCGCCTGGGCCTATAAGGCCAAGGGCTCGGTGCGGGTGACCGTCTCGGTGGGCAAGAACCCCAAGGCCGCGTCCGGCTGGGCGGCCTATTTCGGTGACATGGGCCGCAACCAGGTGGCGGTGGACGCCAACTCCGGCCAGGAGCTGTGGAGCGTCAGCATCGACGCCGGCCCGCGCGGCATCCTGACCGGCGCCCCGGCGCTGTGGGGCGACACCCTCTACGTTCCGCTCTCCTCCTTCGAGGAAGGCGTCGCGGGCCTGGCCGCCTACGAGTGCTGCAAGCAGCGCGGCGCGGTCGCGGCCATCGACACCGCCAGCGGCAAGATCAAGTGGAAATCCTACGCCATCCCGACCGCGCCGGCGCCGTTCAAGAAGAACGCGGCCGGCACCCAGATGTACGGGCCGGCGGGGGCGGCGATCTGGTCCTCGCCCACCATCGATCCCAAGCGCGGCGTGCTCTACGTCGCCACCGGCGACAGCTACACCGACGTCGAGGAGCACTATTCCGACGCGGTCGAGGCGATGGATCTGAAGACCGGCAAGATCAAGTGGGCGCACCAGATGACGGAGCTGGACCACTTCCTGGTCGGCTGCCCGCCGCAGCGTCCGGGGGTGAACTGCCCGACGCCCAACGGGCCGGACTTCGACTTCGGCTCCTCGCCGATCCTGAAGCATCTGCCCCCCAAGAAAGGCGAGAAGGGCGGCAAGGACATCCTGCTGGCTGGCCAGAAATCGGGCGGCGTCTATGGCCTGAACCCCGACGACGGCAAGATCATCTGGCAGGTCCGCATCGGAAAAGGCAGCGCGCTGGGCGGCGTCGAGTGGGGCATGGCCGCTGACGACGCCAACCTCTACGTCGGGATCGCCGACCGGGGCATGCCGACGCTCTCGGCCCTGCGGCTCACCGACGGGGCGCTGATCTGGCGCCACCGTGCGCCGGAGCCCGCCAAGTGCAGCTTCGAAGGCCGCTGCGGCAACGGCTATTCCGGCCCGCCCAGCCTCGCGAACGGCGTCCTGTTCGGCGTCAACCAGGACGGTCACGTGCGCGCCTTCGAGGCCAAGACCGGCAAGATGATCTGGGACTACGACACCGCGGGGCGCCACTACGACACGGTCAATGGGGTGAAGAACCAGCGCGGCGGCAACCTCGATTCCAACGGCATCACCTTCGCCGGATCGATGGCCTTCCTGATGGCGGGCTTCAACGGCGCGTCGGGCTCCAGCGGACCGGACAACGTCCTCCTGGCCTTCTCGGTGGAGGGCAAATAGCCTCGTCCGCGCCATGGCCTACGAAGCGAAGACCAAGGCGACCGAGGTCGACGTCGACGCGTTTATCGCCGGCTCGCCGAAACCCGCGGACGGGGCGGCGGTGTGCGCGCTCATGCGCAAGGTGACCGGCCTTGAGCCGAAGATGTGGGGTCCGACGATCGTCGGCTTTGGCGAGCGGGAATATGACCTGGCCGGCGGCAAGACGGGCCGGACGCTGGCCATGGGCTTCTCGCCGCGCAAGCCTTCGCTGGTGTTCTACACAAAGCACGCGACGGGCTGGGACGAGCGGCTGGGCCGCCTGGGCAAGCATGCCACCGGCAAGGGCTGCCTCTACATCAACAAGCTCGCAGATGTGGATGCCGGCGTGCTGGAGGAAATGGTCGCCGCCGCCTGGCGCGAGACCGCCAGGCTCTAGTGTGCTGGATCTGAAGTTCGCCTCATTCAAGACTAGGCTCAGAGCGAACTTCAGATCCAAAGAAGCACACTAGAAACATAGACTTGCTAGTGTCCTTATCGCTTCCGAAGTTCGTCCGGCGTTT
>PLEH01000216.1 GCA_003136395.1 Phenylobacterium sp.
TCGAAGAAGCCGTCGTTCTCGTCGTAGTTCAGGATGAAGACCGTCTTGGCCCAGACCTTGGGATTGGAGGCGAGCGCCGCGATCAGCCGCTGGATCAGATAGGCGCCGTCCGAGGGACTGGACGCCGGATGCTCGGAGAGCTGCTGGGACGGCACGATCCAGGAGACCTGCGGCAGGGCGTCGGCCGCCACGTCCTTGGCGAAAGCGGCCACCAGGTGCTCGCCCTTGGAGGTCTTGGCGTTGGCGGCGTTGGCGCCCGGGACCCAGGCGCGGCCGCGCTGATAGAGCACCGAGTCCGGCCCGATGCCGCGGAAATTCTTGAAGTAGGCCAGGCCGTTGTCGCCGTAGTTGTCGTACTCCTGATAGACGCGCCAGGAGACGCCGGCCGCCTGCAGGCGCTCGGCGTAGGTGGGCCAGGTCAGGCCCTTGAACTCCGGCCCGTCGTTCTTCGGGTCGGAGGTCTCGTTGGTCTCCTGCGGCGGGTTGGCCACGACGATCTTGCTGTCGTCGCCGGCCATCAGCCCGCTGGTGCCCGTGAAGAGGTAGAGCCGGTTGGGATTGGTCTGGGAGAAGATCGAGCAGTGGTAGGCGTCGCAGATCGTGAAGGCGTCGGCGAGCGCGAAGTAGAACGGGATGTCCGACCGGGTGAAGTAGCCCATGGTCAGGGGGCTCTTGGCGGGGATCCAGGCGTCATGGTGCTTCCACCTCGCGTGGCTGCCCTTCCAGCTGTGGTCCAGGCTGAACATGGTCTCGGCGCGGGTGGAGCTCGTGTCGAGGTGGAAGGGGCTGACCGTCGAGACGCCGTCCTTGGCCGGCTGGTTCCAGACCGGCTGGCCGCTCGGCAGNNGAGCGGTTCTCCTGCATCAGGATCACCACGTGCTCCACGTCCCTGATGGTGCCGGTGACCCGGTTGGCGGGGAGCGCCAGCGCCTCGGCGACGCCGGGCGGCAGGGCGGCCGCGCCCAGGGCCGCGCCGGCCGCCAGTTGCAGGAAAGCCCTGCGGTCGCTCGGTGTCCTGGTCATGCGATCCCCGTCCAGACTCGTCGTTCGAGACACCATAGCCGAACTCCGCGACCCTGCCGAAAAACCCGCGTCGCCGATCCGGGGCGGCCTCTGTTTGAGGTTCGGAACTCTGGCCTATCGTTATGTAGTTGAGCTACATAACGAGGTCTTGCGGCGCTCGCCGCGCCAATTCCTTGGAGTCCCATGATCGCGCGACGGCGGCAGTTCGCCGGATTGGCCATCCTCGGGGTCCTGCTGGCCTTGGGGCCAACTGCGGCGTGGGCCGCCGAAACCCAGGTCGCCGTGGCGGCCAACTTCACCGAGCCGGCCAAGGAAATCGCCGCGGCGTTCAGGGCCGCCACCGGCCACACTGCGACGCTGATCTTCGGCTCGTCGGGCCAGTTCTATGCCCAGATGGCCCACGGGGCGCCTTATGAAGTGTTCCTGTCGGCCGACGCGGATCGGCCGGCGAAGGCCGAGCAGGACGGGCTGGGCGTCACCGGCTCGCGGTTCACCTACGCGATCGGGCGGCTGGTGCTCTATTCGAAGACGCCGGGCCTGGCCGACGGCGCCGGCGCGGTGCTGTCCACGGGCAGGTTCAACAAGCTCTCCATCGCCGACCCGGCCGCCGCGCCCTATGGCGTCGCCGCGCTGCAGACGCTGCGGAAACTCGGGGTCTATGCGGCGGTGAAGCCGAGGATCGTCATGGGCTCCTCGATCACCCAGGCCTATCAATTCGTCGAGACCGGGGCCGCCGAGCTGGGCTTCGTCGCCTATTCGCAGGTGATCAATCAAAGTGGCGGCTCGCGCTGGCTGGTCCCGGCCGCGGACCACGCGCCGATCGGCCAGCAGGCGATCCTGCTCTACCCCGGCCAGAACAATCCGGCGGCCAGCGCCTTCCTGGCCTTCCTGAAGGGGCCGCAGGCGGTCGCGATCATCCGCAAATACGGCTACGACGTTCCGGGAAGTTAGCGGGGACTGAAGGTTGGGCGAGGTCGTCTGGACGACGCTGAGGCTGGCGGGCCTGACCACTGTCCTGCTGCTGATCCTGGCGACGCCGATCGCCTGGTGGCTGGCGCGGCGACGGGCGTGGTGGAAGGAGGTCGTGGCCGCGGTCACGACCCTGCCGATCATCCTGCCGCCCTCGGTGCTGGGCTTCTATCTCCTGATCGCCATCGCGCCGCAGAGCCCGCTGATGGCCCCGCTGCACGCCTTCGGGGTCCGCACGCTCGCCTTCACCTTCCAGGGCCTGGTGATCGGCTCGATGGTCTATTCGCTGCCCTTCGCGGTGCAGCCGATCCGCAACGCCTTCGAGGCCATGGGCGCGCGGCCCATGGAGGTGGCCGCGACGCTGCGCGCCTCGCCGATCGACGCCTTCTTCACCGTGGCCCTGCCGCTGGCCCGGCGCGGGTTCCTGACCGCCGCCATCCTGGTCTTCGCCCACACCATCGGCGAGTTCGGCGTGGTGCTGATGATCGGCGGCGCCATCCCCGGCAAGACCGAGGTGATCTCGGTGCGCATCTACCAGCTGGTCGAGAGCCTGCAGTACGGCGAGGCGCACAGGCTGGCGGCGGGTGTCGTGGTGTTCTCCTTCCTGGCGCTCCTGGGGCTGCTGCTGGTGGACCGGCGCACCGACGAGGCGGTCCGATGAGCGCGCGCCCAACCAAAGACGTAGGGGGCCGGTTCTGCGGGACGGTCGGCGGCTTCCGGCTGGACGCCGAGTTCAACCTGGCGCCGAGCGGCATCACGGCGCTGAGCGGGCCGTCCGGCTCCGGCAAGACGACCCTGCTGCGCTGCATGGCGGGCCTGACGCGGCTGCCCGGAAGCCTCTATGTCGGCGACGAGGTCTGGCAGGATCCGCACAAGTTCGTAGAGCCGCACCGCCGCGCGGTGGGCGTGGTTTTCCAGGAGGCGAGCCTGCTGGCCCACCTGTCGGTGCGCGGCAACCTGACCTATGGCGCCAAGCGGACATCGGCCAGGGCGGAAATCGGCTTCGCCGACACGGTGGAGCTGCTGGGCCTGGCCCCGCTCCTCACCCGGTCGGTGGCCAACCTCTCGGGCGGCGAGCGGCAGCGGGTGGCGCTGGGCCGCGCGCTCCTCTCCCAGCCCCGGCTGCTCCTGATGGACGAGCCGCTCTCCAGCCTCGACGCCGGCTCCAAGGCCGAGATCCTGCCCTATCTGGAGCGCCTGCACCGCAGCCTCGCCATACCGGCGCTCTACATCAGCCACGACGCCGGCGAGATCGCCCGCCTGGCCGACCGCGTGCTCCACATGCGCGAGGGCAAGATCGTCCCGGCTGACGCCGTGAAGGCCATGGAGCCGACGCTGGCAGGGCTGGACTCCGAAGCCCGCGACCGGCTGGCTCTGGCGGCGATCCGGGCGGGCCTGCAGCCCTAGGCGGCGCTGGCCGCGGCGGCGTCCTCGGGCCCGACGGTGACGTAGGCGTGGGTCGCGCGTGCGCCGATGGTGAGCATGATCAGCCCGCCCGCGGCGACCACGGCGGCGTGGAGCGCCCAGAACTGGCTGGCGGTGAGGGTCTCGTAGAGCGAGCCCATCCGGCCGCTGATGGTGCTGCCCAGGAATACCGAGAGCGAATAGACGCCGATCAAGGTGGCGTTCACCGGCTTCGGCGCCGCGCGGGAGAACAGCGCGACCATGGTGGGCGTGAAATAGAGCCAGCCCAGGTTCGAGGCGAGGTGGAAGGCCACGGCCCAGAGAATGGGCGTGCGGCCGTGGGCGTCGAGGACCAGCGGCGCGGCGGCCAGCCAGAGCGTCGAGGCGGCGAAGATGAAACAGCCGATGGCGGCCTTGATGAACTCGTTGGGCTCGCGGCCGCGCGCCGCCTGCCAGCGCCAGAACATCAGCATGGGCGGCAGGCAGATGAAGGGCGCCAGGCCATCCAGCGCCTGCAGCCAGGGCACGGGCACGGTGAAGGCGCCCACCTGCAGCTCGATATGGTCGCGGACCCACAGGTTGTAGGTGTTCCAGACCTGGCTCTGGGCGACCCAGAAACAGGCGGCGACCGGCACCAGGGCGAGCAGCTTCGCCACCAGGCGCCGTTCGTGCGGGCTCAGCGCGCCGCGGGTCGCGCGGGTCGCGCGAGCCGCCCGCGGGGCTTCGGGCGCGAGTTGGCCCTGGCCCAGGAGGTAGATCACCAGCCCCAGCAGCATGCCGAAGCCCGCGAAGGCGAAGGCCGGGTGCCAACCGAAACTCTTGCCGAGCGCGCCGGTGAGCAGGGGGGCGATGAAGGCCCCCAGATTGATCATCGAGTAGTAGAGTTGGAAGCCGACGTCGCGCCGGCGGTCGTCCGGCGGATAGAGCTCGCCCACCTGCGGCGCCAGATTGCCGCGGAAACAGCCGGCGCCGGCGATCAGGAACAGCATGGCCAGCAGGAACGACTGGTCGAAGGCCATGCAGAAGTGGCCGGCGGTCATCAGGAGCGCGCCCAGGGCCACGGTCCGGCGGCGGCCCAGCACTCGGTCGCCCAGCCAGCCGCCGATGACCGGGGTGATGTAGACGAAGCCGATGTAGAGCCCGAAGACCTGGGTGGCGAGGCCCTGGGTGGTCAGGTGGCCGAACACGCCCTCGACGGTCGCGCGGAAGCCGGTGAAACCGACGATCTTCTCCACATGGCCCGGCAGGAAGAGCTGGCCCACCATGTAGAGGGTGAGCAGCGCCTGCATGCCGTGGAAGGAGATGCGCTCCCAGAGTTCGGAGCCGGCAAGCACCACCAGGCCGCGGGGATGGCCGAAGACCTCGCCCTTAGGCGGCGTCGTCGCGTCGCCGGTGATTGTCGACATGCTGCCCCCGCGGAAGTCCTGAGCCTAGGCAGGCGGCGGCGGCGGTGGCAACGCGGAACTCGCCGGCCGGCCGGCATGATCGCGCCGGGTCAGACCTCCAGCCGGTCGTCCGGCCGGGCGACGAGGGCGTAGAGCACGGGCATCAGGAAGACGCTGATCAGGAGCCGGGTGAACAGGCCGGCGACGATGACCAGGGCGAACGGCCGCTGGGAATCCGTACCGACCCCGGTCGCCAGCGCGGCCGGGAGCAGGCCCACCGCCGCCACCAGGGCGGTCATCATGATCGGACGCAGGCGCAGGATGGCGCCGTCGTGGATCGCGTTTGCGATGGGGACGCCGTCGCGGCGCAGCTCGTTGACGTAGGAGATGTAGACGACCGCGGTCTGCACGGAGACGCCGAACAGGGCGAGGAACCCGATGCCGGAAGACACCGAGAACGGCGTGCCGGTGAGCCAGAGCGCCAGGATGCCGCCCACCGGCGCCGACAGGACGACCCCGGCGAGCGTAATGAACGGGAACTTGAAGTTGGCGTAGAGCGTGAACAGCAGCAGGAATATCAGGAAGAGCGTCAGCGGCAGGATGAATTTCAGCTGGTCCCGCGAGGCGGTGTACTCGGTGTAGTCGCCGCCCCAGTCGGCGCGATAGCCGCGCGGCAGGGCGACCCTCTGATCGACCTGGTGCATGGCGTCCTCCACCGCGGCCGCCAGGCTGCGGCCCTCGACGGAGAACTGAACGCCGATGTAGCGGGAGTTGTCCTCGCGGTAGATGAAGGCCGCGCCGCTGGTCACGCTGATGTCGGCGAATTCCTTCAGCGGGATCTGCTGGCCGCCCGGCGTGGCAACCAGGATGGAGCCGATCTTCTCCGGGTTGTCGCGATACTGTTCCTCGAGGCGCACCACCAGGTCGAACTGCTTCTCCCGCTGCACCACCTGGGTGGCGACATCGCCGCCGATGGCGGTCTGCACGAGCGCGTTGATGTCGGCGACGTTGACGCCGTAGCGGGCGATCTTGGCGCGGTCGACTTTGATGGTGAGGCTGGGTTGGCCGAGCTCCTGAACGAGCGTCACGTCCTTGATGCCGCGCACCTGCTGCAGCACCTGCTTGATCGCCTTGCCCTTGGTCTCCAGCGTCTTCAGGTCCGGGCCGAAGACCTTCACCGCCAGCGCGCTCTTCAGGCCGGTCTCGGCCTCGTCCACGGCGTCCTGCGCCGGCTGGGTGTAGTTGAAAGTGATGCCCGGGAAGGCCTCCAGCTTCTTGTTGATGGCCGCGATCAGCTGGGCCTTGTTGTGGTAGGGACCCGTCCACTGCGCATAGGGCTTCAGTCCCACGAAGAACTCGACGTTGAAAAAGCCCGTGGGATCGGTGCCGTCGTCGGGTCGGCCGAGCTCGGAGGAGACCGTGGTCACCTCCGGGAAGGTCTTCAGGATCGCGCGCACCTTGGGCGCCACCTTGGCGCTCTCATCGAAGGAGATGGTGTAGGGCATGGTGGCCCGTACCCAGAGCGCACCCTCGTCGAGCTGCGGCATGAACTCTGCGCCCACCAAGGGCGTGATCGCCAGCGTGGCCGCCAGGACGCCGGCCGCCACCCAGACCGTCCCCCAGCTGTGCTTCAGGCAGAAGTCGAGGCCCTTGGCATAGTAACCCTTCAGCCACTCGAAGGGCCGGTTGGTGCGCTCGCGCACATTGTTGCGCATCAGCCAGGCGCACAGCACGGGCAGCAGCAAGAGCGTCACCAGAAGCGCCCCGATCAGGCCGAAGATCATGGTGTCGGCCATGGGCCGGAACAGGGCGCCGGACGGACCGGAGAGGACGTAGATCGGCAGGAAGCTGACCACGATCACCGCCACCGCATAGACGAGCGGCCGGTCCACTTCGGCCGCGGCGTCGCGGATGATCTCGTGGATGGTCGCGGGCGTGCCTTTGCGCAGCGCGATCTGGCGGAAGATGTTCTCGACCATGAAGATGGCGCCATCGACGAGGATGCCGAAGTCGATCGCCCCGATGGAGAGCAGGTTGGCCGACGCCTTCTGGATGTTGAGACAGGTGAAGGCGAAGAGCAGCGAGAGAGGGATCGTCACCGCCACGATCAGCCCGGCTCGGAAGTCGTAAAGGAAGAAGATCAGCATCACGACCACCAGGATCATGCCGCGCAGCAGATTGGCCTCCACCACGCCGGTGGTGAACTTGATCAGGTCCGTGCGGTCGTAGAACGGGACGACCTTCACGTCCCTGGGCAGGACGTGGCTGTTGAGGTCGCGGACCTTGGTCTGGACACCCTTCAGGACGTCCTGGGTCTTCTCGCCGGTGCGCAGCAGGATCACGCCCTCGACGGCGTCATCCTGGGTCTCAAATCCGAATTCGCCCAGGCGAGGCGCGATGCCGATCGCCACGCGGCCGACGTCCTTGATCAGCACCGGCACGCCGGCGTGGACGGCCAGGACCACGTTTCCGATGTCCTCCAGCGTCTCCAGGCGTCCGACGCCGCGGACGTAGTAGAACTGCCCGCCTTGCGAATAGAAGCCGCCGCCGGCGTTGGCGTTGTTGTTGCTCAACTGCTGCGAGACCTGCGGCACGGAAAGTCCGTAGGCGAAGAGCTTATTCGGGTCGAGCAGCACCTGATACTGCAT
>PLEH01000086.1:0-20620 GCA_003136395.1 Phenylobacterium sp.
AAGGATCCCAAGGGGGTCAAGACCCGCGAGGCGCTCGCCAAACAGGCCAGGCGCTACACCGACGCCGGCTTCGTCTTCGTGCTACAGGACGTGCGCGGCAAGGGCCGTTCCCAGGGCTTCGACTCGGTGTTCCAGACCGACATCGAGGACGGCTATGACAGCGTCGAGTGGGCGGCGACCCAGCCGTGGAGCAACGGCAATGTCGGCATCACCGGCGGCTCGGCGCTTGGCATCACCTCCAACGCCGCGGCCATGGCCGCCCCGCCGCACCTGAAAGCGGCCTACGTGGTCGTGGCGCCCTTCGACTCCCAGTTGACCACCTACCCCGGCGGCGTGCTCAAGGAAAAAGACACCCTGGGCTGGCTGAAGGGACAGGGGGTTTCCGACGCAATGCTCGACCAGACCCGCGTCCGGGTCGTTGACGACGTCTTCTGGGCGCGCGCCGCCATGAGCGTGGGCGCCCGCTACATCCATATCCCGGTGTTCAACGTCGGCGGCTGGTACGACATCTTCAACGCCGGCAACGTCAAGAGCTTCGAATACCTGCAGAACGAGGGCGCCAAGGGCGCGCGCGGCAACCAGAAGCTCCTGATGGGTCCGTTCGGGCACGGTCCGTTGAGCGGCAATCTCGACTACCCCGGATTCGATCGCGGCAGCCTGGCCGGCGAACAGGAGATCCGCTGGTTCGATTACTGGCTGAAGGGCATCGACAACGGCATCATGGACGAGCCGCCGGTGAGCTATTTCATGATGGCCGGCGCAGAGAAGGGCGCGATCTCGCCGAAGAACGGCATGCGCGCCTCGGCCAACTGGCCCCCGGCCAGCCGCGAGGTCCGCTACTACCTGACACCTGACAAGACGCTCTCGGCCAAGCCGCCGGCCGGTGAGGGAGCGAAGATCAGCTACCGCTTCGATCCGGCCAATCCGGTTCCGACCGTGGGCGGGGCGAACCTGACTTTCGAACGCGGCCCGATGGACCAGCGGGCGATCCCGGCCAGGGCCGACTACCTGCGCTTCACGACGCCCGTGCTGGGCAAGGACCTGACCATCGCCGGGCCGGTGAAGGTCGAGCTCTACGGCGCCACCGACGGCCTCGACACCGACTTCATGGCCAAGCTGGTGGACGTCTACCCCGACGGCTACGAGGCCCTCGTCCTCGACGCGCCGATCCGCGCCCGGTTCCGCCACGGCCGCATGCCCGACCAGGTGAAGATGATGACGCCCGGGGCGCCGGAGGAACTGGACATCGACCTGTGGTCCACCGCCATCACCTTCGAGAAGGGCCACAGGATCGCGGTTCACATCACCTCGTCCAACAGCCCGCGCTTCGTGGTGAACCCCAACACCGGCGAGGCGCCCGGCCAGCACAAACAGGCCCCGCGGGTGGCGACCAACAGCGTTTACATGGACGCAAGCCATCCCTCGGCCCTGGTGCTGCCGGTGATCTATCCGGACGGGAATTAGGCGGAAGCCTGCGTCCTGGGACGGACCGGGGGCCTTGCCGCTGGCCACTGAACGCCAGGGCCAGCCGCCGTTCCGGAGGTCAGGCCCACGCCGCGGCCGGCAGGGTCTCCGACGCCATCAGGTCGTTGGCGTCCTCGGCTTCCATGATCTTCAAGAGGCGCGCGCGGGCGCGGTTCACCCGGCTCTTGATAGTGCCAAGCGCACAACCGCAGATCTCGGCGACCTCCTCGTAGGAAAGGCCCGCCGCGCCCACCAGGATCAGGGCCTCGCGATGCTCCGCGGGGAGCTTCTGCAGCGCCGCCTGCAGCGAGCGCATGGCGATGCTCCAGTCCTGGGTCGGCGGGGTCTTCAGCGCGCCCGCATATTCCCCGGCCTCGTCGCGCACCTCGCGGCGGCGGCGCAGGAGCGCGGAGTAGTAGGTATTGCGCAGGATCGTGAACAGCCAAGCCCGAAGGTTGGTCCCCGGCTCGAATTTCTCCCGGTTGGTCCAGGCCTTGATCAGGGTGTCCTGCACCAGGTCATCGGCGTCGGACCCATTGTGGCTGAGCGACCAGGCGAAGGCCCTGAGCGCCGGGATCAAATCGACGACCTGGTCCCGCCAACTGAGCGTTGCGGTCATCGCACCCTCGATACGCTTGCCGATCCTTCGACCGGTCGCAGGGCCTCCCCAGGCGTTCGATCAACGCGGGCCCATCCCATCCGTTCCGGAGATCTTCCGGCCGGCGGCGCGCTTTTTTCGGAACCTTGTCCGCCCGCGGCGGTTGGCGCCGGAGCCTTGAGTGCTTAGGTCTGAACCTTGCGGGGAGGCGCGTCCGGCGGCGGGCGCGGAGAGGAGGCATATGAGCCAGTCCGAAGACCCGCAGGCGCTTGCGCGCGCCCAGGCTCAGAAACACGCCGCCGGGCCCGCGCCCGCCGCGCTCCACCGCTATCGCGCCGTGCGCCAGGTCACCGAGGCGCTGACCCGCTGGCTGACGCCGGAAGATCAGCTCGCCCAGTCCATGCCCGACGCCAGCCCCACCAAGTGGCACCTGGCCCACACCACCTGGTTCTGGGAGNNCGTCAGCCGCGGCCGGAGCGGGGCCTGCTCACCCGCCCGTCGCTGGACGACGTCATCGCCTACCGGGCGCATGTCGATGAGGCCATGGGCCGCCTGCTGATGGAGAGCGGCGCCGATGTCGCAGGGTTGCTGGACCTGGGCCTTGCCCATGAGGAGCAGCATCAGGAGCTGATCCTGATGGATATCCTGCACCTCTTCGCCCAGTCGCCGTTGCAGCCGGCCTACGCGCCCCCCAGGGCCGCCCAGCCCGGCCCCGCGCCGGAGCCGCCTCATTTCGTGGGCTTCGACGGGGGCCTGGTGGAGATCGGCCACGCAGGGTCAGGCTTCGCCTTCGACAACGAATGCCCGCGCCACAAGGTCTGGCTGGAACCCTTTGAGCTGGCCGACCGGCTGGTGACCAATGCCGAGTGGCTGGCGTTCATGGCCGACGGCGGCTACCGCCGCCCAGAGTTCTGGCTCTCCGAAGGCTGGGCCCGCGCGCAGGCCGAGACCTGGGACGCCCCTCTCTATTGGCAACCGGACGAGAAGGCCGGCCCAGAACGCGACGAGGGGGGCGGCTGGAGCGCCATGACCCTGCACGGCCTGCGCCCGCTCGATCCCGCAGCCCCGGTGAGCCACGTCAGCTTCTATGAGGCCGAGGCCTATGCCGCCTGGGCGGGCGCTCGGCTGCCCACCGAGGCCGAGTGGGAGCACGCCGCCCAGGACCTATCGGTCGCGGGGAATTTCGCTGGTTCCGGCCGCCTCGCCGCCGCGGCGCCGCCGCCGGCCACGGGCCTGCGTCAGATGTTCGGCGACCTGTGGGAATGGACCCGCAGCGCCTACGCGCCCTATCCGGGGTTCAAACCGGCGGGCGGGGCGGGCGGCGCGGTCGGGGAGTACAACGGCAAGTTCATGGCCGGCCAGTTTGTCCTGCGCGGCGGGGCGACCGTCACGCCGGCCGGCCACACCCGGGCCAGCTATCGCAACTTTTTCTATCCGCATCAGCGCTGGATGTTCTCAGGCGTCCGCTTGGCTCGCGACGCCGCGCCGGACGCCACCGCGCACGTGACCGGCGACTTCGAGGCCGATGTGCTGGCGGGCCTGGGGAGGCCGCAGAAAGCCGTGCCGCCGAAGTATTTCTATGACGCGGAGGGCTCGCGCCTGTTCGAGGCGATCACCGCGCTCGACGAATACTACCCGACCCGCACCGAGATCGCGCTGCTGCGCAGGATCGCGCCGGAGATCGGCAAATTGATCTCGCCGGATGCAGCACTCGTGGAGTTCGGCAGCGGCGCCAGCGTCAAGACGCGCATCCTGCTCGACGCCGCCCCGCAGATCGGCGTCTACGCTCCCATCGACATCAGCCAGACGGCGCTCGACGAGGCGGCCGCGGCTATCGGCCGGGACTATCCAAAGCTGACGGTGGCGCCGCTGCTAGAGGATTTCACCCGCGCCATCGTCCTGCCGGACGCCGCGCAGGGCCGGCCGGTCACCGGCTTCTTCCCGGGCTCCACTATCGGCAATTTCACGCCGGGCGAGGCCCAGGAGTTCCTGGCCGGCGCCCGCAGCCTGCTGGGGGCCGGCGCGCGGTTCCTGGTAGGGATCGATGTGGTGAAGGCCGAGGACACTCTGGTGGCGGCCTACGACGACGCGCTCGGCGTCACCGCGGCCTTCAACAAGAACCTGCTGGTGCGGATCAACCGCGAGCTCGGCGCGGACTTCGACCTGGACGCCTTCGCCCATCGAGCGATCTGGAATGCGCGCGAGAGCCGCATCGAGATGCACCTCGAAAGCCTGTGTGATCAGAAGGTGAGCGTGGCCGGCCGCAACTTTACCTTCGCCAAGGGCGAAACCATCCACACGGAGAATTCGGCCAAGTTCACGGTCGAGCGGTTCGCGGGCCTGGCGGAAAAGGCGGGCTGGACGCTGGAGGCCAGCTGGCTCAGCGAGGAGCCCGCCTTCGCTGTGGTGTCGTTGATCGCCTGAGCGTTTCTCGGCCGACCCCTCGGCCGATCAGGAAGAGCGATCAGCCGAGATCAGATTTCGCGCAGGCGGGTGCGGCCGCCGCCGCGGCTGGCTTCGCCGCCCTTGCGGCCGGCGGAGGCCGCCAGGTCACGGTCCTTGGCGAAGCTGCGTTTCTCGCCGGGCACGCTTGCGCCGCCCTTGCGGGCGATCTCGCGGCGTCGTTCGGGGTTCATGGCGGCGAAGCCCCTTCTGGCGCGCGGCTTTACGGTATCGGTTGTGGGCATGTGACTACGCTCCTCGGTGCGTCTCGTGGTGCCGTTACGGTCAGGCTAACCAACGAGGCGCAGCCAAGGTTGCGTCGATAACCACACTCTTTCAGTCCGACGGGGATCCGAAGGGCCAAGCTTCGCCGTGGGAGAGGCGTTCCCGGTGTCATCACAAATTCGCGAGGAGGGCGCCGCTAGAGCGGCAGCTGCACCCGCGCCGTCAGGCCGCCGCCGATGCGGTTGATCAGGTCCACGTCGCCGCCGTGGCCGCGGGCGATGGAGCGCACCACCGCCAGGCCGAGCCCGATCCCGCCGGTCTGCCGGCTACGGGACGGTTCGCGGCGATAGAAGGGTTCGAAGACCTTTTCACGGTCGGAGGGCGGGATGCCCGGCCCGTCGTCCTCGATCTCCACGAAGGCGCTGGAGGCGTCGCGGAACACCCGCGCCCGGGCGCGGCCGCCGAACTTCACCGCGTTCTCCAGCAGGTTCGAGAACAGGCGCCTGAGCGCCATCGGATCGCCCTCCAGCACCACCTTTTCCCCGGACTCGACCTCGGTCGACGCCCCGGTCTCGGCCATCTCGTCGCAGAGGCTTTCCAGCAGGGACGACAGCTCCAGCGGCGTCCGCTCCCCAGGCCTCGAGGCGTCGCGCACGAAGGTCAGCGCCGCGGCGATCATCTCCTCCATCTGGTCGATGTCGTTGGCCATCTTGGCGCGCTGCTCTTCCGGCAGACCCTCGATGCGGAAGCGAAGCCGGGTCAGGGGCGTTCGCAGGTCGTGGGCGATCGCGCCCACCATGGCCGTGCGGTCCTCGACGTAACGCCTCAGCCGCTCCTGCATGTCGTTGAAGGCGCGGACCGCGATGCCGATCTCCGAGGGCCCCTTGAGCACCAGGGGTTCGGCCCGCGGGTCGCGGCCCAGCCGCTCGGCGGCGTCGGCGAAGAGGCGGATGGGCGCTGACAGGCGTCGCGCGAACACATAGGCCACCGGCGCCATGGCCACGGCCGACAGCACGAACCAAAGCGCGATCCGCTGCTGCCAGGCGGAGAGGCCAAAGGACGGCTCCGGCCGCACCACCGCCCAGCGGCCGTCCGGCTGGCGGATGCCGACGTCGAAGGGCGCCACGAAGAAATGCTCCTCCCGCACGCCCTCACGCGCCATGCGTTCGCGGATAATGCGGAAGACGCGGCGATCCGCGAAGGGCCCGGCCTTGGTGGCCAGCACGATGCTGTCGACCGGGACGCCCAGGTCCTTGGCCAGACGCGCACGGATGACCGGCGCGTTGGAGCTTTCCATGGCGGGGCCCGGCGGCTTGGCGAGCATCTGGATCTGCAACGGTCGCCGCTCGGTGAACACCGGGGCCGGCCCGCGGAGGGTCTGCTCGATCTCCGAAAGGCGATAGAAGTCCGGCGTCGGCGGCGGCAGGCTGAACAGGAGATAGAGGCTGATCGCCTGGGCGGCCACCAGGGTCAGGCCGGTCAGGGTCGCCAGCTGGACGAACAGCGAGCCGGTAGGCCTGGGTCCGCCCTTGGCCATCAGGTGCGCTTTACCTTGGCGGTGAACATGTAGCCTTCGTTGCGGATCGTGCGGATCAGCTCGTGACTGCCGCCCCCGTCGTCGAGCTTGCGCCGAAGCCGGCTGATTTGCACGTCGATCGCCCGGTCGAAGGCGTCGGAGTCCGGCCCGCGGGCGAATTCCAGCAGCTGGTCGCGGGTCAGCACGCGCTGCGGCCGCTCCACGAAGGCCCGGAGCAGCGAGAACTCGCCCGACGAGAGGTTGACCACCACGCCTGCCGGAGAGCGCAGCTCGCGGCGCACCAGGTCTAGGCGCCAGCCGGCGAACTCGCAGCCCGCGCCGACGCTGCCGTTGCCCGAGCGCTGTTCGGCGCGCCGCAGCACGGCGCGCACGCGGGCCAGGAGCTCGCGCGGATTGCAGGGCTTGGCCAGATAGTCGTCGGCGCCCAGTTCCAGGCCCACGATCCGGTCGGTGTCCTCGCCCATGGCCGAGAGCATGATGATCGGCGGCCCGCCCTCGCCGTTGGCGAACCGGCGGCAGATGGCCAGGCCGTCCTCGCCCGGCAGCATGACGTCGAGCACGATCAGGTCGACGGGGCCGCGCTCCAGCGCCGCCTCCATCTCCTTGGCGTCGCCGGCGGTGTCGACCTTGTAGCCGTGCTTGCCCAGGAAGTCGGACACGACATCGCGGATGCCGGGGTCGTCATCGACCATCAGTATGCGGGCGCCCGCCGGATTCATGTCGGAAATCTGCTCCATGGCCGCGACGTTGTCGCCGCCGCGTAACCTGCCGATTTCGCGGCTGCAATCACGTCTGCGACAGGATGTCGTCGGCGACGAACGGATTGGTCTTCCGCTCCTGGCCGAAAGTGGACATGGGTCCGTGGCCGGGGACGAAGGCCACGTCGTCACCCAGCGGCCAGAGCCGCCCGGTGATGGCCGCGATCAGCTGGGCGTGATTGCCGCGCGGAAAGTCGGTGCGCCCGATGGAGCCCTGGAAGAGCACGTCCCCCACCTGGGCGAAGCGCGCCTCGCGGTGGAAGAAGATCACGTGGCCCGGCGTGTGGCCGGGGCAGTGGTAGACCTCGAACTGGGTCTCGCCGAGCGTCACCACGTCACCGTCGTGCAGCCAGCGGTCCGGCGTGAAGCCCTTGGCCTCCGGCATACCCCACTTGGCGCCCGAGGCCTCGATCTGGTCGATCCAGAAGGCGTCGTCGGGGTGCGGGCCCTCGATCGGGACGCCGGTCAGGGCCTTCAGCGCCGCCGCGCCCCCGGCGTGGTCCAGGTGGCCGTGGGTGATCCAGATCTTCTCCAGCGTCAGGCCCTGGTCGGCCAGCACCTGCATCAGGCGCGGAACCTCGCCGCCCGGATCGATGATCGCGGCCTTCATCGTCTCGGCGCACCAGACGATGGTGCAGTTCTGCTGCAGCGGCGTCACCGGCGCGATCAGGGCGCGGATCGGCAGGACTCGGGGCTGAGGCTGAGGCGCGTTCATCTGGTCCCTATGATCGGGCTTTGCGCCCCATAAGAAAAGGCCCGGGCGAAACCCGGGCCTTTCCGTCGCAGTTCCGATCGGGCGTCCTAGAGCGGCACGCCGCCCGGACCCTCCACCAGCGGCTCGTCGGCCTCCTCGCCGTGGCGGACGTTCGACTTCCAGAAGCCGTAGGAGAAGTAGAAGACCAGACCGATGGCGGTCCAGCTGTAGAACAGCATCTTCGACTTGTTATCGAGGCTCAGGAACAGGGTTATGCAACCGATGATCGATAGCGGCGCCACGAGGAACAGCAGCGGCGTCCGGAACGGCCGCACCCGGGTCTTGTCGGTGAACCGCAGGACCATCACCCCCAGCGACACCGCCCCGAAGGCGAAGAGTGTCCCGGAGTTCGAATAGTCCGCCAGCTGTCCGACCGGCAGGAAGGCCGCGAACAGCGCCACCACGACCCCGGTGACCAGCGTGATGATCCACGGCGTCTTGAACTTCGGATGCACCGTCGAGAGCACCGGCGGCAGGAGGCCGTCGCGCGCCATGACGAAGAAGATCCGCGTCTGGCCATACATCATCAGCAGAACGACCGAGGGGAGCGCAATGGTGGCGGCCAGCGCCACGACGTTGCCGAAGAATGGATGGCCGACCTCGCGCAGCACATAGGCGAGCGCCTCCTTGGAGCAGACCAGCGGGGCATGCGCACCGATGGCCGTGCACTGGGCGGCCAGTTCCGGCGAGCCCGCGGCGTAGGGCACGCCGTCGGGACCGACCAGGGGCTGGGCCCCGAAGGCGCCGACCGCGCCGCCGGCCGCCAGCAGGTAGAAGATCGTGCAGATCAAGAGCGACCCGATCAGGCCGATGGGGACGTTGCGTTGCGGGTTCTTGGTCTCCTCGGCGGCCGTGGAAACCGCGTCAAAGCCCACATAGGCGAAGAAGATCGAGGCCGCGGCCCCTAACACCCCCGTTCCGGACGAACCCAGCGGGTTGCCCCAGCCGCGCGGTGTGAAGGGATGGAAGTGCTGCATATGGCCGGTGATCATCGGCACGGTCAGCACCACGAAGAGCGTCAGCGCCGCGACCTTGATCGCCACTAGCACCGCATTGACCGAGGCGCTTTCCTTGGTGCCGAGGATCAGCAGCGCGGTCACCAGGATGGTGATGAACACCGCCGGAACGTTGATGAATCCGCCGACCTCGCCGCCTTCCAGGAAGTTGCCGATGGCGATCTTGGGTCCGACTGTGAGCGCGTGGGGTATGTGAAACCCGATGGCGTCGAAGAGGCCCACGATATGGCCGGACCAGCCGACCGCCACGGCGCTGGCCCCCAGGGCGTATTCCAGGATGAGCGCCCAGCCGACCAGCCAGGCGACGAGCTCGCCCATGACGGCATAGGAATAGGTGTAGGCCGACCCCGCGACGGGGACCATCGAGGCCAGCTCGGAGTAGCAGAGTGCGGCGACCGCGCAGACCGCGCCGGCGATCATGAAGGAGACCATCATGCCGGGCCCGGCCTTCTGCGCCGCCGTGGCGGTGAGCACGAAGATGCCGGTCCCGATGACCGCGCCGATGCCGAGCAGGGTGAGTTGGACGGGCCCAAGCGACCGGTGCAACGACTTCTTCTCCGCGGTCCTGAGGATCGCGTCGAGCGACTTAATTCGCCACATATTTCCTCCGAGCAGCGGCTCCCCCCCCAATGTTGATCGAAAAATGGGACCGCCGAATGATGAATTGATCGGACGGTGACGTGGTTGCGTCGCGCGGGTCAAGCGCCAAGGCTTGGCGTAACGTCAGCGTGCGGCTAGAGCGCACGGATGCTCCCCATCCACGAGGCCCTGCCGGCCCTGAAAGCGGCGCTTGGCCAGGGTAACGCTGCGGTGCTCGTGGCGCCGCCCGGCGCGGGCAAGACCACCGTGGTTCCGCTTGAACTGCTGGCCGAACCCTGGATGGCCGGTGGAAGGATCATTGTGCTTGAGCCGCGGCGGCTCGCCGCGCGCGCCGCCGCCGAGTGGATGGCGGCCACCCTGGGGCAGCCGGTCGGCCAGACGGTCGGGTTCCGGGTCAGGATGCAGACGAAGGTCTCCGCGGCCACCCGCATCGAGGTGGTCACCGAGGGCGTCTTCACCCGCATGATCCTCGCCGATCCGGAGCTGGCGGGCGTGGCCTGTGTGATCTTCGACGAATTCCACGAACGCAGCCTCGACGCCGACCTCGGCCTGGCGCTGGCCCGCGATGCTCAGAGCCTGCTGCGGGAGGACCTGCGCATCCTGGTCATGTCGGCGACCCTCGACGGCGCGGCGGTGGCTCGCCTCCTGTCGGACGCGCCGGTGATCGAGAGCCAGGGCCGCGCCTGGCCGGTGGAGACCCACTACCTCGGCCGAGACGAGCAGCTGCGCCTGGAGGACCGCGTTGTCCGCGCCGTCGAGCGCGCGCTGGCCGCCGAGACCGGCAGCCTGCTGGTCTTCCTGCCCGGCCAGGGCGAGATCCTGCGCACTGCCGAACGCCTCAATGAGCGCGCCCGGCCGGACGTCGTGATCGCACCCCTCTTTGGCGCGCTGGACCCCCGCGACCAGGATCGCGCCATCGCGGCCGCGCCGAGCGGCAAGCGCAAGGTGGTGCTGGCCACCTCCATCGCCGAGACCAGCCTGACCATCCAGGGCGTGTGCGTGGTGATCGATGGCGGCCAGGCCCGCGTCCCGCGTTTCGATCCGGCCAGCGGCCTGACGCGGCTGGCCACCGTCCGCGTCTCCCGCGCCGCCGCCGACCAGCGCCGGGGCCGCGCCGGGCGCACCGAGCCTGGCGTCTGTTACCGCCTGTGGGACGAGGCCGAGACCCGCGCCCTTCCGGCCTTCGCGGATCCCGAGATCCTCGACGCCGACCTCTCGGGCCTGGCCCTCGACCTCGCCCGCTGGGGGGCGAAGGACCCAAGCGGGCTCGCTTTCCTGGATTCGCCGCCCGCCGCCGCCTTCGCCGAGGCCCGGAGCCTGCTGGTCCGCCTGGAGGCGCTCAGTGGCGAGGGCGTCCTCACGCCGCACGGACGGGCGCTCGCCGACATGCCGCTGCCGCCGCGCCTGGCGCACATGGTCCTGAAGGCCGCGCAGACCGGCCAGGCGCCGCGCGCCGCGCGCATCGCCGCCCTGATCACCGAGCGCAACCTCGGCGGCCGCGATGTCGATCTGCGCCATCGCCTGGAAAACCTCGAGCGCGACCGCAGCCCCAGAGCCCGGGATGCGAAGGCTCTGGCCGACCGTTGGGCGGGGATGACGGGCCGGGCCGGGAAGGGCGAAGCGCTCTCAGACGGCCTCTTTCTGGCCTTTGCCTATCCGGAGCGCGTGGCGCGTGCGCGTGGCCCCCAGGGCGAATATCAGCTGGTCAGCGGCCGGGGCGCCTTCGTCGAGCCCACCGATGCGCTCGCCCGCGAAACCTGGCTGTCCGTGGCCGAGCTCGGCGGCGGCGAGCGCCGCGACCGCATCCTGCTGGCCGCGCCCCTGGAGGAGGCCGAACTGCTCTCCGCCTTCTCTCACCAGCTCACCACCGAGGACC
The DNA here is from genome assembly GCA_003136395.1 of Phenylobacterium sp. GTDB lineage: Bacteria > Pseudomonadota > Alphaproteobacteria > Caulobacterales > Caulobacteraceae > Phenylobacterium. The sequence goes on from PLEH01000086.1 coordinate 11,271, forward strand.
GCCTGGAGGAGAGCGGGGCAGGGCGCCTGCGCGCTAAGCGCCTGACGCGCCTGGGCCGCCTCGTGGTCCGGGAGACCATCGACGACAATCCCGACCCGGCCCTGATCGCCGCGGCCCTGGCCGATCGCGTGCGGGCCGAGGGAGTCGCCGGCCTGCCTTGGGGCGCCGGCACGACGGCCCTGCGCCAACGCCTGGCCTTCCTGCGCGACAGGGACCCGACCTGGCCGGATTTTTCCGACGCCGCCCTGGTCGAACGCCTCGACGACTGGCTTATCCCGCTGCTGACCGGCGTCCGCTCGCTCGCGGCCCTCAAGCCCGACGCCCTCGACGGAGCCGTCCGCGCCCTGATCCCCTGGGACCTGCAGCGCCGCCTCGACGCCGAGGCGCCCGCCCGCTGGACCGCCCCCACCGGGAACAGCTTTTCCATCGACTACGCCGCCGACGCCGGCCCCCGGGTCGACGTCCGTGTGCAGGAGGTCTTCGGTCTCACCGAGCACCCGATGGTGGGCGGCCGGCCGCTCACCTTCTCCCTGCTGTCGCCGGGCCATAAGCCGATCCAGACGACGAAGGACCTGCCGGGCTTCTGGAAAGGCTCCTGGAAGGACGTCCGCAACGACATGCGCGGCCGGTATCCCAAGCACCTGTGGCCAGAGGACCCGGCGGCGGCGCAGCCCACGGCGCGTGCCAAGCCCAGAGGGACGTAGGGCGCGCCGTTCAGCTTTGTTTTAGGCTGGAATGCTATTTCAGCGCGTGGCCAAGCTCAGAACCACGGCTGACGTTCGCGCCCGGATGCAGGCTTGGGACGCCCTGCGGCGGCCCATCTGGCTGTTCGATCCCAAGGCTCTGCACGGCGTCTACGCCAACGGCGCGGCGCTGCGGCTCTGGGGCGCCGACAGCCTCGACGAATTGCTGGCCCGCGACTTCTCGCAGCTCTCCAGGGCGGTGCGGGCGCGCACCAAGCGTCTGGCTCAGGCGACCTCGGGCGGCGAGGCGGTCGACGAGCGCTGGACCTTCTTCCCCAATGGCGAACCCGTCACGGTGCAGGCGACCATCTCCACCTGCGTGCTGGATGACGGGCGCGCGGTGCTGCTGTTCGAAGCCGCGCCCACGGAGGTCGAGGCCGGAGAGCGCCGCGCGGTCGAGGCGCTGCGGCACACCTCGACCCTGATCACCCTCTTCGACCAGGAGGGGCAGGCGATCTTCGCCAACCCCGCCGCCTTCTCGGCCTACGGCTCGGCCGAGCACGATTTCGCCGCGCGCTTCGCCGATCCGGCGCTCGGTCCGCCGATGCTGGCGCTCGCGCTGGCGGGCGAGACCGTGGGGGAGGTCTGCGAGATCCAGACGGCGGACGGCCGCTGCTGGCACCACCTGGACGCCCGTCCGGTTCTGGATCCGGTGACCGGCGCCGCGGGCGTGCTGCTCAACGAACGCGATGTGACGGCGCGTGTGGAGGCTGAACAGGCCCGCGCGGCGGCCGAGCAGAAGGCCGCGATGGCCGAGGCGCGCCGCAAGTTCCTGGCTGACATGTCCCACGAGCTGAGGACGCCGCTGAACGCGGTGATCGGCTTCGCCGAACTGCTGCAGGGCGGGGCGCTGTCGCCGGAGCACACCGACCAGGCTCGCCGGATTCACGAGGCCGGCAAGCACCTGATCGGCGTCGTCAACGAAATGATCCGCTTCTCCGAGGTCGAGGGATGGACGGGCGAGGCCGCCCCGTCAGGGCCCGACCCCGCGCCGCCGACCTCGCCGGCTCGCCCGACCGCCGCCGACCGGGCCGATGGGCGATCCAGGCGCGTGCTCTATGTCGATGACAACGAGAGCAACCGGACCCTGGTCGCGGCCATCCTGGCGACCCAGGGGATCGTCTGCCAGACCGCCGACGACGGCGCCCAGGGGGTCGAGGCGGCCCGCGGCGGCGCCTGGGACCTCATCCTGATGGACATCCAGATGCCGGTGATGGACGGCGTCGAGGCCGCCCGCGCCATCCGCGCCCTGCCGGCCCCGGCCGGGACGGTTCCCATCCTCGCGGTCACCGCCAACACCCTGAACGAGCAGCTGGAGACCTACGCCGAGGCCGGCATGGCCGACATCATCGCCAAGCCGGTCGACATGGCCGAGTTGATCGCCAAGGTCGCCGCGTGGAGCCGCCCGCTTCCGGAGGCCGTGGCGCTACGCGTCGAGGCCGGGGCGCAGGGGCAGGCTCCTAGGCCTTGCGGATCACCGCCGCCGGGGTGATTTCCTTCAGCGACCGCGCGCCGACGCCCACCATGGCCAGGCGCAGCTCGTTGTTCAGCAGGTCGCGCGTCCGCTCCACGCCCGGCTGGCCGAAAGATCCCAGCCCCCAGATATAGGGCCGCCCGATGCCCACGGCGGTTGCGCCCAGCGCCAGCGCCTTCAGGGCGTCGGTCCCGCGCCGCACCCCGCCGTCCACCAGCACCGGAATGCGCCCGCGCACCGCGGCCACGACCTCGGGCAGGGATTCCAGCGTCGCGCGCCCGGTCTCGGTGGCCCGGCCGCCATGGTTGGAGACGATGACGCCGTCCGCGCCATATTTCACCGCCAGCGCCGCGTCCTCGCCGGACTCCAGCCCCTTCACCAGCACCTTCATCTTCGTGCCGTCCTTCAGGCGGCGGATGAAGTCCCAGGTCAGTGACGAGGAGGTGTTCGCCAGGCGCGTGGTGTCGAAGCCCTGATACATCGGCCGGGTGTTGAACTGCGATCCGCCCGGCGCGTGGCAGGCCGTGCATTGCCGCGTGTCGGTCCGGATCATCCGGCTGAGCGTCTCGGTGTTGCGCCCGGCCGGCAGGTCGACGGTGACCGCCACCGCCGCGCAGCCCGCCGCCTCGGCGCGGGCGACCATCTTCATCGCCACGCCGAGATCCGAGGACGTGTAGAGCTGGAACCAGATCGGCGCGCCCCGCGCCCTGATCACATCCTCCACCGGCATGGACGAGACGGTCGACAGGACCTGCAGGGCGTTGCGCGACTTCGCGGCGCGGGCGCAGGTTACTTCGCCCTCTGGCTGGAACGCCCGCTGCGAGCCCAGGGGGCAGAGGAAGATCGGGCTCGAAAACCGCGTCCCGAACAGCTCCACGCTCATGTCCAGTCTGCTCACGTCCACGAGCCGGCGGGTCCGCAGCTGGTAGCGGGCGTAGGCCAGGTGGTTTCCGTTCAGCGTCTCCTCGCCGTCCACGCCGGTCATCAGGTAGCCCCAGTGGGCTGCGGGGATGTTGCGGTGCGCCACCTTCTCCAGGTCGAAGACGTCCAGCGCCTCGCTGGCCTTGCCGACCAGGGCCTCGCCGCCGTCGCCCGGTTGTCCGAAGGCGCCGCCCGCGAGCGGCAGCCCGGCGTAGAGCGGGCTTGCGGCCAGGAACTTCAGAAACGCCCGTCGCTGGTCCATCGATACCCCCCCGGAGATCCGCGTCGGGGTGACGATGGACGCCAGGCGCGGCTCTGGCTACCCCGGGTAGCGCAGGCTCTTGGCCATGCGGATGGCGATGCGGCCATAGCTCGCCGCGCGTTTGTCGCCCTTCCAGTGACGCTCCACGATCAGGAAGCGTCGCGCGCCGATGGTGCAGGTGAGCTCGGTGGTCTGGCTGCGGTGGCGCGGGCCCTCTTCGGCCTCGGAGAGCTTTTCCTCCAGCGACCAGCAGGCCTTTGACTTGAGCACCTTGGGCTTGGCGACGACGGCTTCGGAACGGACGGTGATCCTGGCCTCGCCGTCGCAGATCACCACGCCCGGCTGGCGGCAGCCGCGGCTGACGATGTCCACCTGGTCGGGGGCGGTCGCGATGCTCATCCAGCCCAGGGGTTGATCCAGGGAATAGCCGGCGAAGGTACTGATCTTCGTCCAGCGTTGCGGCGCGGCCTGGGCGGTGACGGCGGTCAGGGCTGCGGCCACGGCGAGGGTCAGCGGTCCCGCGGTTCGCATCGGTGTTCGCGGCATGAATGCTGGTCTCCGTCGCCATGAACCGTCCCGGGGTCCGGACCCGCAGCGTGGCATGCTCCCACTTCAGGTCGCAGGGCAAGGTAAAGGATGTCTGACCGGTCCGGGCCTGTGTCGGCGCTGCGCCGCTATCCCGCGTACGCGGAAACGTCGCCACTATGGATTTCTTATGACCTTGAAATAGTGCGGGTATTTCACGCGCCGGGGTCCGGCGCTTCAGCTCGCCGCGTAGATCATGATCCCGGTCGCCACCGCGAGGTTCAGGCTGTCGGCCCGGCCTCGCATGGGGATCTTCACATTGACGTCGCAGAGCTCGGCCATGCCCGGCGTCAGGCCCTGTTGCTCGTTGCCCATCAGGATCAGGACGGGGCGCGCATAGTCCGCCTGGCGATAATCGACATCGGCCGACAGAAGGGTGCCCACCACCGACCCCGGCCAGGCGTTCCGCCAGGCCGCGAACTCCGGCTCCGAGGCCTTGGTCAGGGGCACGGCGAAGATCGAGCCCATGGTCGCGCGCACGGCCTCCACCGAATAGGGGTCGCAGCACTCGCCCACCAGGATCACCCCGCCGCAGCCGGCCGCGTCTGCGGTGCGCACGATGGTCCCCAGGTTCCCGGGGTCGCGCACCCGGTGCAGCGCCACCCAGACCTTGGCCGCCTGCGGCTCCAGCGCCGACATCGGCCGAAAGACCTGCTGGAAGACGCCCACCACGGCCTGCGGGTTGTCGCGCCGCGAGACCTTGGCGAGGATCTCCTGCGTGACCTCGACGGCCTCGCCATTGCGCGAGAGGGTGGCGGCGATCGCCAGCCTCAGGAGCGGATGGTCGGCCGCCTCGGCGCCGTGCATCAGGATGCGTGGGATGTGGCCGGTCTCGATCCCCTCGGTCACCGCCTTCAGGCCCTCGGCGACGAAGAGGCCCGTCTCGTCGCGTTCCTTGCGCAGATGCAGCGCCCGGACCGCCTTCACCGTCGGATTGGTGAGCGAGGTGACGGCGCGGCTCGTCATGCCTGCCACCTTGCAAAGAAGCTCATGCCGATCTCGCGCGCGCCGTCTTCCTGCACCAGCGCCAGTTCGCCCCATTCGATGGCCCCGCCACGGCCCTTCAGCTTGTCGGCGAGCAGACCTGACAGAGCCGCCCCGCTGATCCGCTCGGCATAGGCGTTCAGCACCAGGAATTTCGCGTTTTCTGAAAGAAGTTCAGCACATAGGCCAGCAAGCTCAGGCAGGTTCTCGAACAGGCGCCAGACCTCGCCCTCCGGCCCGCGGCCGTATTTCGGCGGGTCGAGGATGATCCCCTCGTATTTCGAGCCGCGCCTGACCTCGCGCTGGACGTACTTGCGCGCATCCTCGGTGATCCAGCGGATCGGCCGGTCGGCGAGGCCGGACAGCTCGGCGTTCTCCCGCGCCCATTGGACGGCCCGTTTCGAGGCGTCCACATGGGTCACCGCCGCGCCCGCCGCCGCCATCACCAGGCTGGCGACGCCGGTGTAGCCGAAGAGATTCAGCACCCGGGGCGAACTGCCATCCGCGGACGGGCCCGCCGCGCGAACGGCCCGATCCAGCCATTCCCAGTTCGCCGCCTGCTCGGGGAAGAACGCCAGGTGCCGAAAGCTGGTGAAGCGGCCGTTGAATTTCACATCACCCCAGGCGAGCGGCCAGGTGTCGGGAGGTGTCCCTTTCAGCTTCCAGCGCCCGGCGTCCTCCTCGTCAGTGGGATCGAACACCGCGTCGGCCGCCTCCCACGCCTCGGCGGGCAGGGCGGGGGCCCACAGGCACTGCGGCTCCGGCCGCACCACCGTGAAGCGGCCATAGCGTTCCAGCTTTCGTCCGTGTCCGCTGTCGACCAGCCCATAGTCCGCCCAACCCCGCGTGCGCATCACGCTGGGCAGCTCGGCGACCTTGGGTTCGCCCCTCTTGAGGTCTGGCGTGCTCACCGGTCCGCGCTTACGCGGTCGCCCCGGGTTCCGTCCAGACGCAAGGCGCCGATTGAGCGTTGCAGAACTGTAACGCGGACTTGTCACCGCGACGGAATTGGGCTCCCGTAGCGGTAAGGGAAATGGGGGAAGTCAGCTTGTCGGTCGCAACCACCACGCACCGCCGTTCCGCTCGAAAGGCCAAGGGGGACGGCCACCTCCGCCGGGCGGAGATCCTTGAGGCGGCCGAGCGCATCTTCGTCGCCGAGGGCTATGAAGGCGCCACCATCCGCAAGATCGCCGACGAGGTCGGGGTCTCCTCGACGGCCCTCTACATGCATTTCCAGGACAAGGGCTGCATCCTGCTGGAGATCTGCGAGCGGACCCTTCGGCTGCTCTACGAGCGCAACCGCGAGATCGCCGGCAAGCCGCTCGACGCCGTCGTCCGCGTGAAGATGATGCTCGACGCCTACATGCGCTGGGGGATGGAGCATCCCAATGCCTACCAGCTGGTCTATTCCGGCCGGCCGCTGGCTGCGGTGGAGCCCCTGCCCGAGGACACCCGCGACCTCTCCACCCAGTGCTACGAGATTTTCCGCAACGTGGTGACCGAGATCGCCGCCGCGGGGCGTCTGCGCACCGGCACGGCGGAGAGCGCGGCCCAGACGCTGTGGATGTGCTGCCATGGGGTGGTGACGCTGCTGGCCTCGCGCCCCAACTTCGGCTGGGCCGACCGCGACGAGCTGATTCAGGTCACCCTCGACGGCCTCCTGAACGGCCTGGTTGTCGACTAGGACGCGCTTGCCGATGCGCTTCGCCAGATGGGTGTTCACCGCGGCCGGGATCTACGGCCTCATCTGCCTGACGCCGTTCCTGTTCCTGGAGAGCCGGATCGCCGCGCCGGCGGCGCAGCTGGCGCATGCGGAGTACTTCTACGGCTTCGTCTGGGTGGCTATCGCCTTCCAGGTGGTCTTCCTGCTGATCGGCCGCGATCCGGTGCGCCTGCGCGCGGCCATGATCCCCGCGGTCATCGAAAAGTGGCCCTTCGGCGTCACCGTCCTGGTCCTCTGGACCCAGCACCGCGTCGCGACGCCGGTGGTCGGCTTCGCCTGCGTCGATCTTATCTGGGGCGCGCTCTTCACGATCGCCTGGTTCAGGACACCGAAGGCCTAACGCCCGGAGGGCGCGCTGCTCTCGCTGACGATGGGGTTCGGCGCGATCGGCGAGCCATAGGCGCCGCGCTTCAGGTCCGCGGTGATGTTCAGGGGCGCCGAGCCGCCGTTCAGCTTGGCGCGGTAGANNCCGCCGCGCGGGTCGCCGCAGAAGGTCGCCCACTGGGCCGGCCGGCCGGGCCCGGCGTTGTAGCCCGCCGCGGCCATGATGTAGGAGCCGGAGAACTGGTTCACCAGCTGGCCCAGATAGGCCGCGCCCAGCCGCATGTTGTAGTCGGGCTCGTCGAGCTGGTTCGGGGAATAACTGACCCCGATCCGCCGCGCGAGAATCTTCGCCGTCGAGGGCATCAGCTGCATCATGCCGCGCGCGCCTGCGCCTGAGCGCACATTCGGATCGAAGCCGCTCTCCTGGCGGGTGATGGCCAGCACCAGGGCCGGCTCCGCGGCCCCGCCCTCGGCGGCGTTGCGCATCGGGAAGGCTCGCTGCGGCAGGAAGAAGCCGCGCTGGGCCGCGACCCGCCCGGCCTTCATGGAGACGTCCATCTCGCCATAGCTCCGCGCCAGGTCGATCAGCTGCGCCTCGTCCTCGGCGGTGGGCAGGATGTCGTCGAGATTGAGCACGAAGACCCGGAACAGCTCCCGCTGGCCGTAGTCGAAGAGCAGCCGCGTGGCCTGAATCTCGCTGCGCGCCTCAAAGGCCGCCCGTGCCTGCGGCGTGATGATCGGGTCAGGCGTCAGTGTCAGCCGCTGGCCGAGCTTCTCGGCGGCCAGCATGCCGTAGAAGCTGGTGTTGTACCTGGCGGCGCGCCCGTAGAAGGCCTCGGCGGCGGCCTTGTCGCCCTTGGCCTCGGCGGCGCGGCCTTCCCAGTAGAGGCCGCGGCCCTTGGTGATCGGCGTGGCGCCGATGCGCTCCAGCGCCGCGAAGTGCCGCGCGGCCTTCTCCGGGTCGTTCAGCTTCGTGAGCGCGATCCAGCCCGAGGCGAATTCCGCCTCGGCCGCGTCCTGGCCTGTCGTCAGGCCGCTGTCGGCGGCGGCCGCATAGGCGGCGTGGGGGTCGCCGGCGCGCATCGCGGCCAGCACCAGGTGTTTGCGCTCGTCCCAGATGCGGTCGCCCTGGTCGGGCGTGGCCACGTCGTGCGGGAAATAGCTCACCTCGGCCAGCGCCGGCATGTCCATGCCCCTGCGGCGCATGAAGGCGGCGCGCTCGAAGGCCACGCCGGGCGACTGCGCCATCTCCGGCGGCAGGGTGGCCACCAGGTCCGTGGCGTCGCGGGCTTCGGCGCGCAGCGCCAGGCGGGTGCGCGCGGCGGCCTGCTGGTCGGCGGGCAGGAGCGCGATCATGTCCCGCGCCGCCGGTCCCTGGCTGCCGTAAAGCAGGACGTCGGTGCGGCGGAGATGGTCATCCTGGGTCAGGACGTCGCCAAAGCGCGCCAGCATGGCGCGCTGGGGCTCGGCCTCGAAGCTACGATCGCGCCACCAATGCTTGATCAGGGCCGTTGCGTCCGCGGTCCGGCCGAGGCCGCGGTAGGCGCTGGCCAGCGCCATGGCGCCCTGGGCGGTGGCGGGCTCGGCGCCGGCGAACCAGTCGATGGTCTGTTGCGGGGTCTTGCCCGCGGTCTCCAGCAGGCGCTCGGCGGCCGCCTGGCGCCTCGCGCCCCTAGGCCAGCCGGCCAGTTCGCGGCGGGCGTTGTCGACGTCATAGAAGCCCAGGGAGTCGGCCGCGGAATCCACCAGCACCCAGGTCGCGGTCTTCCGCGCCAGAGGGTCGGCCATCTCGGCGATGGCGGAGCGGGCTTCGTTGACGTTGGCGCGCCGCGCCGCCTCGATGGCTTGGCGGAACAGGGTCACGTCGCGGTCGGACAGCGCGTGGGAGAGGGCGTGAGCCGGCGCAGGCGTGTCCAGCGGCGTGGACTTGTTGACGCTGGCGATCAGGTCGCCCAGCGGATCGGCGGTCTGGGCGCGCGCGGCCACGCTCGCCATCACGGCGACGCCGGCGATCAGGAAGGCTTTGCGCGCGATCTTGTGCAACGGACGCCCCAACAGAACTTCCAGCCGAATCAATAGGACATTGCGGTCGGTGACCACCCCACCATATTGTCGCGGAGAATCTGAACGCCGCCTCAACAGGCGCACTATCACGGCAATTTGCACACCATGCTTAAGCTCCGTTCTTGATGTCCGAGCCGCTGTTCAAGGGTGTGCTCCCTGCTCTCGTCACCCCGTTCCGCGACGGAGCCGTGGACGAGGACGCCTTCGTGCGCCTGGTGGAGCGCCAGATCGCCGGCGGCGTGCACGGCCTGGTGCCGGTCGGCACCACCG
>PLEH01000086.1:20636-20942 GCA_003136395.1 Phenylobacterium sp.
TGGTGGTGACGCCCTACTACAACCGTCCCAGCCAGGAGGGCCTCTACGCCCACTATGCGGCGATCAACGAGGCCGTTCAGCTTCCGGTGCTGGTCTACAACGTGCCCGGCCGCACCAGCGTCGACATCTCCAACGACACCCTGGCACGCCTCGCCAAGCTGCCGAACATCGTCGGCGTCAAGGACGCCACCGGCGATCTGGCCCGCGCCAGCCAGCAGCGGCTGACCTGCGGCGAGGGCTGGACCATGCTCTCGGGCAATGACGATTCCGCCCTGGGCTATCTGGCCCACGGCGGCCACGGCTGCA
>PLEH01000303.1 GCA_003136395.1 Phenylobacterium sp.
TCTAGCGCGCGGACCGAACGCTTGACATAGGGTAGCCCCCTATCCCAATGGGGCCCATGCACACGATCCGAGAGAAACAGCGGCTGCTGGACCGGGTTCGGCGCATCCGTGGCCAGGTCGAAGCGATTGAGCGCGCGCTGGAGACAGAGGCGGGCTGCGAAACGGTCATGCACCAGATCGCCGGCGCGCGCGGCGCGATGGCCGGGCTGATGGCCGAGGTGATCGACGACCACATCCAGACGCACCTTGTCGACGCCGAGAAGCACCCCGGAGCACTGGATGCCGCCGCGGCGGAAGAGCTGATGGCGGTCATCCGGACCTATCTGAAGTGAAGGCCAAGAGCATGTCCGACGCCAACGATGAGCAATCGGCCTGGGGGCACAGCCACGTCTTCCTGGGGGGAGCCCACGAGGCGAGCGAGCGTCGCACCTGGGCCGTGATCTGGCTGTGCGGCGCGATGATGGTCGCCGAAATCGTCGGCGGCCTGATGTTCGGGTCAATCGCCCTGGTCGCCGATGGGCTCCACATGTCCACACACGCGGGTGCGATGCTTCTGGCCGCGCTCGCCTACACCTATTCCCGCAAGCACGCAGAGGATCGCCGCTTCACTTTCGGGACCGGCAAGCTGGGCGACCTCGCTGGGTTCACCAGCGCGATCGTGCTCGCGATGATCTCTCTGCTGATCGCCTACGAAGCCATCAACCGGTTCATGCACCCCGTCGCGATCCATTTCGGTCAGGCGATCCCGATCGCCGTGGTGGGGCTAGGCGTAAACGCCGCTAGCGCGTGGCTGCTCAGCAGCGGCGGACATCATCATCACGGCCATGGTCACGGCCATGACCATGCCGAGGGCCACGACGAGGAATTTCGCGTCCATACCGCTTCAGGACCCGCCGTTCTGAGCGTGTTCGAGGACGGGGTTCCGCCACGCTTCCGGCTCCGCTGGGACGCCGAGGGGCCTGGGGGCGGGGTCTCGGTGAGCGTGGAAACCGAGCGCCCCGATGGGGTCACGCAAACCTTCCAATTCGCGGATCGCGGCTCGTACATCGAGTCGGTCGATGAGATCCCGGAGCCGCACGCCTTCACGGCGCGTCTGCGCGTCGGCGAAGAGCCGGAACACGCGCTGGTGTTTGAGGAGCACGAGCACGGCCACGCCGCCCATCACCGCGACAACAACATGCGCGCCGCTGTCGTCCATGTAGTGGCGGACGCCGCTGTCTCCGTCTTGGTCATCATCGGACTGGTGCTTGCGCGCCTGTTCGGGTGGCTGTGGATGGACCCGCTGGCGGGCATCGTCGGGGCGGCGGTGATCGCCAGTTGGTCATACGGGCTGATGCGGGACACGGGCGCCATCCTGCTCGACATGAACCCTGACGAACGGCTTGCCGACAAGATACGTCTAACGGTGGAGGCGTGCGGTGACGCGGTGGCGGACCTTCACCTGTGGCGGCTGGGGCCGGGTCATCTCGGGGCCATAGTGTGCGTTGCAACGGCCTCTTCGCGAGGGACGGACTTCTATCGGAAGAGGCTCGACCACCTTCCGTCCCTGTCGCACCTGACCATTGAGATGACGAGGCGCTAGCCTCTCGGCTATCGCCAGTCAGGACGCCCTAAACGTCCGCCAAGGGTCGGAGGTGATCTTCCTCACCCCGTCGGAAATCGGACGCTCAATCCTATGCGCCAAGGAGCGGGCGTTCGGGACCTCCGCTTCAGGTGAAAGCCGACGTGCTGCCCGGTCTGGGTTCCGTCGCCTGAAAGGGTGAGATGAAGCGCGGCGTAACTCTTGTTCCCCTAGACCAAGCCACGTATCCCGCGTGCTCCAATTGCGAGTTCGAGATGTCCCTCAACCACACCCCGTTCATTGCACTCAACGCAGGGCCGAACGGCCGCCAGCGGCTATAACGCTTTCGATTGGCGCCTTCTATCATCCCCCGGACTTGACGGCGGTCTTGTCCAGCGCAGTCCGGAGCACATGGGCGAGCTTCTGGGCATCGTCGTTCGCCCAGATGTGCATGTAGAAGAGGCGCGGCATATCATTCAAAGCATGGCTATGCAGAGCCGTCGCTTGAACGCCGTTGTCCTGCAGGACCTTCAGAACCGGTCCGACCTCCTTGCCCAGCAAGGCAAAATCTCCGGCGACAGCCGCCTTCCCATTGCCGGTTGGCTGGAAGTTGATCGACACGCCCATTCCCATCGACGGCGGCGTATCCATCCCCTCCTCCGTCAGCTTCTCCGGGCGCGCCACATTGAAATGCAGCACGCCTCCGCTGACGTTGCCGGGGTGGCCGAGGATCTTCCGCACGGCGGCCACGTCAAACCCGATATCGTCGCTTTCCTTGGCGCCGCCGCCCTGGGGAAATGGCGATTTGGTGAGCGAAACAGCCTGCTTGATCGTCCGGGCCATCTTCACCGGATCGCCGTGGCCGCCCATGTGGATGTAGACGATCCTTGGCGACTCCCCGATCAGATGGTTGTGGATAGCTGTCACCTCCACGCCTCCGTCCGCGAGGGTCTTCATCACCGGAGCGACCTCCTCCTCAGTGAGAACGAGATCACCCATCACCATCGCGTCGTTCTTGCCGACATGGCGGAAGGCCGCCCAGGCCCCCAGGGCCAGACCAGGCTTCACTTCAACGCCGCCGACCGTGACGTGCAGGTCCTTGCGCGGCATGTTGAACCGGATAACGCCTGCGGGCAGGAGGTCCCCGGCGAATCCGAAGGCGTCCGCGACACTCTTCCATTCGACGGTGCTGGCTGGTTTTTGATCCATCTTGGCCTGCGCCCACGACGCCGTTGGCAACCCGCCAACAGAGATGGCAAGCGCGGCAAGGCCGCTTGCGGCGCATGAGAGTCCTGCATTCTTCATAGCGGTTGCTTTCCAAGAGGGGCGCTGGCTCATTCTACAGCGAACGCTCCAGAGCCTCCTGCGCAGCAGGAGGTGCGGAGCGGGTCTTGGGCGGAAGCCGCCAGGTCGGGCGCCCGCATCTGCCCGCAGGTCGAGTTCTACGCGCCGCGGTCCGCGGTGCAAGCGCGACGTAGCGCGAACTTTGGCGGGCCGCCGCCCGCGTTTCGAGTGGCGAGCGCGCTTCGCCAAGAACCGGACACTCGGAAAGTCTGCTCAGCGTCAAGAGCGGCCGTGATTGGCATCGACAAGTCGCAGACCACTTTCGTCGAGCGCCGCCTCCGCCTGCTGGACCAGGAACCCATTCCCGTCCCGATCGGAAGCGGAGGGCTGGGCTGTCCCGGTTAACCGACCAGCACAAAGCTGAAAGCGGTATTCTACGCTCGGTCCATCGCAGCGCGGCTGGACTGCACCCTTCGGACCTCGCCGACAAGGTCACGAGCGCAAGTTCGACGCCCTGTGCCTGACACCGGCGGCGTCGATAGCACCGGAGAAAATCAAGGCCCGTCGGTAGCACAAAGTGATTCCTCGCCCGATGTTCGCGCACTGCCCAAACGCCGAGCGCAACGCGGCCAGCAAATTGGAGCGCGCAGCGCTCTTCGCTGCGATTTCTTGAGATATCCGCGGCACGCTGCAGAAAGGGGCCCGTCTGCGCGGGCTGCGTCGTTCGACGCCCCGCCCGGGCCGCTGACCCCAGTTCCCTATCGATCCCTTATGTCGTCCCGCCGTAGACTAGCCCAGCTGCGCACGGGCCGCGGTGATGTTGGAGCGAAAGATGCCGGAACTCATCGCCAAAGGCGGCGTCGACCTTGGGGATTCCGACCTCGCCCCGGAGAGCCAGAACGATCGGCCGGCCGCACAGGGCTCCAGCCTGTCGCTCGTGGCCCGTTACGCGGTGTCTCTCCTTCTCGTCGCGGTCGCCACAGCGCTCGCATTCATTGTCGACCATGTCATCTCCGCGCCCAATCTGACGCTGATATTCGTGCTTCCGGTGGTGGCCGCCGCGACCCTGTTCGGCTGGGGCCCCTCTCTGGTCGCCGTATCGGCGAGTGTCCTGGCCTTCGACTTCTTCTTCACCGCGCCGTTCTACAGTTTCCGGATCGCCAGCCCCTCGGACATGTGGGCCGCTGGGCTGCTCCTGGTGATCGCCGCCATCGTCAGCACCATCGCGGCCGAATCCCGCCGCCGGGCGCTCGAGGCGCGGAGGGCCGCGGAACAGGCCCAGGCGTTGCAGGCTCTGGCCCACATAGTCATCGAGTCCCGCCCGCAGGCCGAGGTGGTGAGCGCCGCGGCGACCGCCCTCAGCCAGATATTCCAGGCGCCGGCCGTGGTCTTCATGCAGAAGGGAATGGCATTCGCCCCCGTCGCCACCGCGGGCGGAGCCAGGATCACCACTGCGGAGGCGGAGGCCGCGAAGGGCGCACTCGACACCCGGCTGCCCGCGCGCGCTGAAACCTACCCCTACGATCAGTCCACGTTCGACTTCTGGCCGGTCGCCACGCCGAAAGACCCCGGCTGCGTGATCGGCGTCAGTTTCGGCCGATCGGGCCGCGAACGCCCGGTTGCGCCGGAGCGCTTCGTCGAGATCGTCGCGGCCTACCTAGCCGGTGCCTTCCGGGCTTCTGGGAAGATCCCGAGCGCAAACACGCCCTGAAGCGTCACGGTTGCGTCTTGCCTAGGGGCTCGCCGGCCGGATCGCCTCGTCGGCCATGAAGCGATAGCCGATCGCCGGCTGGGTCAGGATCAGCTTGGGCGCCGAGGGGTCGACTTCGATCTTCTGGCGAAGCTGGCCGATGAACACCCGCAGGTACTGCATGTCATCGGCGTGGGCGGGCCCCCACAGCGAGATAAGCAGATCCTTGTGCGACAGCACCTTGCCATCCGCCTCGGCGAGCTTGACCAAGAGCTCATATTCCTTGGGAGAGAGATGGACGGGCTCGCCGGCGCGGGTCACCAGGCGGCGCGGGATGTCGATGGTCAGGTCGCCGGCGTGGATGATGGGCGGCGGAGCGTCCGCCTGCCGCGACTGGCGGCGCATGATCACCCTGAGGCGGGCCAGCAGCTCGCCGACCCGGAACGGTTTTTCCACATAGTCGTCGGCCCCGGCGTCCAGCGCGTCGATCTTCTCGATCTCGCGGTCGCGAGCGGACAGGATGATGATCGGCCCCTCATAGAACTGGCGCGCCTTCAGCAGCACCTCCTGGCCGTCGATGTCGGGGAGGCCGAGATCGAGCACCACCGCGTCCGGCGGCTTCCGCGCGATCTCCGCCAGCGCCTGGCGGCCGGTCTCCGCCCGGATCGGCTCATAGCCGGCGGCGTTCAGGGCCGGGCCCAGGAAGCGGTGCATCTGCGGCTCGTCGTCGACGACCAGGATCCTGAGCCTATGCATGCGCCGCCGCCGTCAGGCTCGCCGCGGCGGCCTCCTTCTTCAAGCTGATCAGGATGCGCGTGCCCTTGCCCTCATGGATCGGGCTGGCCGCGGCGATACGCCCGCCCATGGCTTCCACGAACCCCTTGGAGATGGCGAGGCCCAGGCCCGCGCCCTTGCCGCGATCGCTGGACTCTTCCATCCGGCGGAACCGCTCGAAGACCCGCTCCAGCTCGGCGGTGGGGATGCCGCGCCCCTCGTCCTCGATGCTCAAGACCACATTGTTGCGGTCCTCATAGGCCGCCAGCTCGATGGTGGAATCTTCGGGACTATAGCCGATGGCGTTTTCGAGAATGTTCACGAGCGCCTGTTCCAGCAACGCGGCGTCCACCTTCACCAGCGGCAATTCGGCGGGGAAGTCGCGGGTGACCTTGCGCTGGGCGAGGCGGCGCGAGACGCGCTCCAGGGCGGCGCCCAGCACGTCGCGCACATCGACCCAGTCGTTGCGGATGTTGAGGCCGCCGCCCTCCAGCCGGGTCATGTCGAGCAGGTTGCCGACGTAGCGGTTGAGCCGCTCGGCCTCTTCCCGGATGCTCGTCAAGAGGTCCCGACGCACAGGTTTTTCCAGGGAGTCCTCGTACTCCAGCAAGGTCGTCGCCGACCCGAGCACCGACGCCAAAGGCGTCCGCAGGTCGTGGCTCACCGAATTGAGCAGGGCCGAACGCAGCTTGTCCGACCGGCGAAGGGCTTCAGCGTCCGCGGCATCCGCCGCGAACTCGGCGCGCTCCAGCGCCACCGCCCCCTGATCGATCAGCGCCGAGACGAAACGCTCTCCGTCGCCGCCCTGGACGGCCTTGGCCTCGAAGCCCACCACGCCGGACCGGGCCTTGACCCCCTGCAGGGGTCGGTAGGTCCAGTTGGCGCTGGGCAGGGTGCCGGTATCCGCGCCCGCCGGCTCTCCGTGTTGCCAGGCCCAACGGGCCGCGACGATGTCGGTCGTTCCGAGCGGCTTCAGCGTGGGCGCGCCCGCGACCGCCAGGACGTCCTCGCCGCCCGGAAGCAGCACTACCGCCTCCCCCCCGGTGGCCGCCGCGAGCTGTTCGGCGAGCGCCTGGGCCGCGTCTTCGCGTGAAGCCGCCGCCGACAGGCGCCGGCTGGCCGCGAGCAGGGCGGTGATCGCCGAGGCGCGCCGCGATGTCGCCAGCGCCTGGTCACGAATGCGGCCTGTCAGCCAGCCGGTGGTCATCGCCACGCCGAAGAACACCACGAAGGTGAACACGTCGGTCGGGTGGCCGATCAAGATGGAAAGCCGCGGTTCGAGGAAGAAGAAGTTGTAGACGAAGGCCGCCACCGCGGCCGCCGTCACCGCCGGCCAAAGCCCGAACGCCAGGCCGCTGATCAGAACGCTGACCAGGAAGATCATGGCCAGGTTGGCGCCGTGTGAGAACTGGTCCACCAGGCTGGCAAGTCCGCCGGCGACGCCGACCAGGCCGATCGAGACGAGATGTCCGCGCCACGCGGCGAGCAGCGGCCGGCGGGCAGGCTTCACCTGGGCCTCCGGTTCCGGTTGAGCCTCTTCGGTGATGATGTGGAGGGCGGCGCCCTTTACTCGTTCCGCGAGCGCAGGAATGAGCGCCTGGCCGAAGAGCGCGCGCCAGCGCGAGCGGCTCGACTTGCCGACCACGATCTGGGTGACGTTGTTCTTCCGGGCGTAGTCCAGCAGGGTGCCGATGAGGTCGTCGCCGGTGAGCACCACGTTGGAGCCGCCAAGCTGCTCGGCCAGCTTGATGGCGGCGTTGATCTTGGCGGCGCCGGCCGCGTCGGGCGAGGGCTTGTTGGGCCGTTCCACGTTGGCCACGGTCCAGGGCGCGTCCATCATCATGTCAGAGAGCCGCCGCCCCGCGCGAACCAGGCTCTGGGCCATGGCGTCGGGCCCGATCAGGACAAGAATCCGCTCGCCGGCCGCCCACGGGCCCTCCACGCCGCGCTGGCGCATGGCGTGAAGCAGTTGGTCATCGACGGTCTGCGCCATGCGGCGTAGCGCCAGCTCGCGCAAGGCGGTCAGGTTTTCGGGCTTGAAGAAGTTGGCCGCCGCCGTGTGGGCGGTCTCGGGCAGATAGACCTTGCCCTCGCTCAACCGCTGGCGGAGCTCGTCGGGGGTGATGTCCACCAGCTCGATATCGTTGGCTCGCGACAGGGCGGAGTCGGGCACCGTCTCGCGCTGGCGCACGCCGGTGATCTTCCAGACCAGGTCCACCAGGCTCTCGAGGTGCTGGACGTTCAGCGTCGTCCAGACGTTGACGCCGGCCGACAGCAGCTCCTCCACGTCCTGCCAGCGCTTCGGATGGCGCGATCCCGGCGCGTTGGAGTGGGCGTATTCGTCGACCAGCAGCAGGGTCGGCTTGCGGGCCAGGGCGAAGTCTATGTCGAACTCGAGGAGGGTGCGGTCCTTGTATTCGATGGGCTTGCGCGGGAGGATCTCCAGGTTCGCGGTCAGCGCTTCGGTCTCTAGCCGCCCGTGGGTCTCCACGATCCCCACCAGCACCTCGCCGCCGTCGGCCTTGCGGCGGGCGGCCTGGGCCAGCATCTCGTAGGTCTTGCCGACCCCCGGCGCCATGCCGAGGAAGACCTTGAGCCGGCCGCGCCCGGCCTTGGCCGCTTCTATCAGAAGGGCGTCAGGATCGGGGCGGCGCGGCTCGTCCGGCTTCATGAGCTCTTCGGCGTACTCTTCGGCGCGGTCGTGTCCAGCGCCCTGTTGGTCATCAGCACGTTCACGTGCGGCTGGCCGAGGAACCCGAGCGTCGCCCCCTCGACGTGCTCATTGATGATCTTGCGGACAACGTCAGGGGATGCGCCGCGAGCCTTGGCGATCCGGTCGACCTGCAGAACCGCATAGGCGGGCGAGATGTCTGGGTCGAGGCCCGAGCCGGAGGTCGTGATGGCGTCGTCCGGAATCTCGTCGTGGCCGGTGGAGGCGCGCAGCGCCGCGGCGTCGGTCGTGACGCGCTTGGCCAGATCAGCGCTCAACGGTCCGTAGTTGGATCCGCTGGAGCCGCTCGCGTCATAGCCGTTGGTCCCAGCGGCGGACGGACGCGGATGCAGGTACTCGTCCTTGGCGAACGGCTGGGCGATGAGCGCGGAGCCCACCACCTTGCCGGCGCCATCGCGCACCAGGCTGCCTTCGGCCTGGTAGGGGAAGGCGACCTTGGCGACGCCGGTGATCGCCAGGGGGTAGGCGAGACCCAGCAGCGCCGTGAACAGCACCGTGGAGACAATGGCGGGACGGATATCGGAGAGCATGTCCTTGACGCCTTCTTCTTAAGCCAGGCCGATGTGGGTGATGATCAGATCGACGATCTTGATCCCGATGAACGGCGCGATGACGCCGCCCAGGCCGTAGATCAGCAGGTTGCGCTGCAGGAGCTTCGAGGCCCCGATCGCGCGGTACTTCACGCCCTTCAGGGCGAGCGGCACCAGCATGATAATGATCAGGGCGTTGAAGATCACCGCCGACAGGATCGCGCTGTGCGGACTGCCCAGGCGCATGATGTTGAGCGCGCCCAGCGCCGGCAGCGAGACCACGAAGATCGCCGGGATGATGGCGNNCCACGCCCACGTCGGCCTGGGCGAGCGCCGGGGCGTCGTTGGAGCCGTCGCCGCACATGGCGACCAGCCGGCCCTTGGCCTGCTCGGCGCGGATCAGCCGCAGCTTGTCCTCCGGCGTCGCCTCGGCGAGGAAGTCGTCGACCCCGGCTTCCGAGGCGATGGCCGCCGCGGTGACCGGGTTGTCGCCGGTGATCATCACCGTGCGCAGGCCCATGCGGCGCAGGTCGGCGAACCGCTCCTTCACGCCGGCCTTGACCACGTCCTTCAGGTGGATGACGCCCACCAGCACGCCGTTCTCGCTGACCGCCAGCGGCGTGCCGCCGGAGCGCGCGATGCGGTCGATGGCAGCGTTGAGTTCCGCCGGCGCGGCGGCGGCCGTCAGGCCGACCAGCTTGAAGATCGCGTCGACCGCGCCCTTGCGCCAGCTGTCCTTGCCGGAGTCCAGGCCGGAAATCCGCGTGGTGGCGCTGAAAGGCACCGGCTTGGAGTCCTTCGGCGGCGTGCCGGTCAGGCCCTTCTCAAGCGCCAGATCCACGATCGAGCGGCCTTCCGGAGTCTCGTCGGCGAGCGAGGCCATCATGGCGGCATGGAGCGCGGCTTCGGCCCGCACGCCAGGCGCCGCGATCACTTCAGTGGCCATGCGGTTGCCGTGGGTGATGGTGCCGGTCTTGTCGAGCAGCAGGGTGTCGACGTCGCCCGCGGCCTCAACCGCGCGGCCGGAGGTGGCCAGCACATTGACCTTCAGCAGCCGGTCCATGCCGGCGATGCCGATGGCCGAGAGCAGGCCGCCGATGGTGGTGGGGATCAGGCAGATGAACAGCGCGCCCAGCACCAGGGGATCGAGCTTGACGCCTGAATATTGGCCAAGGCCCAGCAGGGTCGCGACCGCGATCAGGAAGATCAAGGTCAGGCCCGCAAGCAGCACCGTCAGCGCCAGTTCGTTGGGCGTCTTGCGGCGCTCAGCGCCCTCGACCATGGCGATCATCCGGTCGAGGAAGGTATTGCCAGCCTCAACGGTGATGCGCACCTTGATCCAGTCGGAGACGACGGTGGTGCCGCCTGTGACGGCCGATCGGTCGCCGCCGCTTTCCCGGATGACCGGTGCGCTTTCGCCGGTGATGGCCGCCTCGTTCACCGAGGCCACGCCCTCGATGATCTCCCCGTCCGAGGGGACCATGTCGCCGGCCTCGACCAGCACGACATCGCCGGCCTTGAGCTTGAAGGCGGCGGTCATGACCACCGCGCCCTTCTCGTCGAGCAGCTTGGCCTTGACGTCGACGCGCTGGGCGCGCAACGCGTCGGCCGCCGCCTTGCCCCGGCCCTCGGCGATGCTCTCCGCGAAGTTGGCGAACAGTACCGTGAACCAGAGCCACAGCGCGATCTGGAACGCCCACCCCGACGAGGCGCCGGTGGCGAGGTCATGGATCGCCGAGAGGGTCGCCAGGACGGCGACGACCTCGGTGGCCAGGATCACCGGGTTGCGGGCAAGCTTGCGCGGGTCGAGCTTCACGAAGGAATCTCGGATCGCACGCGCCATCACGCTGGACGACAGGGTCGTCGAGGCGACCGCGGAGCGGCGCTTCTCGCCGAGGTGGACCGTAACGTCGGTCATGGGAATCTAAGCTCCGGAAGAAGTCAGTGACCGGCGACGGCGTTGAGCACTTGGAAGTGCTCGACGATCGGGCCGAGGGCTTGGGCGGGGAAGAACTGCAGTCCGCCCATGATCAGGATCACGCCGATGAGCAGGCTGATGAACAGCGGGCCATGGGTCGGCAGGGTGCCGGTGGAGGGCTCAAGCTTCGGCTTGGCCGCGATGGACCCAGCCATGGCCAGGACCGGCACGACGTAGGCGAAGCGGCCGAGCAGCATGGCGATGCCGAGGGTCGAGTTCCAATAGGGGACGTTGGCGGAGAGGCCCGCGAAGGCCGAACCGTTGTTCCCGGTCGCCGAGGAGTAGGCATAGAGGATCTCGGAGAGGCCGTGCGGGCCGGAGGCCTCCAGCGCCTTCAGAGCGACGGGGATCACCGATGCGGCCGCCGAGAAACCCAGGATCGAGAGCGGCAGGATCAGCACCGCGAGCATGGCGAACTTAACCTCCCGCGCCTCGATCTTCTTGCCCAGGTACTCCGGCGTTCGCCCGACCATCAGGCCGGCGACGAAGACCGCGATCAGGGCCATGACCACCATGCCGTAGAGGCCGGAGCCGACGCCGCCGGGAAGGATCTCTCCGAGCTGCATCAAGAACATTGTCACGGCCCCGCCAAGCGGCATGAGGCTGTCGTGCATGCTGTTGACACCGCCATCGGAGGCGCCTGTCGTCGTGGCGGCCCAAACCGCTGTCGATGGCGCGCCGAAGCGGACCTCCTTGCCCTCCATGTTGACGGCCGTGCTTGCGTGCACGGCGTGCATGGCCGGCGCGGGTTGAGTCTCGGCCCAGTAGATCGCCGCAGCGCCAGCCGTGACCAGAATGGCCATGGTGACGACCAGTGCGCGAGCTTCCTTACGAGCCAGCACCAGCCGCCCGAAGGCGACGACACAGGCCAAGCTCAGCGTATTCATCGAGATGATCTCGATGAGATTGGTGATCGCGTTGGGGTTCTCGAACGGGTGGGCGGAGTTGGCGTTGAAGACGCCGCCGCCGTTGGTGCCGAGCTGCTTGATCGCTTCCTGGCTGGCGGTCGGATAGAGGGCGATGACCTGCTTGCCGCCTTCCAGTCCCACGGCGTTGGCGTGGGCCGAGAGCGTCTGTGGCTCACCGAGCGCCACCATGACCAGCGCGCTGACGATGACGATCGGCAGCAGGACGTAGAGGCTGGTCCGGGTCAGATCGACCCAGAAATTGCCGAGGCCCTCGCCGCGATTGGCCGCAAAGGCGCGCGCGACGGCGGCGGCGACGGCGATGCCGGCCGCGGCCGACAGGAAGTTGTGCGAGGTCAGACCCGCCATCTGCGAGAAGGCCGACAGCGTCTGCTCCGGCACATAGGACTGCCAGTTGGTGTTNNTAGTTCTGCCAGTTGGTGTTGGTGATGAAGCTGATCGCCGTGTTGAACGCCAGGTCAGGACTCGTGCCCTTGAACCCCTGCGGGTTGAGCGGCAGCAGGTCCTGGAAGCGCAGGATCAGGTACAGCACGACGAAGCTGGCGATCGAGAACGCCAGCATCGAGAGGGTGTAGGCGAACCAGTTCTGGCTCTTCTCGCGGTCGACGCCGAAGGCCTTGTAGAAGACGCCCTCGACGGGCCGCAGAACTGGGTCGAGCCAGGTGCGCTCGCCCTTCCACACCCGGGCCAGATAGAAGCCGAGCGGGAACGCAAGCGCCACCGTGATGCCTATGGTGAAGAGGATCTCAGACCAGCCCCGCACGTCCATGGCGAGGTCTCCTTCTTAGGTAAATTGGGTTTCGGGCGACGCCTGGCGGGGGCCCCGTCTTCGGAGCCTGGCGCCGACTAGAATTTCTCTGGCCGCAGCAGGGCGGCGATCATGTAGATCGCGATGCCGACCCCGCCGGCCGCGTAAAGCAGGATCATCAGCATGGTCAGGTCCTTCTCAGAAGAGCGGCATAGCCCGCGAAGAGAAGGAGAACGGCGACCCCGGCCGCCAGATAGATGAGATCGGTCACTGCATTCTCCCGCTAGGATCGAATGGCAACGCTGGTACTGCCGATGACCGTAAGGGGGCCATTCGTAACCGGGTTGATGGATATCAACGTTTCATAAAGAAGCGGCGGAGGGGCTCTGAGCCGCTGACCGGCGGCCCGCCTTCCGGCGCGAAGCGGTTCAGGCCCGGTCGCGGACCGGGCGCATGGCCTGGCGGGTGCGCAACCTCTGCGGGTGCGAGCGCCGCGTCTCGATATAGTCCCACGCCTTGATCCAGGCGGCGCCCGCCGCCCACACCATGGCGATGAGAGGGATCAGGACAGCCACTTCAGCTGTGCCGGACAAGAGCATCACGCCGACTCCCGAAGCCGCCCGGCCTCGCGGCCTGGCTTCGCGAAGGTTTCGCGTGAGGTTGCAACAAGGCGATACATCGCGGGTCGCGGCTTCTTAAGTTACGCCTGGCGGGACCATCCCACCGGCAGCATGTTCTAACGCCGATACCGATAAAGCTTCCATTCGGGATCACCGTGAGCTGAATCAACAAGGGATAAACGCCCGTCGACACTTCCCGAGACCGAAATTGGCCGGATGCAGGCCGTCCCAGCCTTACGTCTCCTTTACGGCGCCGGGCCCGATCCACATCGAAACCTTACGCCGGTCCGAGGCACACTGCGGATCGCCGCCTACCGGCGGTCGCCTGCCTGGCGCAGGCGCCACCCGCTTACGTGCCCCTCTCATGCGCTCCGCGTCCCCGCCGTCCAATCCGCCAGCCCATCAGGCCGCACGGCCAGCTGGCGGCGCATCGACTCTGCGCGTCGTGGCCGACCGTGAGGCCGGACCGCGGACCGCCCTCTCGCCCTTCGAGCGCGTGCTGGCGGCGCTCACCTATCGCGAAACCGGCGCGGTGTTCCTTCCGGACGCCCGCGAGGCTGCGCCCAGTTCCAGGAAACCCAGATGAACCGCCGCTTGAGCCCCCTATTCCTGAAAGAGGACGCCACCGGCCAGGCGCTCTTCGCGTCCCGCACCTATCGGCCGGGCGAAATCGTCGTCGATTTCGTGGAGGTGGAGTGGCGGCCGAAGCGCGACCGATACACGGTCGAGCATCCCAGCGGCTTACATCTCTACGACCAAGTGCTGGCGTCGGTGTCGCACAGCTGCGACCCCAACTGTCAGATCGACCTGCAGGGGCGCGTGCTGGTGGCGCTGAAGACGATCGCCGCCGGCGAACCGATCAGCTTCGACTATCAAACCACAGAACGCCGCTTCGCCCATCCGTTCGACTGCCTCTGCGGCTTCAGCGGCTGTCGCGGGCGCATCGGCTAGGACTTGCCGTTGCGGCGGTGCAGCGCGCGGGTCAAGGGCCCGAACGTCAGACCTTGCACCGCCACCGAGAAGGCCGCCACGGCATAGGTGGCGGCCAGGATCAGCGGCCGCTGAGGCCCAGGCGGAACGCTGAGGGCGAGGGCAAGGCACAGAGCTCCGTGCAGCCCGCCCCACGCCAGGATGAGGTTCGCCCCGCGTTCCTCCTGCCGCAGGTGCAGGTAGGACCCCCAGGGCAGCACCACGGCAAAGCGTGTGGCCAGCACCAGCAGGATGGCGGCGGCGCAGAACCCAGCCTGGCGAAGCTCCAATGGCAGCACCACCAGCTCCAGGCCCAGCAGCAGGAACAGCAGCGCGTTCAGGATCTCGTCCACCAGGGTCCAGAAGCTGCGCAGATAGACCTCCGTCGCCGCGCTCGACGACTTGCGGTTCCGGCCGTCGCCGATCAGCAGCCCGGCGCCGACGGCGGCGATGGCGCCGCTGAGGTGGAGGGCTTGGGCGCCCGAGTAGACGGCCATCGCCAGGGCGAGCGTCAGGGTGACCTCGGCCACGAAGTCGTCGATCCCGCGCATGGCGCGCAGCACCACCCAGCCGCCGAGCGTGCCGATGGCGAGACCGCCGGCGGCCTCGACGAACACCCGCTCCAGCGCCTGCAGCGGGCTCGGCGTAACACCGGCGGCGAACGCCAGGAGCGCGGTGAAGACGACGATGCCCACCCCGTCGTTGAACAGGGCTTCGCCCTGGAGGATCACCTGCAGGCCCTTGGAGAGATGCCCGCGCTTCACGGTCGCCAGAACCGCGATCGGATCCGTCGGGCTGACCAGGGCCCCGAACACCAGCGCCCAGGGGAGCGGCAGGTCCAGGCCAAGGCCGCGGCCGACCAGCCATAGGCCGACACCCACGATGACCGTCGAGGCGATCACCCCGACCGTGGCGAGGGTCCACACCGACAGGCGCTGGCGGCGCAGTTCGGCGAGGTCGACCTGCATCGCGCCCGCGAACAGCAGGAAAGCCAGCATGTAGCCGAGGACCGTCTTGGCGAAGTCGACCTGGCCGATCGCGGCCACCACGCCCGAGGCCAGATCCGGCCGGAGCGCCTTCAGCGCGAGAATCGCCAGGGCGCCCGCGACGCCCACGAACAGCATCGCCACGCCGTGCGGCAGGCGCACCGTCCTGGCGTTCAGCCAGGCGCCGATCGCCACGGCGGTCAGGAACAGGGTGGCCAGTTCGAAGGACGACACGGCGCGGACCCCCAGGCGGCGCCTTGAAGCGCCGCTCCTTATTCTCCGCCGACAGGCGGCGCCTCAAGCCTTATCGGCGGCGACCACACGCCCCGCATGGCTCGAGGGCGCACATGCGGGGCGTGGGCTCTCCACGGGCAGGGGTGGGGCCGCACCGGGAGACGGACGGCCGGGCAGGGCGGCGCCGGCCGTCAGCGTGGGATCAGAACAGGACGCCGGTTTCGATCATCGCGCGGGCCTGGTCGTCCTTGTTTCCGAATTTGCCGAAGCCGGCGCCGGCGCCCATCGAGTCGAGCTTGGTGTAGGAGAGCTCGCCGCGGATGAAGAGGGTCTTCACCTGCCAGGTGGGCGTCACGGTCAGCGACCAGGCCGAGCTCTTCGGGCCGTAGAGCAGGGCGACCTGCGAGCCGGAGGAGCCGATGTATTCCACCCGGCCGGCGATGTTGAGGGTCGGGCTGAAGGTATATTTGGCCAGCACGGCGCCGCCGAAGGTGGAGGCCGAGCTCGGCAGGCCGAAGGCCACATCCTTCGGGGTGGTGGTGTATTGCAGGTAGGGGTTGATCACCCAGGCGCCTTCGGTGTGGGTCCAGATCAGGTTCCAGACCGAGCCATTGTTCTGGGCGACCGGGGTGACGAAGCGCGAGGTCGCGACCTTGGAGAAGGCGCCCGAGGCGGCGAAGGCCAGGGTGTCCTTCGGGCTGAGGACATAGGAGACCAGAGCCGAGCCGGTGTTGTAGTGGTTGGAGTAGAAGCCGTCGTTCCAGGAGGCCGAGACGGTCAGCGGACCCTTGGCGTAGTTGGCCTGCACGCCGCGGCTGATCGCCGGCTCCTGGTTCCACAAGAGGCCGCG
>PLEH01000114.1 GCA_003136395.1 Phenylobacterium sp.
TGAACCGGTCACGCTCTAGCCGACCAGCCGGTCGTGGCCCTCCCAGTAGGGCTTGCGCAGTTCCCGGCGCAGGACCTTGCCGGACGCGTTGCGCGGCAGCATGTCGATGAAGTCCACCGACTTGGGGGCCTTGTAGCCGGCGATGCGCTCGCGGGCCCAGGCGATCACCGCCTGCGGGTCGGGCCTGGCGCCGGCGGCCGGCACGACGATGGCCTTCACCGCCTCACCCCAGCGCGGGTCCGGCACGCCGATCACCGCGGCGTCGGCGACGCCCGGGCAGCCCAGGATCGCGTTCTCCACCTCGGCCGGATAGATGTTCTCCCCGCCGGAAACGATCATGTCCTTCACCCGGTCGTGGACGAAGATGTAGCCGTCGGCGTTGCGGTAGCCGGCGTCGCCGGTCTTCAGCCAGCGGTCGGGGCTGACCGTCTCGGCGGTGGCCTCAGGGCGGTTCCAGTAGCCGGCCATGACCATGCCGCCCCAGATGGCGATCTCGCCGATCTCACCGACGCCGACCTCCTCGCCGTCCTCGCCCAGGATCTTCACCGCCATCTGCGGCCAGGCCTTGCCGCAGGAGCGCATAAGCTCGCCCCTGTGCTCGCTGGCGGTCAGGAAGGTCCCGGCGCCGGTCGATTCGGTCATGCCGTAGAACTGGATGAAGCCGCAACCGAAGCGTTCCGTGGCGGTGGCCAGCACGGCCTCGCTGATCGGCGAGGCGCCATAGGCCACGGTCTTCAGGCTGGAGAGGTCCGCGTCCTCGATCTCCGGCGCCTGCAGCAGCATGTTGATCATCGCCGGCACGAGGAAGATGTGGGCCACCCGCTCGTCCTCGATCAGGCGCAGCACCGCGGCCGGGCTGAACTCCGGCAGGATGATCACCCGCCCGCCGGCGGCGAGACCCGAGAAGCTGATGTTGGTCCCGGCGACGTGGAACAGCGGCATGACGATCAAGACCGTTTCGTCCGCACCGTAGTCGAAGCCCTCGACCTGGGTCCGCAGGTCCAGGAAGGCGGCGTAGTTGGCGTTGTCGAGCCGCACGCCCTTGGGCAGGCCCGTGGTGCCGGAGGTATAGAGCTGCAGGACGTCGTCCTGAAGTGTCGGCGGGCTGAGCGCGCCTGTCGGGGCGGAGTCGCGCAAGGCCTCATAGCTGTCGAAGCTATCGCAGGTTTCGCGCAGGCCGATCAGTCGGATGGGACGGTCGACGAGCGCGACCACGGCCTTGGCGGCGGCGAAGAACTCGGGGGTCACGAGGAAGAGGTCGGCGCCAGAGTCCTGCAGGATGAAAGCGATCTCCGGGACGGCCAGGCGCGTGTTGATCGGCGCCAGGCAGACCCGCGCCTTGGCGGCGCCGAAGAAGATCTCGAAGAAGGCCTCATGGCTGCGGCCGAGCCAGGCGACGCGGTCGCCGGGCGCGGCGCCCGCCGCCGTCAGCAGGCCCGCCACCTGCTCGGCCCGCCGGTCGAGCTCGGCGTAGGTCAGCGTGCGCCCCTCGCACTGCACGGCGACCTGGCCGCCGCGCTGGGCGGCATGGACGGAGGGGATGTCGGCGAGAAGGCGCGGGGCTTGGCTCATCCGCCCAGCTTGCTAGCGCATCGCGCGACCTGGGCCTAGTGCAGCTTCAGCCGCACGAAAGCCATGGCCCCGTTCGGATCGTTTCCGTAGGCCGCGTCGAGGGCGTTCGGTACGAAATTGACCGCATAGAGCCCACCCAGGCCGAAGCTGACATGGGGCGACAGCGCCCAGTCGTGGATGGCGCCGACGGAAATCTTGCCGACGGCGAACACCGGGCCGCGGTGGCCGGCGACGGTGGTCAGCTCGTCGTTCTGCACCCGCTCGGCGCGGGCGAAGATCGTCCAGTTCGCATCGGTCTTCAGCGCGCTTTCCAGCACCCAGGCGTCGAGATCGACGCCCTGGCTCGATCGCCGGCCCCAGGCGGCAGTGGTCGACCACCAGCCCAGGTTACCGGCTGGGGTGGTGTAGATGGCGCTCGCCGAGACCTTGCGCTGGTTCACGCCGGGGTCGAGCTGTTCGGGGCTCTTCTCCTCGGCCCACGAAGCCTGCAGCGACCAGTTGGCGGTGGGGTTCCATGACGCGCGCACCGCGCTGGAGTCCAGGGCCCCGGTCTCAATGTTGTAGCGGTGCTGGTCGGGCTCGCGGCCGTTGTAGGCCGAGGCCTCGATCTTCCAGACGTCGTGGACCAGGCCCACGGTCACCACCCCGAAGGAGATGTGGGTGGAGTCCAGCCAGTGGTGGCTGATCGGCGCCTCGGGGCTGTCCATCACCGACGCTCGATGCATGAAGGCCGGCGGCCCGAAGGCGGGCTCGCCCGGCAGGCCGGCATAGACGAAGGCGCTGTCGTCGAGCGAGAGCTTGCGGCTGTAGGAGGCCGAAAGCTCCATGAAGAGGTCATGCGGGTGCTGGCGGTCGACCAGCGGGGTCCTGCCGTCGGCGGTCTCGCCGGTGGCCAGCAGCAGCGGATACCCCCTTGGACCCATCAGCGGCTCGGGGCTCAGCATGGCGCGCAGCTGCAGAGTTCCCGCCTCGCCGGCCGGGCGCTGGGCCATGACCATGAACATGCCCGAGACGAAACCCTTCTCGTCGCCGCGGGGCCCGTTCTGGCGATCGTAGACCCCGTTCAGGAGGCCATGGACCATGATCATCCAGGGCCCGCGCATGACCTCCAGGCCCGCGTGCTCGGAGATGTCCGGCTGCCAGGACGTGCCCGAGGCCTCGCGGGTCATCTGATAGTTGCCGAGCGCGCCAGTCATACCCTTGCTCATGTCCATGCCGGCCATGTCGCCGGCAGCTGGCTGGGCCGACGCGGCTGCGTGGTGCATCTTCGAATGATCCATGCCGGGCATGTCCGGCATGGGCTGGGTCTGGGCGTGGGCCGAGCCGGCGGCGGCCAGCAACGCGGCCGCGAGAAACCACTTCATCGCGCGCTGCGCTCCAGGAGCTGGATCAGTTCGGAGGCCTTGCGGCGCTGCTCTTCCTTGTCGCCGCTGACGATGGCGCCTTCGATGCAGTGACCTAGGTGGTCCTTCAGCAGCTCGGTCTCGACGCCGGCGAGGGCCGCGCGGGCCGCCTGCAGCTGGGTCAGGATGTCGATGCAATAGCGGCCGTCTTCGACCATCCGGGCCACCCCGCGCACCTGCCCCTCGATCCGGCTCAGCCGGTTGAGCAGCCGGGGCTTGTTCTCGCGATCCATGCGACTCTCCTGGAATGCAGGGACCATATACCCCTATAGGGTAATTGCAACATGCCCCGGGAGGGTATAAAGGCTACGGCCTGGAGGCCTGTCGTGGCTGAGCATCACTACCCTCATCGATCGGCTCACGGGCAAACCGCCGTCGATCCGGTCTGCGGCATGGCGGTGGATCCCGCCACCACGCCGCATCACGCCGAACACGCCGGCCAGGACTTTCATTTCTGTTCGGCCGGATGCCGCGCGAAGTTTCAGGCTGATCCGGCGAAATATCTTGCGCCACATCAAGTCGGGGCCAATTCGGCCGCGCCGGCGGGAACCATCTACACCTGCCCCATGCATCCTCAGATCCGGCAGGTGGGGCCCGGAAGCTGTCCGATCTGCGGCATGGCCCTGGAGCCGGCGACGGTCGGCGCCGACCACGGTCCCAACCCCGAGCTGATCGACATGTCGCGGCGGTTCTGGGTCGGGCTGGTCCTGGCCGCGCCGGTGTTCGTCCTGGAGATGGGCGGGCATCTCACCGGCCTCATGATGCCGATGGGTCGGACCTCGACCTGGATCCAGATGGGGCTTTCGACCCCCGTGGTGCTCTGGGCGGGCTGGCCGTTCTTCGTACGGGGCTGGGTCTCGCTCCGGACCCGCCAACTCAACATGTTCACCCTGATCGCCATGGGAGTCGGCGTGTCCTGGGCCTACAGCATGGTCGCGGTGCTGGCGCCGGGAATCTTCCCGCCGGCGTTCCGGGACGCCTCCGGCGTGGTCCCGGTCTATTTCGAAGCCGCCGCGGTGATCACCGTGCTGGTGCTGCTGGGCCAGGTGCTGGAGCTCAGGGCCCGCGAGCGGACCGGCGGGGCGATCAGGGCGCTTCTGAACCTCGCCCCGAAGACTGCGCGACGCCTTCGCGACGACGGGACCGACGAGGAGGTCACGCTCGACCTGATCCGCGTCGGCGACCGGCTGCGGGTGCGCCCGGGCGAAAAGGTCCCGGTGGACGGCGAGTTGATCGAGGGCCGGGTCTCGATCGACGAGTCCCTGGTCACGGGCGAGTCGATGCCGGTGACCAAGGAGACAGGCTCCAAGGTGATCGCCGGTTCGATCAACAACACCGGCTCCTTCGTGATGCGCGCCGAGAAGGTCGGCGCCGACACCCTGCTGTCCCGCATCGTCCAGATGGTGGCCGAGGCCCAGCGCAGCCGCGCGCCGATCCAGCGGATGGCCGACCGGGTCTCAGGCTGGTTCGTGCCGGCAGTGATCGCCGCCGCGGCGATCGCCTTCGCCGGCTGGGCGGTCGTGGGGCCCGACCCCCGGTTCGCCTACGCCCTGGTTGCCGCCGTCTCGGTGCTGATCATCGCCTGCCCCTGCGCGCTGGGCCTGGCCACGCCCATGTCGATCATGGTCGGCGTCGGACGTGGCGCGCAGGCCGGCGTGCTGATCAAGAACGCCGAGTCGCTTGAGCGCTTCGAGAAGATCGACACCCTGGTGATCGACAAGACCGGCACCCTGACCGAAGGCCGCCCGGCGGTGGTCGCCATCAAGCCCGCGGCCGGTTTCGACGAGGCCGAACTGCTGCGCCTCGCGGCCAGTCTTGAGCGGGGCAGCGAGCACCCGTTGGCCGACGCGGTCCTGCGCGCGGCGAAGGACCGGAGCCTGACCCTCTCCGAGGCCAAGGACTTCGACTCGCCGGTCGGCAAGGGCGTCCTCGGGACCGTCGACGGCAGGCACGTGGTCCTGGGCGGCGCGCGGCTGATGTCGGAACAGGGGACGGACACCGCCCCGCTCGAGGCCGAGGCGGAAGCCCTGAGGCGCGAGGGCGCGACCGCGATCTTCGCCACGGTCGATGGCCAGCTCGCGGGCCTGCTCGGCATCGCCGATCCGATCAAGGAGTCCACGCCCGAGGCGGTGCGCGCGCTCAGGGCCGACGGCGTGCGTCTGGTGATGATGACCGGCGACAATCGCACCACCGCGCTCGCGGTGGCCCAGCGTCTGGGGATCGACGAGGTCGAGGCCGAGGTGCTGCCGCAGGACAAGGCCAAGGTCGTGCAGAAACTGCGCGCCGAGGGCCGCGCCGTCGCGATGGCCGGCGACGGCGTCAACGATGCGCCCGCCCTGGCCGCCGCCGAGGTGGGCATCGCCATGGGCGCGGGGTCCGACGTCGCCATTGAGAGCGCCGGGGTGACCCTGCTGAAGGGTGACCTGCAAGGCATCGTGCGGGCCCGGCGCCTGTCGCGCGCGGTGATGCGCAACATCCGCCAGAACCTGGTCTTCGCCTTCATCTACAACGTCGCCGGGGTGCCCATCGCCGCGGGCGTGCTTTACCCGTCGTTCCACCTGTTGCTCTCGCCGCAAATCGCAGCGGCGGCCATGGCGCTGTCGTCGGTCAGCGTGGTCGGCAATGCGCTTCGGCTGCGCAAAATTCGCCTGTAGAGGGAAAACCACACCCAGACACAGCCGAGGGGCGGATCCGGAAGGCCGTAGTTCCGATCCGTGTGATGGCCTGGCGTGGCGCGGCCTCAGATTGGGACGCCCGCGCGGGCGCGCCTTGATCCCGATCAAGCCCCGGCCGCGCCGCCATCTCGCCGCAACCCGCCGTCGCAGGCTAGATCGTCGCGAATGGAGGCCGGGGAGCCGCGGAATGCGCCGCAGATCTTTCCTGATCGGGGCCGCCGCCCTGCCGCCGGCGGCCTGCGCGTTGCGGGCCCTGGCCTGGCTCGACAAGCTCGGCGGCTAGACGGTCTCGCGCGCCCAGAGCCGGTGCGCCATCACGCCGACGCGCGCCTCGATGGCCGCGGCGGCGTCGAGGCAGATGTCCTCGCGGTAGCGTGAGGCGATGAGCTGCACGCCGACCGGATGACCGTCGACCAGGCCCACGGGCGCCACGGCCACCGGCAGGCCGAGCACGCTGAGCGCGGCGGCGAAGCGCGTATCATGGCCCAGGAATTCGCCAACCGCGTCGTCGTGCGCGAGGTCGGCGTTGACGCCCGGCGTCAGCTTCACCGAAACCGGGGCGAGGATCAGCGGGCAGCCCTCGAGGAAGACCAGCCATTCGCGCAGGATCCGCGAGCGCAAGGCGATGGCCTTCATGTAGCCCTCGGCGTCGAGGATGTTCGCCATCCTGAGCATGCCGTCGAGCGCGCGGATGAAGTCGGGGCTGGAGACCGGCCGGATCTGCGCCTCCTGCAGGGTGGCGATCTCCGTGGCCAGCAGATCGGCCCAGAGCTTCCAGGGCGCGGAGATGTCGGGGATATCGATCTCGACCAGCTCATAGCCGGCGGCGGCGAGATGGCGGGCCGCCACGCCGACCATCTCGACAACCTCGGGATCGGGGCTCATGTCCGGCGGAATCTTCGCCACCGCGACCTTGACCGGACCCGCCGTTCCGGCCGGCGGCAGAGGCGCGGGCGCCCACCAGGGATCGCGCACGTCGCGGCGGCTCATCACTTCCAGCGCCAGGCGGACGTCGGCGACCTCGCGGCCGAGGGCCCCCTGGCAGGACATCAGCTGCGCCATGGGCGGGCGCTCCACCGCGGCGCTGGGGTTGTAGGCGGGGACGCGCCCCTGCGTCGGCTTGATGGTGGCCACGCCGTTCCAGTTGGCCGGCGCGCGCAAGGAGCCGCCGATGTCGTTGCCGTGAGCGATGGTCCCGATGCCGGCCGCGACTGAGGCCGCCGCGCCGCCGGAGGACCCGCCGCAGGTGATCGTCCTGTCCCAGGGATTGAGGGTCAGGCCGTGCAGCGGATTGTCGGTGAAGCCTCGGAAAGAGAACTCCGGGGTATTGGTCAGTCCAAGGATGATCGCTCCCGCGCCCCTCAGATTGCCGGCCACCGCCGAGTCTGCGGGCGCGATGTTGCCCGCGAAGGCCGCGACGCCGTTGGAATTGGCCTGCCCCTCGACGTCGATATTGATCTTGATCGTGACCGGCACCCCGTGCAGCGCATCGAGTTCTGCGCCGGCGGCCTGTCTGCGGTCCGCCGCGTGAGCGGCCTCCAGGGCGAGGTCGGACATGTCGACGACGACGGCGTTCAGCGCCGGATTGACCGCGTGCAGGCGCTCGGTGTGGGCGGTGACGACCGTGACGGCCGAGGCGCGGCCCGCCCTGATCGCCGCGGCCGTCTCGACGGCCGACCATTGCCAGATGGGGCGTGAATCCATGTGCTCCCCGTGGGGCGACGCGCCCCTCAGGCCCCAGCCTGCACGAACGGGGCCTTCTCGAACAGCCGCCCTAGTAGTCGTCGGCCAGGGTCCTGCTGGGCTTCCGCTACACCTACTGAGGTGAGTTCGACGCCTCTGGCGCAAGGCAGGGCCCCACTCTAAGGCGAAGTTCGCTCGCCAACCGTTTGGCAGGCGGGCGGGCGATCGCCCTCGAACCGAGGATCGGACGCAAGCCTCGGCCTTTCCTCCCCGGCCCGGCGGCAGCGCGGATCCTGCGGATCGAGGGCGGCGTCGCCGCCCAAGGACAAGGCCAGACCCAGGCTCTGCCGGTCGCTCGCGCCGAAGCGGCCTCCATAACCGCCGTAACCGACAGCCCGCCCGTTGAAGCGGGTCTCACCCACCGCGATGCTCAGGGTCCCGGTTCTACCGACCGGCAGGTCGCTGCGGACATAGGCGCTGCGGTAGCCGTTCGACCCCACGGCGATGTCGACCACCCCATGGACCCTGCGGGGCTCTTCGCCGGAGGTGACGCCGTTCGGTCCGTCCTTGGGGAGCGCGAGCGCGGGCGAGGTCTTCAGATAGGCGTCGATCTGGTCGGCGACGCTGGGTCCGGCGGGCGCGGTCGCCACAGCGTCCGGCTCGGCGGCCAGGGATGCGCCGGCGGCGCCCAGGCCCGCCCCAGCGATCAGGGTGGGGGCGATCAGAGCGGCAAGGGCTCGGCGCAGGCTGTCCATATGTCCTTATGCGCGCCCTATCGCGTCGGAATAAGGCGGCGACGAAATGCAACCGCAACAAGGTGGAGCGAGGTTGCGCCCCACGAGCGTACGGGGTTTTCCCGCACGCCCATTCGCGCGGCCCGGCCGCGTCTGCGAAGTCCTAGTTCCAGGGGGTTTAAGCATGATCCGTCGAACCGCGGCCGCATTGGTCGCGCTCAGTCTTTCCGCAACCCTGGCCGCGGCGCAGCCGCCTGCGTCGCCGGACCGCCCGGCCGCGAGCGCCCGCGCCCCCGGCGCTCGCGCCGCCGCCTCGCGCCCGGATGAGCCGTCGGCCGCCGGCCCGGTCGTCGAGCGCCGCACCGAGCGCGGCGCCCAAGCCGGCGAGCACAAGATCAGCGACGCCGATATCGCCACCGCCCCGCTCTACGAACAGGCCAAGGCCTCGCATCACACCGTGACGATCAACGGCCAGACCATCGGCTACACCGCCACCGCCGGCACGCTCACCCTGCGCTCCGACGACGGCAAGCCGATCGCGTCGATGTTCTACGTGGCCTACACCGCCGACGGCGGGAAGACCCGGCCGGTGACCTTCAGCTACAACGGCGGCCCGGGGTCGGCCTCGCTCTTCGTGCACATGGGCCTGGCCGGCCCGATGCACGTCATGACGGATTCGCCCAACGCGACCCACGGCCCTCCCTACACCCTCACCGAGAACCACGAGAGCCTGCTCGACAAGTCGGACCTGGTGTTCCTGGACGCCATCGGCGCCGGCTACTCCCGTCCGCTCGGCGACACCAAGGGGACCGAGTTCTGGGGCGTGGACCAGGACATCGACGCCTTCGCCCGCGGCATCCAGCGCTACGTGACCATCAACCACCGCTGGAATTCGCCCAAGTTCCTGTTCGGCGAAAGCTACGGCACCACCCGCTCGGCGGGCCTGGTCTATGCGCTGCAGCAGCGCGGCTTGCAGTTCAACGGCGTGCTGCTCCTGTCGTCGGTGCTGAACTATGGCGCCCACGATTCCGGCTTCGACCACAGCTACGTCAGCTATGTCCCGAGCTTCGCGGCCACCGCGGTCTACTGGAAGAAGTCGGCGACCCAGCCCAAGGATCTCAACGCCTATCTGGATGAAGTCCGCGCCTGGGCTCAGGGCCCCTATCTGGCGGCGCTGACCAAGGGCTCGAAGATCTCGCCGGCCGAATTCGATGCGACCGCCAGGCAGCTCTCGGCCTACATCGGCATTCCCGTGGAGTTCATCAAGCGCGCCAACTTGCGCGTCGACCTCAACCACTTCCGGGTCGAGCTGCTGCGCGACCAGAACCGGACTCTGGGGCGCTACGACACCCGTTTCACCGGCATCAACACCGACAACACCGCCGCCAACGCGGAATACGATCCCTCCGACACCGGCATCAACGGCGCCTATGTCGCGGCGCTCCACGATTGGGTGGAGCAGCTCGGCTACACGACCGAGCTCAACTACTGGCCGTCGGGTCCGAACATCAACCAGTCGTGGGACTGGCGCCACCGTCCGCCGGGCGGCAATTTCGGCGGCGGCGGGCGCAAGGAGAACGTGGCCAACACCGCGGCCGACATGGGCGTGGCCATGCGCGAGAACCCGCACCTGATGGTCTATTCGCTGAACGGCTACTACGACATGGCCACGCCGTTCTTCGGCACAGAATACGACATCGAGCACCTGTGGCTGGATCCCTCGATCCGCGACAACGTGCGCTTCGCCTACTACCCGTCCGGGCACATGGTCTACCTCAACCAGGACGCCCTGAAGCAGCTGAAGGCCGACGTGGCCAGGTTCTACGACGACGCGCTGGCCAAGAAGTAGGGCTGAAGGTCTCAGCTTGAAACACCGCCCCTCCCCGCAAGGGGGAGAGGACTTTGAGCGGCAACCTCGCAGATTCAGCCTACGGCTTCAGCTTCGCGGGCTCGATCTTCGCCGAGCCGGTCAGCGTCGCGGTCGCCGCGTCGGGGCCCACCGCGATCTTGTAGGCGCCGCCGTCGAGGCGCCAGCCGTGGGCCGCAGCGTCCCAGTTCGCTAACATGCGCGGCGAGGCGCTCACCGTGACCTGGCGCGCCTCGCCGGGCTTCAGCGTCACCTTCGTCCAGCCGATCAGCCGCTGCTGGGTCCGCTTCGGCGCGGCGGTCAGGTAGAGCTGCGGCGTGTCCGTGCCCTCGCGATTGCTGACGTTGGTCACCGTGAAGCTGGCGCTGAGCGTCTTGCCGCCCGTCACCTTCAGCCCCGAGTAGCGGAACACCGTGTAGGAGAGCCCGTAGCCGAACGGGTAGAGCGGCTTCGCGCCGGATTTGGCGTAGCCCCGATAACCGACGTCCGAGCCCTCCGTGTAAGTCACGGCGAAGGCCGTCGCGGCCGACGGCGTCAGGGTCTCGACGATGTGCTGGTCGGAGCCCGGCAGGACCGGGCGGGCCAGCTGGTCGAGGCTGGCCGGGAAGGTCGTGGGCAGGCGGCCCTCAGGGTTGATCTCGCCGAACAGCACCCTGGCGATCGCCTCGCCGCCGCGCGCGCCGGGAAACCAGGCCTCGAGGATTGCGCCAGCGTGGTCACGCCAGGGCATCAGCACCGGACCGGCGGTCTCCAGCACCACCACGGTCTTCGGATTGGCCTGGGCGACGGCGGCGATCAGGGCGTTCTGTTGGCCATCCAGCGACATGGCGATGTCCATGCCCTCGGTGGACCACTGGGTCGCGAAGACCACCACCACGTCGGCGGACTTGGCGAGCGCGGCGGCGGCGGCCGGATCGGTCCCATCGTTGAACGTCACCCGGGCGCCCGGCGCGCGCGCCTTGATCGCCGCCAGGGGCTCCGAGGGATAGTAGACCTGCCCGCCGCCCCACTGCGGCGCACCCGGGGGCTTGGCGAAGGATTTCGAGCCCAGGGGAATGACCTGCGACGAGCCACCGCCTGAGATCACGCCGACGTCGGCATGGCCGCCAATCACGGCGATGCTCTTGGCCGAGCTCATCAGGGGCAGCAGGAAGTCGTTGTTCTTCAGGAGCACGATCCCCTGCTCGCCGGCGCGGCGCGCGACCCGCGCGTCGGCGGCGGTGTCGAGGCCGCCGGCCGTGACCGGATGATCGACGACCCCGGCCGCGAACAGGCTGCGCAGATAGCGGTGGGCCATCTCGTGGATGCGGGCCTTGGAGATCTCGCCGCTGTCCACCGCGGCCTTGAGCGGCTTGTCGAAGAAGACCTGCTTGTCGAGCTGCTGTCCGCTCTCCTGGTCGAGGCCGGCCTTGGCGGCGGCCACGCCGTGCACGGCGCCCCAGTCGCTCATCACCCAGCCCGGATATTTCCAGTCGGTCCTGAGGACATCGGTGAGCAGGAAAGGGTTCTCGCAGGCGTAGGTCCCGCCGACCCGGTTGTAGGCGCACATCACCGAGCCCGGATGGCCGGTCTCGATGGCGATTTCGAAGGCCAGCAGGTCGCTCTCACGGAAGGCCGCCTCGTCGATCACCGCGTCCAGCACCATGCGCCCGGTTTCCTGGTCGTTGAGCGCGAAATGCTTGGTGGTCGAGACGATGTGGTTGGACTGGACGCCCTTGATCGTCTGGCCGGCCAGGGTTCCGGCCAGCAGCGGGTCTTCGCCGAGGTATTCGAAATTGCGGCCGTTGCGGGGGTCGCGCAGCAGGTTGGCGCCGCCGGCCAGCAGGGTGTTGAAGCCCTTCTGCCGGGCCTCCTTGCCGATCATCGCGCCGGCGGCGAAGGCGGTCCTGGGATCCCAGGTGGCGGCCAGAGCCATGCCGGAGGGCAGCGGCGTGGCGTCGTCGTCCTTGCGCCCGGCGTTGGCGACGCCGAGGCTCGCGTCGCTTTCGGTCAGATCCGGTATGCCAAGCTCGGGAAGGCCCGGCATCCAGCCCGCCGAGATCTGCACATGGGCGGGCTTCTTCGGGCCAAGGAAGACCGGCATCACGCCGTGCAGGAGCGCGATCTGCTGGTCGAGCGAGAGCCCGGCCAGCACCAGCTCGGCGCGGGCGTCGGGGCTGAGCCTGGAGTTCATCCAGGGCCGGGCGGCCGCCTTGGCGCCCGCCGACGCGGCCATCGCCGGCGCCGCCAGCAGGAGGGCGGCCGCGCACGCGCCCATCATCAGACCCCGACCCATGACACGCCTCCCACAGCCTTGTTGCGCCCAGTGGTAGCCCATGGCCGCACCCCGGGCGAGGCGCCCGTTACGTCACCCTTGCGGCGCACCCGCAGTGGGGCGCACCCTCCCCGACAATAGGGAATCGGGGAGGATATCCATGCGTCGCGTGATCCTGGCCGCCGGCCTCTTCGCCGCCATCGGCCTTTCAGCCTGTGACTCATCCAAGACCGCCGACGCACCGGCTACGCCGGCGCCGCCCAAGTATGTGGGCCGTTCGCAGCAGATGTATGCCGGCCAGGAGATGATCTCCAAGGTCGACACGGCTTCCATCAACGTCGGCAAGGCCGGGGAGCTGGAGATGACAGCAAACGGTAGCGCCGCCTCGCCCGGCTATACCCGGTCGGGATTCCTGAACCGCATCAACGCCGGCGCGCCCAAGGACGGGAT
Source organism: Phenylobacterium sp. (assembly GCA_003136395.1). Classification (GTDB taxonomy): domain Bacteria; phylum Pseudomonadota; class Alphaproteobacteria; order Caulobacterales; family Caulobacteraceae; genus Phenylobacterium. Next base: position 12,639 of record PLEH01000114.1, read on the forward strand.
CTATGAGGTTGACGTGGTCGCCGACAAGCCGGCCGCTGCGACCGCCCCGGCCGTGACGCCCATCGAGGTCAAGGGCGCCTGGTCGGGCTATCCGGCCGATCATCTGAAGGGCGTGAAGTTCATTTCCAAGACCAATTCTGTCATGGCCATGCTGCCCGCCGCGAAACCCTGAAGTCTGCAACCTGAGGCTTCGCGACCGCGCGGCCCCCTGCTAGGTTCGAGTGCGCCCGCGTGTCCGCCGGCGCAGGACATGAGGGGCTTGGTGGCGTCAGACGCCTTCACCGCGTCGGAACAGAAGCTGGCGGCGGCGCACCAGGCGTTGCTCCACACCAAGGGATTGCAGCTCGACTTCAAGGCCGCGCCACCCACGCCGCCCGTTCCCGCCTGGCTGGAGAAGGTCCTGGAGGCCCTGGGCGAGCTGGCGCCGATCCTGAAGTTCCTGTTCTGGGGCGGGCTGGCGCTGGGCGCCGCCCTGATCGTCTGGTTCGTGGCCATTGAGGTGCTGGCGGGCCGGCGGGTCAGCAAGGCGGCCGTGGCGCCGACGGACTGGCGGCCGGAGCCGGAACAGGCGCGGGCGCTCCTGGAGGAAGCCGACAGGCTGGCCGTGGCCGGACGCTACGGCGAGGCTATCCACATCCTCTTGTTCCGCAGCATCGACGACCTCACCGGGCGGCGCCCCGGCCTGATCCGGCCCGCGCTCACCAGCCGCGACATCGCCGGCCTCGACCAGATGCCGCCGCCGGCGCGCGGCGCCTTCGCGCGTATCGCCGAGCGGGTGGAGCGCAGCTTCTTCGGCGGCCGTCCGGTGAGCCCCGAGGACTTCGCCCACGCCCGCGGCGACTACGAGACCTTCGCCTTCTCGGAGGGCTGGTCGTGACCGCGGCCGCCGCGCCGACGGCCAGCAGCCAGGGCTTTTCTCCCCGCACCATCCTTGCCCTGGTGCTGGTCGGGATTGTGTCGTTCTCCGGCCTGGCGGTGTTGAGCGCCTATGCGCCGGAGCTACGCGGCGCCGCTGACCCGGGCGCACATGCGCTGTCCTCTTCCGCCATCGGCTTCAAGGGGGCGGTGGTGATGCTCCAGGCGGAAGGCGTCCCGGCGCTGGTCAGCCGCACCCCGCCGCGGAGGCGGGTCCCCGGCGACACCCTGACGGTCCTCACGCCGCCGCAGGTCCCGAACCTCAAGCCCTTCGCGCAATACCCGAGCCTGCTGATCGTACTGCCCAAGTGGGCCGTCACGCAGATGCCTCTGCACCCGGGGTTCGTCCTGAAGTACGGGGACGTCATGAACTCCTTCGCCGCCACCGAGATCCTCGCGCCTTTTGCGAAGACCACCGAGATCCAGGTCCGGCCCAAGGGTTTCAGCAAGCCGGTCCTGCACGGGACGGGCGCGCTCTTCGAGTCGGGAACCTATCTTCCCCTCGGCCCTATCGACAACTTCCAGACCCTCTCCGGCGAGGCATGGGAGCCGATGCTCGTGGACGAGCAGGGCCGCGCGGTGCTGGCGCGGTTGCGGGCGCGTCCGGGAATCGTCGTGCTGGCCGATCCCGACCTGCTGAACAACCAGGGGGTCGCCAATATCGACAATGCCCGTGCGGGGCTCGCGGTCCTCAACACCTTGCGCGGCGAATCCGGCCTGCGGTTCGACGTGACGCTCAACGGCTATGTCCGCGGGCGCGGCATCGGCCAGCTGGTGCTGGAGCCGCCGTGGCTGGCCGCCACCCTGTGCGGCGTCGGCGCGGCCCTGCTCATGGGCTTGCACAGCCTGGGCCGGTTCGGGCCAACGCTCCGGCGCGACCGCGCCATCGCGCTCGGCAAGAGCGCGCTGGTCGACAATTCCGCGGGCCTGGTGCGCATGGCCGGCCGCGAAGCCGAGCTGGCGCCGGCCTACGCCGCGCTCACCAAGGCCCTGGTCGGCGCCGCGGCGGGCGGCGGCGAACGGGCGGCCGCGGGCCGCGACAACGAGCTTTGGCTGGCCGAACTCTCACGCCGCTCAGGCGCCGCGGACCCCGCGGCGCTGACGGCCCAGGCCGAACGGGCCAAGACGCGCGACGACCTCCTGGCCGTCGGGCGCAACCTCTATCAGTGGCGATTGGAGATCACGCGTGAACGTCGATGAAGTGAGGGACCTCGCCGCCAAGGTGCGCGCGGAGATCGGCAAGGCCATCGTGGGTCAGACGGAAACCGTCGACCTCCTGCTGACCGCGCTCTTCGCCCGCGGGCATGTGCTGCTGGAGGGTGCGCCGGGGACGGCCAAGACCTTCCTGGCGCAGTGTTTCGCCCGGACGCTGCGGCTCGATTTCGGACGCATCCAGTTCACGCCCGACCTGATGCCGGCAGACATCATCGGGGCCAACCTGTTCAACTTCCAGACCTCGAGCTTCACGCTGAGCCAGGGCCCGGTGTTCTGCGAACTGCTGCTGGCCGACGAGATCAACCGCACCCCGCCCAAGACCCAGGCGGCCCTCCTGGAGGCCATGCAGGAGCGGCAGGTCACCATCGACGGCAAGCCGCACAAGCTCAGCGACAGGTTCATGGTGGTCGCCACCCAGAACCCGCTGGAGCAACAGGGCACCTATCCCCTGCCGGAGGCCCAGCTCGACCGTTTCCTGTTCAAGCAGACCCTGCAGTATCCGACCCGCGAGGAGGAGCGCCGGATCGTGGCGACCTATGGCGTGCAGTCGGGCCAGACGGCGCCGGCCGACATGGGCGTGGCCCAGGTGGTGACGCCCAAGACCCTGGCCGAAGCCAGCGCCGCGGTGGCCGGCGTGAAGCTCAGCGACGAGGTGGTGACCTATGTCCTGGACCTGGTCCGCTCCACCCGCGAGACCGCCGACCTGCAGAGCGGGGCGAGCCCCCGTGCCGCCGCCCAGCTGGCGCTCGCCGCCCGCGCCCGCGCCGCGCTCGACGGCCGCGACTATGTGATCCCCGACGACGTGAAGGCGCTGGCGCTCCCGGTGCTGCGCCACCGGGTGATCCTGTCGCCGGCCGCGGAGATCGAGGGCCGCCGGTCCGACGAGGTGATCCAGACCCTGGTCGACATGGCCGCGGCGCCGCGCTGAGGATGCGGCTCTATCCCACCCGGCTGGCGATCGGACTGGCCGCGATCGGCGCGCCGGTGGCGCTCGCCATCGGTCTGGCGGCGCCGAGGCTCTGGAGCACGGCGGCGGCCTGGGTGCTGATGACGCTGGGCCTGATGCTGGCCGACGCCCTGCTGGCCGCCCGGCCGTCGGCGCTCACGCTCAGCCTGGCCGCGCCCGGCGCCATGGGTCTGGGCCGCGCGCAGGACGCGACTCTGGAGGCGAGTTTCAAGGGCTTAGCCCCGCGCGAGGTCGAGCTGGCGCTGGGCGTCAACGCCCGGCTGGCGGCCAGTCCCGTGCGCCAGCGGCTCAGGCTCGCCGGCGGCTGGGACCGGGCGATCGTCTCGCTCACGCCGCAGCGGCGCGGGGAGGGGCGGTTGGAGCAGGTCTGGGCGCGCTGGCGCGGGCCGCTGGGCCTGATGTGGCTGCAGCGGACCGAGACGCCCGACCGCGCCATCGCCATCACCCCGGATGTCGAGCGGGTGAAGGAACAGGCGCTCAGGCTCTTCTCCCGCGATGCGATGTTTGGCGTGAAAGCCCAGATGGAGCGCGGCGACGGCGGCGACTTCCATGCGCTGAAGGACTTCCAGACCGGCATGGACCTGCGCGCCATCGACTGGAAGCAGAGCGGCCGGCACGGCAAGCTGGTGGCCCGCGAGTACCGCACCGAGCGCAACCACCACGTCATCCTGGCGATCGACACCGGCCGGCTGATGTGCGCGCCGACCTCCAGCGGTCCCAGGGTCGACCAGGCGATCAACGCCGCGCTGTTGTTGGCCTTCGCCGGCCTCAAGCTCGGCGATCGGGTGGGCCTCTTCGCCTTCGACGCCAAGCCCCGGGTGTCGAGCGGGGTGGTGGCCGGGCCCAACGCCTTCCCGCTGATCCAGCGGCTGGCCGCCAGCATCGACTATTCCACCGAGGAGACCAATTTCACCCTCGGCCTGACGACCCTGGCCGGCCGCCTCGACCGCCGCGCGCTGGTGGTGGTGTTCACGGACTTCGCCGACCCGACCAGCGCCGAGCTGATGATCGAGAACGTCGGGCGGCTGATGCGCACCCATCTGGTGCTATTCGTGGTGTTCCGCGACGAGGAGCTGGAGCCGCTGGTCGACGCCGAGCCTCTGGAGCCCGACGACGTCTCCCGTGCGGTGATCGCCGCCGGCCTGTTGCGCCAGCGCGAGATCGTCATCAGCCGGCTGCAGCGGCTGGGCGCGCAGCTGGTGGACGCCAGGTCCGCCGACCTCGGCATGAGCCTGCTCAACGCCTACCTCGACGCCAAGCGTCGCGACATGATCTAGGCGCTGAGGGCATGGCCGAACTTCAGCTCAAGAGCCACCGCTTCCGCGCCGAGCGCGAGGCCGACTGGCGTCGCCTCGAGAGCCTGCTCGCCCGCGTCGAGAAGGGCGGGGCGCGTAAGCTGAATCGCGACGAGCTGGTGGAGATGCCGGTGCTCTACCGCCAGGCGCTGTCGTCGCTGTCGGTCGCCCGCGCCATCTCGTTGGACGCCGGCCTGATCGGCTATCTGGAGAGTCTCTGCACGCGGGCTTATTTCTTCGTCTACGGCACGCGCAGCCGGCCGCTGGAGCGGCTGGCCGGCTTCTTCATCCACGAATGGCCGCGCGCCGTGCGCGAACTGTGGCGCGAGACGGTGGTCTCCGCGCTGCTGATGGCGACCGGAACGGTGGGCGCGTTCATCCTGGTGACCCGCGACCCGGACTGGTTCTACGGCTTCATTCCCGCCGAACTCGCCCAGGGCCGCGATCCGACGGCCACCACCCAGGCGCTGCGCGACACCCTCTACCACAAGGCCACCGCCCATGAGGCGTTCAGCACGCTCTCCGCCTTCCTGTTCACCCACAACTCGCAGATCGCCATCTTCGCCTTCGCGCTGGGCTTCGCGCTCTGCCTGCCGACCGCGGCGCTGATGGTCTTCAACGGCTGCATGCTGGGCGCCTTCCTGGCGCTGTTCGCCTCGCGCGGCCTGGCGTTCCAGGCCACCGGCTGGCTGATGATCCACGGCGTGACCGAGCTCTTCGCGGTGACGCTCGCCGGTGCGGCGGGCTTTTCCATCGGCTGGGCGGTGGCCTTCCCGGGCGAACGGACCCGGGTCGACGCGGCCGCCGACGTCGGACGCCGCGGGGCGACCGTCATGGCCGGGGTCGTGGTGATGCTGTTCGTCGCGGGGCTGCTGGAGGGCTTCGCGCGCCAGCTGATCCAGAACGACATCGTCCGGCTCTCCATCGCCGCGGCGAGCGTGCTGGCCTGGGGGCTCTATTTCTACCTGCCGCGCCGCGAGAGGTTCGCATGACGGCCGCCGCGACCCCGCTGAAGCTCAAGGCAAGGCGCGTCCGCAAACCCCGCCGGGCGCCCGACGACGGCTGGCGCGAGTTCGTCACGCCGGAGGGCGTCGACCTGCGGCTCAAGATCGGCGCCTTCTCCGAGCGCGCCGGCGCCTTCATCCTCGACGCCCTGATCATCATCGCCACGCTGATCGCCTTCACCCTGCTGGTCGTCGCGGTCCAATGGCGCACCACCGAGGCCGACGCGATCGCCGAGGTCATCTGGTTCCTGGGCTTCTTCCTGCTGCGCAACTTCTACTTCGTGGGCTTCGAGATGCGGGCCGGCGCGGCGACGCCGGGCAAGCGGGCGCTGGGCCTGCGGGTCGTCGCCCGCGACGGCGGCCGGCTCACCGCCAATGCGGTCTTCGCGCGCAACGCCATGCGCGAGATCGAGGTCTTCTTGCCGATGAGTTTCCTGTTCGCCAGCGGCATGGGCGTCGACGCCGGCCTGATCGTGCTGGGCGGCATCTGGAGCGGGGTCTTCGTGCTCTTCCCGCTGTTCAACCGCGACCGCCTGCGGCTGGGCGACATCGCGGCCGGCACCATGGTGGTCAAGGCGCCGCGCCGGGTGCTGCGCCCGGACCTGGCCCAGGACGGCCCGGCGACGGTGGGCGGCATCGCCTTCACCGAGGCCCAGCTCGACGCCTACGGCATCAAGGAGCTGCAGGTCCTGGAGGACGTGCTGCGCCGGTCCGACCGGCGCACCATCGCCGAGGTCTCGACCCGCATCCGCGCCAAGATCGGCTGGGACGCGCCCCTGGAGGTCTCCGACAAGGCCTTCCTGGGCGCCTACTACTCGGGACTGCGGGCCCGGCTGGAGGCCCGCCTGCTGTTCGGCCACCGCCGCGCCGACAAGTTCGACCGGCCCTGA
>PLEH01000039.1 GCA_003136395.1 Phenylobacterium sp.
CGAGCGGATCATCGCCAACGCCCGGAAGATGCCAGAGCTCCAAGGCGTTGCGGAACGCCTCGACGCCGCGCGCAAGGCGCTGGTCGCCGAGGCCCAGACCTATGTGGAGCGCCAGCACGAACTCTTCGCCTCCGGCTCCGGCAAGGCGCTGCGCGAGGAGATGCTGGCCAAGAAGGCGCTGAACGCCGACGGCGGCATCGACCCGGTCGACCTGATCGTGATGCAGGCGCTGGTCAAACGCATGGCCAAGCGGCTGGCCGACCGCTACTCGCGCCGCCGCCACACCGCCAACCGCGGCCACCTGGACGTCCGCAAGACGCTGCGCAAATCCATGGCCCACGGCGGCGTGCCCTTCGAGATCGAGTGGAAGATCAAGAAAGTCGACAAGCCGTCGATCGTGGCCATCTGCGATGTCTCGAAATCGGTGGCCGCCGCCGCCCAGTTCCTGTTGACCTTCCTCTATTCCCTGAACGACGTGGTCGACCACCTGGACGCCTACGCCTTCTCCGGCCGGCTGATCCCAGTCAACGCCATCCTCGACGACAACGGCGTGGAGGGCGCGATCCTCAAGGTGCTGCAGACCATCGGCTTCCAGCAGACCGACTACGGCAAGGCGCTGGAGGACTTCTGCGAGAACCATCTGGACCGCGTCGACCGCCACACCACGGTGATCTTCCTGGGCGACGGCCGCTCCAACTTCGCCGATCCCAGGCTCGACCTGATGCATCTGATCCAGCAGCGGGCCCGCGCGGTGATCTGGCTCAACCCCGAACCCGAGAGCTACTGGGGCCAGGGCGACAGCGTCATGCACCGCTACCAGCGCTTCACCCACGTGGCCAAGCCCTGCAACACACTTGGGCAGCTGGAGCGCATCATCGAGGACGTGCTCAGGACCTACGTGCCGCACTAGCGATGCCGGGTGACTTGGTAAGACGTTACACCCTATCGTGACGCCACCCCGCGAATGGACCTCGTAAGGCATGTCGGAGACCTTTTCCGCGAAGCTCGATCTGGTGCTCAAGGCGCTGTCGATCAGCCGTGGGCGCCTCGCCGCCGATCTCGGCGTCGACAAGTCCGTGGTCGGACGCTGGGTGACCGGCGCAGTGAAGCCCTCCAGCCACAATCTCTCCGGCCTCACCGCCCTGATCGCCGGCCGCGTGCCGGGGTTCAAGACGCTCGACTGGGACCGCAGCTTCGCCGACCTGGCGAACCTGATGGGCGCCGACCCCAGCGCCGTCCCGGGCCTGGATTCGCGCGGTCCCCCCGGCCTGCCACTGGCCGTCGCCGAGCACATACTGGCCACCACCTCCCTGCGGGGGTCGGCCTATGAGGGCTTTTTCCGCTCGACCCGGCCCTACGTCCTGCAGCCCGGCCGTTTCGTCCACGATCACGCCATGGTCCGCCTCGACCCCGCCACAGGCTATCTGAAGCTCAGAATGGGCACCGGCGGTACGGTGGTCGAGGGCTGGGTGCTGACCCTGCACAATCAGCTCTTCACCATCGCCGCCGACGTCACCTCGGGCGCCATGCTGTTCGGCATCTTCTATGGCGTCGCCACGCCCCGGGCTGACGTGATCGACGGGCTGATGCTGGGACCGGCGCTGGACGTCGCACGCACGCCGACGGCCTGCGCCATCATCTTCCACCGCATCGGCGACCTGACCGACGATCCGGAAGCGGACGACCGCCGGTTCGACACGCTCTCCCAGAGCGATCCCGTGGCGGCGGAGGGCTCGATCCCGGAGGAGATGCGCAAGCACCTGATCCGCGACATCGGCCCCGAGCAGCTGGCGATGGGCGGCGACGTCCTTCTGCGCCTGCCGCTCGACCGGTCCCTGTCGCGCGGCCCCGGCTATCAGGAATCCGGCAAGTCGCGCTGAGCGAGCGCCGCGTGGCGCCGCCGCGCCATGATCAGCACACGGTGGCAGAGGACGGCTTGGATCGCGGTCAGCGCCACCAGCACAACCGCGACGCCCGGCAGCAACCGGTGCGGCTGGCGCCACAGCTCGCCTGATCCCGGGACCAGGGGCGCGGCCAGCGCCAGCAGCGGCAGGACGAAGACATAGCCCGGGCTCGCGAACCGCCGCGCGGCCGTCACCGGCGGCGACGCCCTGGCCGTGAGCCGCGTCTGGCGCCACGGCTCCCAGGCGAGCACGCTCATCAGGCCCACCGCCGCCAGCCAGTGGCCGACCACCAGCCAGTCCGCCGGTCCCATCAGGCGAGGAATCGCCGCAGCGAGGCCACGTACTGCGCCGGCTTCTCGTCCATGGTCATGTGCGAGCAGCCCTTGAAGACCTCCAGCCTCGAGCCCTTGATCCCTTGGCGGATGGTCTCGTGGCAGTCCATCGTCACCTCGTCGAACTCGCCGGTGGTGATCAGGGTCGGGACCTTGATCTTCCCCAGGTCCTTGCGCCGGTCCCAGTCCTTGATGACGCCCACGATGGTGAACTCGTTGGGCCCGTTCATGACGCGATAGGCGATCGACTTCGACACGATCTCCAGCGAGGCCAGGTACTCCGGCGGCGGTGGATCGGCCCGGCACAGGTGCAGCCTATAGAAGAGGTCGACGAGCGCCTGATACTCCGGCGCGTCGGTCTTGTGCGCCGCCTCCAGGACCCGAAGCTTCGCACCCGCGCCGTTCGGCATCTGATCGATCAGCCGCTGCATGCCGGCGTTGGCCTGCGGCACGCTGGCCAAGGCGCCGCCGAGGATCAGCTTCTCCACCCCCGGCCCGCCGGTCTGGCACAGGTATTCGATGGCCAGCATCGAGCCCCAGGAATGGCCGAAGAGGGCGATCTCCTCGAGGCCCAGCGCCTTGCGAACCGCTGTCACTTCGTCGGCCGAACGCTGAATTGTGTAGACCTTCTCGTCCTGCGGGCTGTCGGCCTGGCCGCACCCTAGCTGGTCGTAGAAGACCACCGGCCGGTCGTCGGCCAGCGCCGCCAGCGGCAGCAGGTAGTTGTGCCCGCATCCCGGTCCGCCGTGCAGGGTCAGCAGAGGCGCCTTGGACCCCGAGCCCACCTTCTTCCACCAGATCGTCCCGCCCGGAACCTTGGCGCGGCCCTCGGTGACCGGCAGGGCGGCGAAGGCCCGCGGCGCGATGGCGGCGGCCGTACCGAAACCCAGCGCCGTGCGGCGTGTGAACTGGCTCATGGAGGTCTCCCCGCTTCCCGAGAAAGAATACCGCCCGTTCCCCATTTCAGATCAAGCGATCCTTGTCCTGCTAAGGTCGAAGGGCGCGCTAGGTCGGTCCGTCGAGGCCCAGGGCCTTGAGCCTTCGCGCACGATCCGCCTCGGCCTTTCGCGCGGCTCGCAGAAACGCGGTCCGCAGGATGAGTTGGAAGACCAGAAAGCCGGTCAAATGAATCGCGAGGAGCGGCATCATGAGAGCCGGATGCAGCCAGACGTTGACGCCGTCGTGTTTGGCGAGCTGAGCCACGAAGGGCCCCGCCGCCAGGACGAGAGGCGGCAAGAAGATATAGAGCGGGCTAACGGCCTGTCCGTTCCCGCCTTCCATGTCCACCGACAGCCGGTTTCGGGACAGGCGATAGGGCTTCCAGGCGATCCCAATCAACAGCGCGATCTCGGCTAGCCACACACCAACGACAACGAGATCGCCCGCAGTCATTCTGCCGCCTACCAGCTATCGATCCAGCGCAGCTTCTTCTCCGTGCGCGGGGGGGTGGGCGGCAGCGCCTTCAACGCACCCACGATCCATTTGCGGGTGTCGGCCGGGTCGATGACGTCGTCCAGCGCCGGATAAGCGCCGCGCGCCATGGCCTTGCCGTGGGCATAGGCCTGGGTGACCATCTCGTCGAACTTGGCCTTGCGGGCGACGGGATCCTCGATCGCCGCCAGCTCGTTGCGGTAGCCGAGCTTCACCGAGCCCTCCAGCCCCATGCCGCCGAACTCCCCGGTGGGCCAGGACACGCAGAACATCGCCGCCTGATAGCTGCCGCCGGTCATGGCGATGGCGCCCAGGCCATAGCTCTTGCGCAGGATCACCGAGAAAATCGGCACGGTCAGGTTGGCCCCGATCACGAAGAGCCGCGAACAGTGGCGGATCAGGCCGGTCTTCTCCGCCTCCGGCCCCACCATGTTGCCGGGCGTGTCCGAGAGCGACAGGACCGGAATGTCGAAGGCCTCGCAGAGCTGCAGGAAGCGGGCGGCCTTGTCCGAGGCGTCACTGTCGATCGCCCCGCCGATATGCATGGGATTGTTGGCGAAGACCCCCATGGGCCGGCCCTCGACCCGGATGAAGGCGGTGACCATGGCCAGGCCGAACCTGGGCCGAAGCTCCAGCACGCTGCCTTCGTCGGCAATCAGTTCGATGAGCTTGCGGATGTCATAGACCCGCAGCCGGTTCTCCGGGATCGAGCGGCGCAACAGCCTTTGATCCGCACACGTCCAATCGGCCAGCGGGCCCTGGAAATAGGAGAGGTACTTCTTGGCGACCGCCACGCCTTCGGCCTCGTCCTCCACCAGCACGTCGATGGTGCCGTTGGCCTGCATGACCTTGATCGGGCCGATCTCCTCGGGCCGGAAGACGCCAAGCCCGCCGCCCTCCACCATGGCCGGGCCGCCCATGCCGAGCGCCGAATCCTTGGTGGCGATGATCACGTCGCAGCAGCCGAGGATCGCGGCGTTGCCGGCGAAGCAGCGGCCGGAATTGATCCCCACCAGCGGCACGGCGCCGGAGAGCTTGCCCCAGAATTCGAACCCTCGCGTGAACCCGCCGCCCTCGGTGTCGCCGGGCCGCCCGCCGCCGCCCTCGGTGAAGAACACCGTCGGCAGGCGCCAGCGCAGCGCCAGCTCCGCCATCCGGTCGAGCTTCCAGTGGTTGTTGCCCCCCTGGGTGCCGGCCAGCACCGTGTAGTCGTAGGCGAACACCGCCGCCCGCGCCCGCTCCTCCGGGAAAACGTCGCCGTTGATCGAACCCAGCCCCATCAGCATGCCGTCGGCGGGGGTGGTCTTGATCAGCTCCTCCAGGCTGTGTCGCCGCCGCCGCGCGGCGACGACCAGCGGCCCGTACTCCACGAAGGTCCCGGGATCCACGAGGTCGTCGATGTTCTCCCGCGCCGTCCGCTGGCCTGTCTTACGCCGCCGGGCCACAGCGTCTGGCCGCGCCGCGTCGAAGGTCAATCGGTGGCGCTCCAGCACCTCGGCCAGGTCCGGACGGATGAAATCGAGGTCAATGACCTCTTCGTCCTGGTCGCCGCCCCCCGCGATCTCCGCCTCCTGAAGGAAGGCGAGCGGATGGTCCTCGAAGACCGTGTCGCCCACCGCGACGGTGACTTGGCGCACGATGCCGGAGACCTCGGATGCGATCACGTGCTCCATTTTCATGGCTTCCATGATCATCAGGGCCTGGCCGGCGCGGACCTCGTCGCCGGCGGCGACGGAGATGCTGATCACGGTCCCTTGCAGCGGCGCGCGCAAGGCCTTGGTCCCTTCGGGTCCCTCCGGCTCGACGTCCTCCGCAGGCTGATCGATCTCCTGCTTGCCGAGCGCCAATATGGCCAGGGGGTCCACGGCATCGACCTGATAGCCGACCTTCTGCGAGGCCGCCGGCGCAACCCCACGCGCCGCGGCGTCGAAATAGAGCCTGGGATGGGCCTCCGGCGCGCCGGCCAGCTCGGCCATATGCTCTTCGATGTAGCGGGTGTGGACGTCGCCCGAGGCCACGGCGGGCTGGGCCAGTAGGTTCTGCAGGAAGGCGATGTTGGTGGCCGAGCCCTCGATGCGGAATTCCGAGAGCGCGCGATAGGCCTTGGCGACCGCGCGGCTCAGGCCGCCCGCGCCGGCATGCACGATCAGCTTGGCCAGCAGGCTGTCGAACCTGGCGCTCGTCCGATAGCCCGCATAACCGAACCCATCGACCCGCACGCCTGGCCCCGACGGCGGCTCGAAGGCGGTCAGGAGGCCGCCCGCGGGCTTGGCCGAACCATCGGCCGCCATGGTCTCCAGATTGACCCGCACCTGCACCGCATGTCCGCGCGGCGCCGGCACGTCGCCCTGGGTGAGCCGCAGGTCGCTTAACGAGCGGCCCGCGGCGATCTGCAGCTGCAGCCGCACGAGATCCAGGCCCGTGACCTCCTCGGTGACCGTGTGCTCCACCTGCAGGCGCGCATTGCCCTCGATGAAGACGAAGCGGTCGCCCTCCACCAGGAACTCCATGGTCCCCAGGCTCGCATAGGCCGCCGCCTGGCCCAGGCTGACGCCGGCCGCGAACAGCTGCTCACGAAGGGCCATGGGCAGCATATCGGCGGGCGCGATCTCGACCACCTTCTGCCGCTGGCGCTGCAGGCTGCACTCGCGGTCCCAGAGGTGGCTGACCGAGGCGCCGTCGCCCACGATCTGCACCTCGATGTGCCGGGCGTGGGCCAGGAACTGCTCCACATAAAGGTCGCCGTTGCCGAAGGCGGCCTTGGCCTCCGAGGCGCAGCGCTCGAAGGCGGCCACCAGCTCGGCGGCTTCGGTGACCGGCCGCATGCCGCGCCCGCCGCCGCCGGCCACCGCCTTGACCATCACGGCCGCGCCCTTGCCCAGGCCCGCGAAGAACGCCTTGGCGTCCTTCAGCGACGTCGGCCCGTCCGTCCCCGGCAGCACCGGCACGCCGCATTGCTGGGCCAACGCCCGGGCCCGACCCTTGTCGCCGAACAGCTCCAGCGTCTCCGGCGTCGGCCCCACGAAGGTCAGCCGGGCCTCGGCGCAGGCGCGTGCGAAGGCGGCGTTCTCGGAGAGGAAGCCATAGCCCGGATGCACGGCGTCGCAGCCTGCCGCCTTGGCCACGCTCACCACCTGGGCGATGTCGAGATAGGCCGCCGGGCCCGAGCCCTTCAGGGTATGGGCCTCATCGGCCTTGCGGGTGTGCAGCGAGGCCGCGTCGTCCTCGGAATAGACCGCGACCGTGGCCACGCCCATCTCGGCGGCGGTGCGCGCGATGCGGACGGCGATCTCGCCGCGGTTGGCGATCAGAAGCTTCTGCACGTGGTCCGTCCCCGTTCGAACGAGCGGTCTGCCGCCGCCTCGGGAACATCATGCCGACCTTGCGGCTTAGGCCAAGCGGTTTGGAGTCAGAGCGTTTTCGGGCAAGCGCCCAGTCTGCACTGGCTGATGACCACCCAGCGCCCACTGCGTCGCAACACTCTGATCCGTGATGCGTGGTCGTCCGAGCGACCGAACGGCACGAGATCTATGGTGGCTTCGTCGCTGCCGATGAAGTTCGGGCGCGTGAATCTTGAGCCGATCCGCGCCGGAGACCCCAGCAGTGCTGAGCTCGGGAGCACAGGAATTCCGCGCTGCCGAAAGGTAGCCGCACAGTGCGCCTGGTACGGCTCGTCTTCCGTGCGTTCTCCAATCATCTCGCCATCGAGATTTCGGTAGAATGGGCCACCACCGACCGCGTTCGCGACATCAGCCGCGAGCCGACACTCGCGCTCAGAATCAACCCACGTCGATGACATGAAGAGCATCATGACCGCTAGGGCCGCGAGACACGCGACCAAAACCACCGCGCCTTGCGAACCGATCCTCAGCGCATTCGCCGGCCCAATCACCGCTTTTTGACGTGCGGCGAATGACGGCTGATGCACGGCGAGACCCTACGTCGCCAGCTGCTTCGTATCGATCGGCAGGCTGCGGATGCGTTTGCCGGTGGCGGCGAAGATCGCGTTGCACAAGGCCGGGATCACCGGCGGCAGGGCCGGTTCGCCCAGGCCGGTCGGCGGGTAGTCGGTGATCACGAACTTCACCTCCACCGGCGGCGCCGCGGCCATCTTGAGCAACGGATAATCGGCGAAGTTCGACTGCTTGGCCGCCCCGTTCTCGATGGTGATCTTCTGGTAGAGGGCGTGGCTGAGCCCCTCCAGCGCCGCGCCCTGCACCTGGTTCAGGGCGCCGGCCGGATTGACGATCTGGCGGCCCACGTCGGCGGCGACCCAGACCTTGTCGACCTTGACCCCGCCGGTCTTGGCGACCGTGGCCTGCACCACCTCGGCGAAATAGCCCGCGTGGCTGTAGTGGAAGGCGACGCCCATGGCCGTGCCGGCCGGAAGCTTCGAGCGATCGGCCCAGCCCGACATCTTCTCGACGGCCGCCAGCACGCCCTTCATGCGGCCTGCGTTGTAGCCGGAGGGGCCAGTCCCCACCATCGGCGCCTCGCCCAGCAGCTTCATGCGGAAGGCCAGCGGGTCGGCGTTCGCCGCGTGCGCAAGCTCGTCGATGAAGCTCTGGTTGACGAAGGCGATGGCGTTGGAGCCCGGCGCCCGCATCGGCCCGGTCGGCACGCCCAGCGGCATGGTCGACTGGTCGATCCTGCAGTTGGCCACGAAGCGGGCCGGGAACTCGGTCCCGCCCATGCCGGCGCTGGCGGCGACCTTCTCGCCCTCGCCGAAGGTCACGAAATGGTTCTGCCAGGCCACGACATTGCCGGCCGCGTCCACGCCGCCCTTGAAGTGGTGGTAGCCGGCGGGGCGGTAGAAATCGTGATGCATGTCGTCTTCGCGGGTCCAGAGCAGCTTTACCGGCGCCCCGGCCTCCCGTGCGATCCAGGCGGCCTCGACCATGTAGTCGTTGCTGAGGCGCCGCCCGAAGCCGCCGCCGCAGCGGGTCATGTGGACGGTGATGTCGTCGGCCTTGATCCCCAAGGTCGAGGCCACCAGCTGGCGGCCGGGCTCGGGGTTCTGGCTCGGCGCCCAGATCTCCATCTTGCCGTTCTTGAACGAGGCCGTGGTGTTCTGCGGCTCCATCGGGGCATGGGCGAGGAAGGGGTAGGAATAGGCCGCCTCCACCGTCTTGGCCGCGCCCTTCAGCGCGGCGTCCACGTCGCCGTCCTTGCGCAGGCTGGTTTGCGGCGCGCCGGCGGCGAGCTCGGCGGCGCGCTTGTCGAAGCCCGCGGTCGACTGGGTCGAGGTCGGATGATCGGCCCACTTGGTCTGCAGGGCGTTGCGGCCCTTTCGCGCCGCCCACCAGCTGTCCGCCACCACCGCCACCCCGGGCAGCAGGCCGTCGAGCCGGGTCCCGCCATCGACCACGAAGACTTTCTTCACGCCCTTGACCGCGCGGGCCGCATCCAGATTGGCGCTGGCGACCTTGGCCCCGAACACCGGCGCTTTTTCATAGGTCGCGTAGAGCATGCCGGGCACGCGCACATCGATGCCGAACAGCGGCTGGCCGGTAACGATCTTCCTGGTGTCGTACTGCGGCGTCGACTTGCCGATGATCTTGTAGGTCTTCGGATCCTTCAGCGTGACCGTCTTGGGGTCCGGCGCCGCCACGCCGGCGCACTGGCCGGCCAGCGAGCCGTAGCTCGCCTTGCGCCCGGTCGCGACATGGATCACCTGTCCGGCGGCGGTCTTGCACTCGCCGGCCGGGCAGTTCCAGGCCACCGCCGCGGCGTTGACCAGCATCGCGCGGGCGACGGCGCCGACCCTGCGCAGGTCATCGAAGTTCATCGGCGTCGCCAGGCTGCCGCCGGCGAACTGGCGCGTGAACAGCTTCGGATCGTTGTCCGCCTGCTCGATGCGGACGTTCTCCCAGGCGACGTCCAGTTCCTCGGCGATCATCATCGGCAGCGAGGTCTTCACGCCCTGACCGATCTCCGGGTTCTTCGCCATGATGGTGACGATGCCGTTGGGCGCCACGCGCACATAGGCGTTGAGCGCCTGGGCGCCGGCGGTCTCGGCGGCCTCGGACTTGGCGGCGATGGAGAAGGAGAGCACCAGGCCGCCGCCGACGACGGAGGCCTTGAGGAGTTCGCGCCGGGAGGCGCCGGTGAGTTCCAGGGTCATGGTCTTACGCCTTCACGGGTTGGCCGGAGGCCTGCTTGATGGCGGCGCGGATGCGCGTGTAGGTCGCGCAGCGGCAGATGTTGGTCATCGCCTGGTCGATGTCGGCGTCGGTGGGCTTCGGCTTTGCGGCCAGCAGCGCCGTCGCGGCCATGATCTGGCCGGGCTGGCAGTAGCCGCACTGGGCCACGTCCAGGTCCATCCAGGCGGCCTGCACCTTCTTGCCGATCGGGTGGTCGGCCATGGCCTCGATGGTCGTGACCTTGGCTGCGCCCACCGCGGAGACCGGATAGACGCAGCTGCGGGTCGGCTTGCCGTCGATATGGACGGTGCAGGCGCCGCAGGCGCCGATGCCGCAGCCGTACTTGGGACCAGTGATCCCAAGGCTGTCGCGAAGCGTCCAGAGCAGCGGGGTGTCCGGGTCGACATCGGCCTCCAGAACCTTGCCGTTGACGTTCAGCTTGAAAGCCATGTCGCTCTCCCTAGACCTTTCTTGGAATCTACCGCCGCAGTGGCCCTGGCAGCAAGGAAAGAGCGTTAGGTAGTTGGGCTGCCTAACGGGGTTGGAAATTCCACCCGCGCGTGGAAACCCTCCGGTTCGAAGGCAAAGGTCACCTCGCCGCCCTGGGGCCGCAGGACCTGCTGCAGCAGGCGGGTGCCGAATCCGGGCTTGTTCGGCGCCGAGGCGGGCGGCCCGCCGGTCTCGCGCCAGGAATAGGCCGCGCGCCCCTCCGGCGCGGTCTCGAGCGCGATGGCCACCCGCCCGCGGCTGTTGGACAGCGCACCATACTTCACCGCATTGGTGGCCATCTCGTGCAGCAGGAGGCCCGTGCCGACCGCCATGTCGCCGCGCAGGGTCACCTGCGCCATCGCCGGGTCGATGGAGACGCGCGTGGGACCGAAGGGCTTCAGGGCCTGGCCGACCACATCGCTCAGGGCCACCGGCCGGCCGCCGGACGCCGTCACCAGATCCTGGGAGTCGGCCATGGCCTGCAGCCGCGCCATGATCACCTCCTGGAAGCCCTCTACGGTCTCCTGGCCGCGCGCGGTCTGGCTGACGATGGCCATCAGGATGGCGATGCCGTTCTTGGCCCGGTGCGCCAGCTCGCCCATCAGGAGCGCGCGGCGCTCCTCGGCGGCCTTGCGCTCGGTGATGTCCCGCGAGGTGCCGACCACCAGCCGGGTCTCGCCGGACGGGCCGTTGGCGACCCGGGCATGCGCCGCGATCCAGCGCTCCTCCCCCGTCGGCCTGACGATGCGGTGCTCGATGGAATAGTCGCCGCCCTCCGGCCTGTCGCGCGACGCCAGGAAGGCCGCGCGAACGGCCTCAACATCGTCGGGATGCACCATGTCCAGATAGCGCTGGACGGTCACCTCGGCGTCGGGCGGCAGGCCGTAGAGGGCCTTGTTGTGCTCCGACCAAGTGAACTTGCCGGCGCCGACCTCCCATTCCCAGAACCCGAGACCGGCGGACTCCACGGCCACCTCCAGGCGGCGATGCTGTTCGACCAGGTCGGCGGCCATGGTCCGGCGGTCGGTGACGTCGATCTCGAGGCCGTCCCAGAGCACCGAGCCATCGGGTTGCGCCCGCGGCAGCGAGGCGAACCGCCGCCAGCACACCTGGCCGTCGGCGCCGCGCATGGCGACCTCGATGTCGAAGGGCGTGAGGCCCGAGCGCGCCTCGGCTTCCGCGGCGTCGAAGGCGGCGCGATGCTCAGGGAGGATCCGGTCGAGGATCAGGGCGGCGTCGGCCATGGCGTCGACGCCGGTGACGCCGTTCACCGCAAGGCAGCGGGGACCTGCGAAGACAAAGCGGCGCGAACCGTCGGGCCGGCACTCCAGGATGAACGCCATGCCGAGCGCATTCGCGTCGGCCGCCGGCCGCACGATGGCGTTTCCCGCGCCCAACTCTTCGATCGATGCCGTCACCAGCTTCTGCGTCCTGCGCAACCGGGACCACAATTTCTCGCGCCCTGCGCCGCGGGGCAATACCAGAAGAACTATGGTTGAGGCTGGCGTAACCGTGTGCGGCCAATCGCCCCGATCCGACTTGTCCTTTGATCGAACCTAGAACCTGGGCAGCACCACGACGGCGTCCGGCAGCTCGTTGGGATTGTCGCCGGCCTTGGCTGGGAACTTCTCGGCCAGCACCTCGCCGCAGAGCCCGACCGCCGCGGCGAACCCCGCTTCGACGTCTCCGCGCTTCATGCCGTCAGCCAGCGCCGCCATGACCTTGTCCCAGACATGGGCGTCCACATGGTCGGCGATGCCGTCGTCGGCGATCAGCTCGGCCATCCGTTCACCCAGGGATATGAAGATCAGCAGGCCGGTCCGCTCGCGGGTCAGGTGCAAGCCCTTGGCCGCAAACTGCTCGGCGGCCCGGCGCTTCACCTGATGACGCTTCACGCTGCGCGGCGTGAGCGCACGCCGCACCGGGGGAATCGAGACGAGCACGGCGGTGACCACGAACAGCAGGCCCTGGACGATGATGGCCCCGATCAGGGCCCGGCGCACGGCGCCCTCGATCGCCAGGCCAACCTCCGAGGCGCTCCACGTCGAAAACAGGTCCGGGATCGTCACCTGCACCCCAGCCGCCAGCAGCAGCGCCGGGCCCAGCAGGGCCACGCCCGCCGCCCAGGCGAGCGCGGTCTCGCCATAGTGGCCGCTCTCCTCGGCGACCACGCAGAAAATCTCGCCGGTGGTGCGGACCTCCGCGGCGCGCACCGAGGCCTCTATGGCGGCCAGGTCTGAGGGACTGAGCGTTTTCATCACCAACTCCCCATCACCAGCTGCCCGACGATCCGCCGCCGCCGAAAGACCCGCCGCCGCCGGAGAAGCCGCCGCCGCCGCTGAATCCGCCGCCGTCGCCCCAGCGGTCGCCGCGCCCGCCGCCCATGAACATGAAGGGCAGCCACCACAGGCCGCCGAGACCCCCGCGCCGTCCGCCGGCCCGCAAGAGGCCCGAGATCACCCCGAAGACGATCAGGATGATGAGGAAGACGGGGATATGAGGCTGCAGGCCGCCGCTGTCGTGGACCCGGGCCTGACGCGCCGCGGCCTGGGCGACATTGGCCTTGGCCTGGTCCTCCGGCAGGGCCACCTGGGCGATCAGGGCCTCGGCCCCGTCCACCACGCCCTGCTCCATATGGCCCTGCTTGAACTGCGGCAGCACCTTGGTCTGCAGGATCACGCTGGTCAGCGCGTCGGTGAGCACCGGCTCCAGCCCGTATCCCACCTCGATGCGGACCTTATGTTCCGCCGGCGCCACCAACAGGATCACCCCGTCGTTGACGCCCTTGCGGCCCACCTGCCAGGCGCGGCCGAGCTGGTAGCCGTAGTCCTCGATCTCATGGCCCTGCAGGTCGGGCACCGTGGCCACCACCAGCTGGTGGCCGGTCTGGGCCTCCAGGTTCGCGAGTTCGCCGTCCAGCTTCTGCGCCGTCGCCGGCGACAGCATGTGGGCGTCGTCGACCACCCGGCCAGTCAGGGCCGGGAACTTCGGCGCCGCGGCCAGAGCCGCGCCGCCGGTCGCGAAGACGGCGAAGACAAAAACCGCCAGCACCGCGATCAGCAGCCCGCCTCCGCGATGGAGGCGGGAGCGGGCCAGATCGGTCATTTGCTGGCCGGAGCGGCCGGCGGCGGCGGGGGCGTGGTGTCGAAGCTTACCGTGGGCGCGGCCTGGGCCGAAACGCTCGCCGTGAACAGCTGCATCGGCTTGGCGTCCCCATGCAAGGTCTTGGCCCAGATGATCTGCGGGAAGGTCACCAGCGTGGTGTTGTAGGCCTGGACGGCCTCGTTGTAGTCGCGCCGGGAGACCGATATCCGGTTCTCGGTGCCCTCAAGCTGGCTCTGCAGGGCCAGGAAGTTCTGGTTCGACTTCAGGTCCGGATAGCGCTCCTGGATCATCATCAGGCGGCCGAGCACGCCGGAGAGCTTGTCCTGCGCCTGCTGATACTGCTGGAAGGCGGCCGGGTTGGTGATGGTCGAGGCGTCGACCTTGACCTGGGTGGCCGAGGCGCGGGCCTCCGTCACCTCGACAAGCGTCGACTTCTCCTGGGCCGCGTAGCCCTTCACCGTGTTCACCAGGTTGGGAATCAGATCGCTGCGGCGCTGATACTGGTTCTGCACCTCCGCCCACTTCTCCTGAGCCGCGAGGCTCCTGGTGGGGATGGTGTTGTAGCCGCAGCCGGCGATGATCAGCGGCGCAAGCACGATGAGCGCGATGCGCCCCCAACGTGTTGAGAACGGGCGGGTCTGGGTCACGTGGATCTGGCTCCCCCAAGGGTTCGCGGTCGAACCTGGTCGCAGCGATACTTGGCCCTGACATTGATCCGGCGCAACGACTTCGGGCATGACACTTCCCTAACCCGACAAGGACTGCAATGGCGCCGAGCCGTCCCTACTATGCCGAACGAGGCCTGAGCGCGGCCTTCTACGACACGGTGACCGCCGCCGACACGCGCCTGGAGGGCGACATCGAGGTCTATGCGGGCCTTGCGCCGGCGGGGGGCGCGATCCTGGAGCTCGGCTCGGGCACGGGCCGACTGGCCTTCGCGCTCGCCGAGCGCGGCTTCACCGTCACCGGCGTCGAGATCGCCCCGGCGATGCTGGCCCAGGCCTTGGCCAAGCAGGCGGACCTGGAGCCGGAACTGGCGCGCCGCGTGGTCTTCAAGCGCGGCGACATGACCTCGCTCGACCTCAAGCGGACCTTCGACGCGGTGATCTGCCCCTATTTCACCCTGGCCCACGTGCCCCGCGGCATGGCGTGGCGGAATACCTTCGCCACCGCCGCGCGGCATCTGAAGTCCGGCGACCTGGCCGCCTTCCACCTGCCGCTTCCGGAGATCATGGCCCTGCCCGGTCCGCAGAACACCGACCTGCCGGTGCTCGACCAACCGACCCCCAGTGGCGGTCGCCTCAGGCTCTACGTCCGCGAGCGGGCCTTCCGCGAGGATGTCGGGCGCCTCGACCAGATCATCGAATATGTGGAACTGGACGGCCGCGGCGAGATCCTGCGCAGCTCCCTCGAGCGGCTCACCTACTACCACACCGATCCCGACCCACTGGCCGCGCCCGAGGGCCTCGCGCCCGACCGCGACCCCATCGCGCTGGGCGGCGTCGGCGCGATCCACATCTTCCGGAAGACCGTCTAGCCGCCCCTCTTGATCGTCATGGCCGGGCTTGTCCCGGGCATCCAGATACGCAGGCCCCGCAGGGCTCGCATCTAGGTTCGGCCCGGACCTCGAACAATCGGTGCTTCTGGGTGGCCGGTACAAGCCCGGCCATGACGAGCCGAGAGGTGGTTGAAGGCATCAAGAGCCCTTCCCCGCACCCTCGGCATAGGCCTTCAGCTCGGCCAGATATTCCGGATTGTGGCTCTTGAAGAAACCGTAGAGGGCGTCGAAGTCCTTCCCCTGCCGGTAGCCCACCTGGGACAGCACCACCTCGGTGTCGCCGCCCGGCAAGGGGCGAAGCTCCATGACGATGGCGAGCTGCGGATAGACCGGAAACCCGGGCGGCCCGACGGTCGAGGCGAGGTTGCGGAAGGCGATCATCCGCTCCGGCACATAGGCCGTGATCTGCTGCTTCAGGTTGGTCGGGTCGCCCTCCTTGCCCTTGGGATCGAAAGCCACCTCGATCGCGCCTCCGATCCGAAAGTCGATGAAACTCACCGGCGCGGCCCAGGCGCGGTAGGCAGCCTGGTCGGTGAGCGCGCGCCAGACCGTATGGACGGGGGCATGGATGCGCACCGTGTCCTGCAGCAGGCGCGCGCCGGTCTGGTCGACGCTGGAGGTGTCGCGCACCGCGGCCAGGTCGGCCTGGGCGCCCTCGGCCCGCGCGGCGGCCGCGACGCTCAACACCGCCGCCGCGACCAGCAGCCCGCGCATCAGCGCCAGACCCCCAGGATCGCCCCGATCAGCGTGAACTGCAGGGTCGCGTAGCCCCCATTGATCAGAAAGAGCTTCAGGCTGCGCCGCTCGAACAGGTAGGTGAGGCCGAGGCCCGCGGCGACCCAGCACAGGCCGGCCGAGAAGCCCGCGCCCACCCCCAGCATCGGCGCCGGATCGGGTCCCAGGAACATCGCGAAGACCGCGGACTGCACGAGCGCCAGCGCGAAGGCTCCGCCGAACATCAGGGCCTTGTTGCCACCGGCGACCTGCGCGTCGCTCACACCCGCCGCCGCCTGCCAGGGCTTGGCGAACAGCGCCGAGTACCAGATTCCGCCCAGCACGAAGCTCGACGCGGCGGCGGCCAGAACGGCCAGCCAGTTCACATGTGGCATTGATGGTCCCCCCTCCAGAAATTGAAGCGCCTAGGCCGCCTGCCGCGCGCTCATGGCCAGGAGCGCCATGTGCTGGCGCAACTGGTCGATCGAGCGGTCGAAATAGGCGATGTCACGATGGGTGCGCGCCTGCATGACACCCCCCTCCATGGTGGTCAGGATGAACTCGGCCAGGCCCTGGATTTCGGTCCCGCGCGGCAGCCGCTCGGCGCCGGCCTCAAGGCACCCGCCGATGGCCCGGGTCCAGCCGGTGAAGTTCTGCGCCAGCAGGTCGCGGACCGGCGGGTCCGGCTCGTGCAGCTCCAGCGCCAGGCTGCCGATCGGGCACCCGTAGACGCATTCGCTCTCCATGAGGGCCGCCCGATAGCGGGCGAGCAGCGCGAAGATGCGGTCGATGGGGTCGGCCACCCCCTGCCAGGCCGGCTCCAGCAGCATCTGGCGGATGCCGTCGCGGTAGAGCTCCAGCACCCCCAGGAGCACGTCCTGCTTGCCCGGGAAGAAGTGATAGAGGCTGCCGGAGTTGGCCTGGCTGCGGCTCAGGATGTCGGAGATCGAGGTCGAGCCGTAGCCCTTGGCCTGGAACAGATCCATGGCGGCGAGCAGAATGCGCAGGCGGGTGTCGATGGGCATGACGCGGCCTTGGTTGATCGCTCCATCAAATGCTTGATTGATCGATCAGTCAAGAGGCCTCAGCGAACGGCTCGTCCACCAAACGACGAACAGGAAGGCGCCGGTTTCGCCCAGCAGCAGCGGCAGCATGACCTGCACCGGCCAGTGCGCGCCGCTGAGACCGAACAGGGCTTTCATCTTCAGGAACAGCGGCACGCTCGACGGCTTGGCCGTGTTGGGGTCGGCCGCGAAAATGGTCGCCAGCAGGGCGAGAACGAAGGCCAGGGTCGTCACGAACCCCTGCCACGTCGCGACGGAATAGCCGTAGCCAAAGCGCCTGCGCCGGAACCACGCGCCGCCTCCATCCTGATCACTCATCGCCGCGCCCCTGCATCCTCGCCCTCGCCGACCCTTGGTCGGAGACTAGCAGACCTTTGCCGGCCTAGGGGGCCACCCGGTAGCCGTCGGCGGGCGACACCCAGATCATCTTCTGATCCATCGCCGGCTGCGCGACGCCGTCGACGGTTGAGGTGACAAGAAAGGCCTCGCCGTTGGGCACATAGGCGCTGCAGGTTTCATGACCGAGGGTCGCGGCCAGGGACGCCTTCATCTCCGCCCGCAGCGCCGCGGTCTGCGCCGCATTGGCCGGCCGGCCGTCGAAGGTGAAGGTGGAGCGGTCGATCTCTTCGCGGCGCAGGGTCCCGCAGTCGCGGTCGCCCCGGAGGTGAGCGGGCGCGCGCGTGGTCATGATCACCACCGGGCCCGTCAGGATCATCATGGTCGCGATGTTCTCGATCTCGCCGTTGGGGCCGAAGCTGTAGACCCCGATCGACTGGCAGGTCCTGGCCGCCATGTTCGGGCGGAAACACTGGACCTTGCCCTCGGCGGCTGGCGCCAGCGGTCCCAGCGGCGCGGCCTGAGCGGTGAATGCGAAGCCGAGAACGGCTGCGATGGCCAGGACCGCGCGCACGCCCTACGCCGCCAACTTCGCCGCCGGCGACACCGTCACCGCCCGTTCCGGCAGCGGCGGGCGGACGCGCACCTTCTCGCCTTTCAGCCAGATCTTCAACGCCTCGACGTGGATCGCCGCGACCACGCCCACGGTCATCCAGGGGTGGGTCAGCCAGGCCTTGACCAGCTCGCGGTCGGTGAGCGGCCGGCGCTCGCCGGAGAAGCTCGCCGTCAGGATCAGCCCCTCGGCGTCGCTGGTGTCGACGGCCACCAGCACCCGCTCCTCCGGCCGCAGGATCCGGAAGGCGTAGCTCAAGTCCATGTCCATGAACGGCGAGACGTAGAATTCCTTGGCGCAGCCCTGCTTGATGAGCGCCGCGTTGGGGGCCGGGATCAGATAGCTGTGGCGTTCGCCGAAGGTGTTGTTTACCTCGTAGAGGATGGCGCTCAGCGCCTGGTTCGGGGCGTGGCAGAAATAGACCGTCAGCGGATTGAACGCCCGGCCCAGGATCTGCGGCATGGCCAGCATGCGGATCGGTCCGCCGTGCGGAATGCCGGCTTCGGCCAGCGTCGCCTCGATCTGGGCCTTCAAGGGCCGGCCGGAGCTGTCGCCGAACCGCTTGGGATCGAAGCCGAACAGATTAAACCGGCCGATGCCGAGCGTCTTCAGCTTGAGGTCCGGAAGTTCGTCCAGATCGATCAGCAGCATGAAGATCTTGTAGGCGAGCTTGTGCTTGCGGGGCTTCACCCGCGCATGGCTAACCAGGCCCGTATAGAGCCCCGAGGCGCCCTCTCGACCCAAGGGCGTCACGCCGCGGCCTCCACGCGCTCCGGCGCGGCGGAAACGTGGATGCGGCCGCTTTCGTCGCTCACCGTCCACGGCCGGCGCACGCCGCCCAGCTGCTCGGCTACCGCCAGGCCCGCCTGCAGGGCGTCCTCATGGAAGCCGTGGCCGAAGTAGGAGCCGCAGAACCAGGTGTTCCTCACCCCCTGCAGGCTCCAGATCTCCCGCTGGGCGGCGATCGCGCCGGCGTCGAACAGCGGGTGCTCGTAGACCTCGGTCTTGATCACCTTGTCGGGGTCGATGGGCCGGGTGGGCTTCAGGGTGACGAAGAGGTCGGTGGCCGTCTTCAGGCTCTGCAGCCGGTTCATCCAATAGGTGACGCAGCCTTCTTCCGGCGCGTCGCGGCGGCCCACGTGGTTCCAGCTGGTCCAGGCGGCCTTGCGTTTGGGCATGACGCTGGGATCGGTGTGCAGCACGGTGAGGTTCCGGCTGTAGTGGAACGCGCCCAGCAGGCGCCGTTCCTCCGGCGTCGGATCGTCCAGCAGGGCCAGCGCCGCGTCGCCGTGGGCGGCGATCACCACCTCGTCGAACCGCTCCACGTGACCGGTGACGTCGCGGATCTCGGCGCCGCCCGCCACGCGCCTGACGCCCGTCACCCGCACGCCGGTGCGCACCTCGCCGCGGAAGGCCTCGGTCAGCCTGCGGACATAGGAGCGGCTGCCGCCCTCGACCGTGCGCCACAGGCCCCGGCCGAAGACGCTCATCATCCCGTGGTTCTGGAAGAAGCGGATCAGGGCGGCGGCCGGATAGGCGCCGATGGCCGCCAGCGGCGTCGACCAGATGGCTGCGGCCTGGGGCAACAGATGGTCGTCGCGGAACGCCTGGCAGTAACCCTTCTGGGCCAGGTAGTCGTCGAGCGAGGTCAAGGGCGCCTCGAGCGCCGCCAGGTCCTTCGGCCCGTGTTTGTAGAACCGGGTCACGTCGCGCAGCATCGCCCAGAACCGCGCCGAGAAGATGTTCCGCTTCTGGGCGAACATCCCGCTCATCCCGAAGCTGGAATATTCGAAGGCGCCCTCGTCGAGGCTGACGCTGAGCGCCATGTCAGCGGGAATCGAGACCACGCCCAGATGATCGAGCAGGGCCGTAAAGTTGGGGTAGTTCGGCTCGTTATAGACGATGAAGCCGGTGTCGACCGGGGTGGTCCCGCCCGCCTGATTCGGGGCCTCAGTGGTGTTGGCGTGTCCGCCCAGGCGTCCGTCGGCCTCGAACAGCACCACCTCGTGACGGCCCGACAGCAGCCAGGCCGCCGACAATCCCGCGATCCCGCCACCCACGACCGCAACCCGCAGACGACGCTCATCCGTATCGAACACGCGCAACCTCTTGGCCAGACAACATCGCGTCGCCGGGGCGGCGCGACCTCTTTCAGCTACGGGAGGCTTCCCCCAGCGGATGCATCCGCGCCAAGGTATGCTCGCGTATGGCTACCGTGGAAAGTGGGTCCGACATGGTCTTGGTTCTGAGCGCCGCCGTGCTGGCCGGCATGACGGCGGTGATGGTGGCCGCCTGGGCCTATGGGCTGTCTCGCAAGAACGGCGGCTGGACCGACGTCTTCTGGACCTTCGGCAGCGGTGCGACCCTGGCCGCCGCCGCGCTCTTTCCCCTCGGATCGGACCCTATGCCGCAGCCGCGCCAATGGCTGGTGGCGGCCCTCGTGGCGTTCTGGGCCCTTCGGCTTGGCAGCTACATCGGCGGCCGGGTCAGCAAACATCCGGAGGATCCCCGCTACGCCAAGTTCCGGACGGACTGGGGCAAGGACTATCCGCGCAACATGCTGTTCGTGACCCTGCCCCAGGCTCCGGCGACGGCGCTGCTGGCGCTTTCTGTCCTGATCGCCGCTCGCGCCCCTGACCACGATCTCGCGCTCCGCGACGTGCTGGGCGTCGCCATCCTGATGCTGGCCATCGGCGGCGAGGGCCTGGCCGACGCCCAGATGAAACTCTTCAAGTCCGACCCCGCCAACAAGGGCAAGGTCGCCGACGTCGGCCTCTGGGGCTGGTCGCGGCATCCCAACTACTTCTTCGAATGGCTGGGCTGGCTGGCCTATCCGGTGATCGGCCTCGACCTGGCCCACCCGCTGTCCTGGCTCAGCCTCTCGGCCCCGCTGGTGATGTTCCTGCTGCTGACCCGCGTCAGCGGCATCCCTCCGCTCGAGGCGGCCCAGCTCGTCTCGAAGGGCGAGGCCTATCGCACCTATCAGGCGCGCGTCTCCGCCTTCTTCCCGCTTCCCCCCAAGTCGACCTAGAGGACCCTGAATGAGTCTCGTCTCCACCACCCTGCAGGCCTTCGAGGGCGCGCCGCTCCCCGACCCGGTCCGCAAGGCCGCGATCCAGTTCCTGGTCTCCGGCGCGCGCAGGCACGCCGCCGCCGCGGGCCCCGACGCCGACGCCGCCTTCGCGCGGGCAATGTCCGAGCGGCCGATCGCCGAGCACACCGACGCGGCCAACGAGCAGCACTACGAGGTCCCCGCGGCCTTCTTCCAGGCCTGCCTGGGACCGAAGCTGAAGTACTCCTCCTGTCTCTACGCCCCCGGCGAGAGCCTGGCCCAGGCCGAGGACCGCGCGCTGGGCGAGACCGCGCTGCACGCCGACCTGAAGGACGGCCAGCGGATCCTCGAACTCGGCTGCGGCTGGGGCTCGCTGTCGCTGTGGATGGCGCGCGCGCTTCCCAAGGCGAAGATCACCTCGGTCTCCAATTCCGCCAGCCAGGGCCAGTTCATCCGCGCCCGCGCCGCCGCCGAGGGCCTCACCAACCTCACCGTCATCACCGCCGACATGAACGACTTCAATCCCCCCGATCTCGGCAAGGGGGGCGCGGGCAAGTACGACCGCGTGGTCTCGGTTGAGATGTTCGAGCACATGGCAAACTGGCGCGCGCTGCTTTCCCGCGTGAAAACCTGGCTGAAACCGGACGGGCGGCTCTTCATCCACATCTTCACGCACAAGACCGGGCCTTACCGTTTCGACGTCGAGGACGAGGCCGACTGGATCGCCCAGCACTTCTTCGCCGGCGGCGTCATGCCCAGCCACAATCTGATGCGCCAGTTCCCCGATCTCTTCACCGTGGAGGAAGACTGGCGCTGGAGCGGGGCCCACTACGAGAAGACCGCGCTCCACTGGCTGGAGAACTACGACCGCAACATCGCGGTCATCCGCCCGGTGCTGCGCCAGGTCTACGGCGACAAGGCCGTGCTCTGGCATCGGCGCTGGCGGCTCTTCTTCCTGGCCACCGCCGGCCTCTTCGGCCACCGTGGCGGCGAGGAATGGGGCGTCAGTCATTACAGACTGAAGCCTGCGTAGCGGGCTTCAGTCTGCCCGCTCCTCCCCGCGAAGGCGGGGATCCAGGTGTTTTTTTTTAGTTTCTGAGTTCAAACCTGCGAAGCGTCGGCGGTCTTCGCGCCGCGAAAAAAAAGCCTGGGTCCCCGCCTTCGCGGGGATGAGCGGCTGTTTTTATTGAGTCTTTTCCACCTGGGCGTATTCGAGTTCGACGGGGGTGGCGCGGCCGAAGATGGAGACGGTGACGCGCAGGCGGGCGCG
>PLEH01000111.1 GCA_003136395.1 Phenylobacterium sp.
CGGTCAAGGATGTGGTGCGCCGCTACCTGGAAGGCCTGACCGCGTGAAGCTGAGGGACCACACCCGCGAGAGCCTGCTCGCCTATACCGTGGCCCAGTGCGCCAGCGTCGTCCCCGACGGTCGCGAGGCGGCCTTCCGCGCCGCGGTGGACGCTCACCTCGACGAGACCCTGGAGCGGCTGCACGTCTGCATCAACGGCTGCTCCCCCTGGCGGCTGGACGAGTTCAACGTCCTGCAGTCCTCGCAGCACACCATCTATCTCTACTACCTGGCCCATACGATTTGGACCCGGTCCGGCGACACGGCCGCGCCGACCCGGCTCTTCTTGATGAACAAGACCTTCAACGGCATCGACCTGTTCTATGAGATCGCCATGCCGCAGGTGTTCTACATCGGCCACAGCGTGGGCATCGTGCTGGCCAAGGCGACCTATGGAAACCACCTGGTCCTCTATCAGGGCGCGACGGTTGGCCGGCACAAGGACCAGATCCCGGTGATCGGCGACCGCGTCGTGCTCTATCCGGGCAGCGCCGTCGCCGCCGGCTCGGTCATCGGCGACGACGTGGTGATTTCGCAAGGAGTCCGGGTGATCAACCGGACCGTGCCCGACGGCATGATCGCCTTCGCCGGAGAGGGCGGCGATCTGGTGCTACGTCCCCGGCCCAACGACCTCTTGCAGGAGTACTTCCGGCTTTAGCCCGCTCAGCCGCCCGGCTGAACCGTGCGGGCGATCAGGTTGTAGAAGTCCTTTGCGAACTGTTCGGTCTGGCCGAGCGGCCCTGACCTGATCCTCTCGCGCAGGGTTTCGCGCAGCAACAGCCGGCGCGCGCGATCTCCGGCCAGGGCGACAGCCAGACGCACGAACTCGCCCTTGTCCTCGGTGGCCAGGTCCTTGAGCCCGCAGTTGGCCAGGATCGAACTGCTCAGCCGCTCGAAGAAGGCCTCACCGATCAGGCTCACCACCGGCACGCCCATCCACAGGGACTCCGTCGTGGTGGTGCCGCCGGTCAGCGGGAAGGTGTCGAGACTGATGTCGACCTCGTTATAGAACGGCATATGGGCGCCGCGGATGGTGCTGAAGACGATCCGTTCCGGTGCGATCCCGTGCCGCCCGAATTCGGCCAGCAGGTTGCGGCGGAAGGTCGCCGAGCCGCCTTCCGGGCGAATGAACATGAACCTCGACCCGGGCGTTTCGCGTAGCACCTGCGACCAGACTTCGAGCATCTCGCGGTTGTATTTGTGCGGATTGTTGGCCGTGCCGAAGGTAAGCGCCCCGGCGCGGTCTTCCGGCAGCCCGGGCATGATCACCTGGGCGTCGGAGAAGATCATCCGCCCCAGCGCGATCCAGCTGTGCGGCATCATCAGCGGCTCTTCGACCAGGAGGTCGCGGCGCGGCGGGGTGTTGTAGGGATCGGTGATCAGATAATCGATCGTCGACAGGCCCGCGGAGTGCGGATAGCCCAGCCAGCTCGCCTGTCTGGGCGCCGGGCGATAGGCCATCACGTCCAGGCGGTTCATGTGGGTCGAACCGCCGAGCTCGATCAGCATGTCGAGCTGATCGTCGGCGATCTGCTGGGCGGCGTTGCGGCTGCTGATGTCCGGCGTCCAGCGGTAGGCGACCGACTTGGATGCGAAGAACGTCTGCATCTGGTCGGCCGCCGCGCCCTGGTAGAACGAGTAGCAGTAGATCTCGAACCGCGGGTCGATGTGCTCGAAGAGCGACAGGGCGAAATAGCCCACCGGATGGGCGCGCAGATCGGATGACATGAAGCCCAGGCGGATCTTTCCGTCCGCGGGCCGCGGCGGGAGCTTGTGAATGGGGCGTCTTGCGGCCTCGGCCTCCACCAGCCGCGCCCAGATGCGATGCTGTTCCAGAAGCTCGTAGCGGTCGTCCAGGGTCTTCACCTGGGCGAGCTGCTTGAGGAGCGCGGTGTGGCGGTTGGTCTTGGCCCAGCCGCGCCCCAGCGAGGCGAAGTCCCCGAGATCAGGCATCAGGTCGAAGGCGCAGACCCGGATCAGCACCTCGAAGAGCACCTTCAGGTGTCCCGGATTGGTGGGCTTGAAGGTCAGGGCCGTGAGCGCGAGCTGGTAGGACTCCTCGATATTGGCGCCCTCATCGCCGCTGCGGGTCCGCTCAAGGCTCTCGATCAGCGCCACCAGATAGTCGAGGTTCTCAGGCTGCAGCTCCGTGGCCCGGCGAAGGTGCACATTGGCCCGCTCGCGGTCGTAGTCGGCGATCGTCGCGCCGAGCTGGAAATGCACCCAGGCGGCGGTTTCGAAGCGGGGCAGGAGGTCGACGAGATAGGCCTCGGCGGCGCGCAACTGCTGGGCGCGGCGCAGGACCACGGCGCGGGCCTCCAGGAGCTTCGGATTGTCCGGGTTCGCCGCCAGCGCCTTGTCGATAAGCGCGCCGGCCTCCGGGATCCGGTGCGCCTGGTTTTCCGCGCCGATCATGTCCATCCAGGCTTCGACCAGGGTCTTGTCCAGGGCGACCGCCGCGCGCAGCCGGCTCATGGCCGCCTCGGTCCGGCCCTGCTTGAGAAGCGCGCGGCCGAGCTGGCGGGCGTATTCGGCGTTGCGCGGCTCGGCGCGGACCAGTTTGGAGAAGACCGCTTCGGCGCGGGCGCCGTCGTCCATGTCCAGGAAGACATTGCCGCGGTTCGACTGCACGGCGGTGTTCTTGGGGTTGAGCTTGGCCGCCTGGTCGAGGACGGCGATCGCCTCCGGGTAGCGGAACAGCCGGCGGTAGACCACGCCCAGTATGTTCAGCAGTTCCACGTCGCGCGGATAGCGTTGGATGGCGGCCTTGCCCCAGACTAGGCCTTCCTCGAGCCGATTGGCGCGAAACAGCTGCACCATCAAGCTGCGATAGACCGGTGTCGACTGGTTGGGATCGGCTTCGAGGAGTTCGGTCAGGGGCTGAATCGCGTCTGGCCCGCGGCCCGCATTCAGCGCCGCCTGCGCCGCGGCCAAACGCTCGTCCATGCTTCCACTCAAATTCCGGCGGCGCCGCCCTGGCGGCGAAACGGGCAAAGCCTTAAGGCCGCCTGCTCCGTGTGGCTAGAGCACCTGGATCAATGCGGCCGGCTGAACCGCCATTTCAGCGCCAGGACCGCGCCGGACATCGCCACGCAAATGATGTTGGACACCGTCACCGGCCAGCTTCCGATCAAGAGGCCATAGGCGCTCCACAGGCCAAAGCCCGTCACCGTCACGAGGTACATCGACAAGGAGATTTCCGCGGCGTCGCGGTCGCGCCAGATCTTGGCGATCTGCGGCGCGAAACTGGTCATGGAGCAGAGCGCCGCCACCGTGCCCACGACGTCGGCGGCGATCATGCCGACCCTGGCGCGGAACTTTTGGGCACGGTCAGCGTCACGCGCGTGCCGGGATGGGCCTCGGCGACCTGCAGATCGGCGTGCAGCTGCTGGCACAAGAGTTTGACGATCGTCGACCCGAAACCCGCCGAAGGCCCGGTTTCGCCCATGCCGACGCCATCGTCGGCGATGGTGAGCACGCAGGTCGCGCCGCGGTCGACCAGGCTGACGGTGATGCGGCCCGCGCGGCCGGCGGGAAAGGCGTGCTTCAGCGCGTTGCCCAGCAGCTCGTTGATCACCAGGGCCAGCGGCGCCGCGGAGGACGACGGAATGGCGACCTCGTCGAGCGCCAGCGCGATCTCCAGGTCGTCGCGTCCTGCGGCCGCCGCCAGGTCGCCGGTCAGGTCGCGCACGAAGTCGGCCACCTCGAAGCGCAGGGGGTCACCCTGGAACAGGCGCCGATGCACGGTGGCGATGGCGGTCACCCGCTCCAGAACCGATTTCAGCGCCGCGCGCGCGGCTTCGTCTGGCGCGTGGCGGGCCTGCAGCAGGATCAGCGATGCGATCAGTTGTAGGTTGTTCTTTACCCGGTGATCGACTTCTTGCAGCAGGGCGTCGGCCCGGGTGAGCGGCTCGCCCGATGGGCTCTCGTCGGCTTCTGGCCTGCCGTCCGTCATGTGGTTGACCGGTCGAAGATCCGCCCCTCAGTGATGTGCAACAACGGCGACAGCCAAGGTGTGGTTCCTTAGGCCGTCAGGAAAGGCCCGGCGTCACCGGCCTGTCATACGACTGGGGATGCTAAGGTCCTCGACTAGGGAGAATCGCCCTGCCGCGCGCTGACGCCAACCTCTATGCGACCCTGGTGGACGCCTTGCCGGACCCCATACTGGTGGTCGCCGGCTCCGAGCGCCACGACCTGACCGGCCGGCGGTTCGTCTTCGCCAACGCCGCTGCGCGCGAGCTCCTGCGCATAACGGCCGAGGAGGGGATGCTGCTCTCGGCCATCCGCGATCCGGAGGTGCTGGGCGCTGTGGACCGGGCGCTGTTCGACCTGGCCGACGCCGAGGTGGTCTATGAGACCACCGGCGCCCAGTCCCGCAGCCTGCGGGTCCGCGCCCGGCCGCTCGCGCCCGCCGCCGACGGGGCGCGACTGGCGCTCCTGACCTTCCACGACGAGACCGAGGTCAGGCGCGTGGAACGCACCCGCGTCGACTTCCTGGCCAACGCCAGCCACGAGCTGCGCACGCCGCTGGCCTCGCTCTCCGGCTTCATTGAGACCCTGCGCGGCCACGCCAAAGACGACCCGGCGGCGCGCGAGAAATTCCTGGGCATCATGCAGGCCCAGGCCGATCGCATGGCCCGGCTGATCGCCGACCTGACGTCGCTTTCGCGCATCGAACTCGACGAACATGTGCCCCCGCGCGGCGTCGTCGACCTGGCGCCGCTGGTGGGCGAGGTGGTCGAGGCCGCGACCCCGCTGGGCGCCCAGCGGGGCGTCAAGCTCGACTGGCGGCCCTGTGCGGCCTGCTCGGTGAGCGTACGCGGCGAACGCGACCAGATCGTACAGGTGGTCCAGAACCTCCTGGACAACGCCATCAAATACTCCCCCGACGGCGCCTCGGTGCGGATCGAGATGCAGAGCGGGCTCACCGACACCGCGGCGGCCGGGGTGAGCACGGACATCATCCCGCGGCTGTCGCTGGTGGCGCCCGATCCCTCGTCGGAGACCTATGCCGTCCTGCGGTTCACCGACCTTGGCCCCGGCATCGCGCGCCAGAACCTGCCGAGGCTTTCCGAGCGCTTCTATCGGGTGGACGGACAGAAGAGCGCGGCGCGGTCCGGCACCGGCCTGGGCCTGGCCATCGTCAAGCACATCATGAACCGCCACCGCGGCGGTCTGGTGGTCGCCAGCGCCGAGGGCGAGGGCTCGACCTTCTCCGCCTACTTTCCCGTGGCCGGTGCTCCGGAGGCAGTCGTCAAAGCGTCATGAGACTGTAGCATAGGGACGAAGGAGCAACGGGCGCTCCCCAGAGTCCGGTGTCAGGGCGAGCCAGATGAACGAGCACATCGTCAAATCCTACGAAGACGAGCTGAACAGCCTGGCGGCCGAGTGCGTGCGGATGGGCGGTCTCTGCGAGGCCCAGGTCGCCGACGCCGTGACCGGCGTCGTCAAACGCAACCAGGAGCTGGCCGCTTCCGTGGTGGTCCGCGACGACAAGCTCGACGAGGCCGAGCGCGACATCGAACGCAAGACCATCCGCCTGATCGCACTGCGCCAGCCGGTGGCCGACGACCTGCGCCGCGCGGTGGCCGCCATGAAGGTGGCCAACAATCTCGAACGCTGCGGAGACCTGGCCAAGAACATCGCCAAGCGCACCCTGGTGATCATCGAGAGCGACCCCCTGACGCCGCTGACCCGCTCCATCGAGCGGATGGGCAAGCTGGTGCTGGGCCGGCTTTCCAGCGTGCTCGACGCCTACAGCCGGTCCGACCTCGAGAGGGCGCTGGCGGTCTGGAGCCAGGACGACGAGGTCGACGAGCACTACAATTCGCTGTTCCGCGAACTCCTGACTTACATGATGGGCGACCCGCGCACGATCACCGCCTGCGCCCACATGCTGTTCGTGGCCAAGAACCTCGAGCGGATCGGCGACCACGCCACCAACATCGCCGAGATCGTCCATTACGAGATCACCGGCGCCGAGATCATCGGCGGTCGGCCCAAGACCGACGGGCTGCAGGTCTGAGGTCGCGCCCATGCAGATGACGCCGCACATCCTGGTCGTCGAGGACGAGGATTCGCTGGCGACCCTCCTGCAGTACAATCTGCAGAAGGAGGGCTACGACGTGGCGCTGGCCGGCGACGGCGAGGAGGCGCTGCTGCTGGTGGACGAACGCCTGCCGGACCTCATCGTGCTCGACTGGATGTTGCCCAAGGTCTCGGGCATTGAGGTCTGCCGCAGGCTTCGCCAGCGCAACGAGACCTGCAACCTGCCGATCATCATGCTGACCGCCCGCGGCGAGGAGACCGACCGGGTGCGCGGCCTCGACACCGGCGCCGACGACTATGTGGTCAAGCCGTTCTCCATGACCGAACTCACCGCGCGCATCCGCGCGGTGCTGCGGCGCCTGCGTCCGGGCCTGGCGGAAGACCGCGTGCGGCGCGGCGACATCCTGATCGACCGGGTGGCCCACCGGGTGAAGCGCGCCGGCGCGGAGATCCATCTGGGCCCCACCGAGTTCCGCCTGCTCGACTACCTGATGCAGCACCCGGGCCGGGTGTTCTCCCGCGAGCAGCTGCTGGACGCCGTCTGGGGCTCAGATGTCTATGTGGAAGCCCGCACGGTCGACGTGCACATCGGCCGCCTCAGGAAGGCGCTGGGCGTCTCCGAAACGGACGACCCGATCCGCACGGTGCGTTCGGCGGGCTACTCCCTCGACCTCGAAGGCTGAGGCGCCGAGCGCTATCGCGCGGACCATGAGATCCGGCGGGAAAATGCTCTCCAGATCGCCGGCTGTTATGTCGGGGTCTGACGTTCAACCATCAAGCACTCGCCTAGATGGGGTGCAATGACCGATGCGATTCCCCAATCGAGCGACGATCATTGACTTGTGTTATTTCATACTTACCCTAGCGTTAAGATCAGGGATGTTGGGGGTCCACGATGTTTCATAAATCACAGATTGCCATGCTGCTTGCGGGCGGCCTTTTATTTGCCGCATCGTCTGCTGAAGCCCGGCGCACGATGATCGACAGTGGACCCGTGTCTCCGTTGACGCTGCAAGGCTACTGCGACATTGACGGTGCTCAATGCGACGCCCCGACCCTCATCCTGCCGTACTCGGTGACCTTCGCCGGCGTCGGCACGACCAACCAGCTTCTGATCATCGGCGACGGCCACCTCCAGTTCATCGGCGACCCGCTGGCGACGCTCGATCCCAATGACCTCACGAAACAGTTCACCGTTCTGGAGGACGTCGTCAGCCGCGTTGACGACTCGACCGTCCTTGACCCGGAAGCGAATAATGGCGTGGACACCAAGTTCTTCCAGTCGGCTACGATCACAAGCAACAGCACCTCGATCGACGCGGTCTGGTCCAGGTGCCCGGACACTTCGGAATGTCCCTTCGACTCGTATGGGGTCCTGCTGACCCGGGTCGCCGGCGGGTTCGACATAACCTTCCCGGACGATACGACGGCGCGTCCGAGCGAATTCCTGGCGGCGACCTTCTCGGATTCGTCGCCCACGCCTGAGCCCTCCACCTGGACGCTCCTGATCGCCGGCTTCGGTCTGGCCGGCTGCGCACTTCGGGGCCGGGCACGCTCACGTGTCGAAGGCTGACCG
The DNA here is from genome assembly GCA_003136395.1 of Phenylobacterium sp. Taxonomy (GTDB): domain Bacteria; phylum Pseudomonadota; class Alphaproteobacteria; order Caulobacterales; family Caulobacteraceae; genus Phenylobacterium. Next base: position 7,664 of record PLEH01000111.1, read on the forward strand.
AGCGGAACCGTCGCTCGTCGAAGACGGACGCGTTTGGCGCTACTCCGCCTTCATCAGCTACAGCAGCCGGGATCGAAAGTGGGCCGATTGGCTCCACAGGACTCTTGAGCGCTTCTCGGTTCCCGAGAAGTTGCGAGGCCAGCCCTCGGCGCTAGGCGTCCTCGGCCGCCGGCTGCCGGCGGTGTTCCAGGATCGCAAGGAGCTGGCCAGTTCCGCCGATCTCGGGGCATCGATCCAGGCGGCGCTGAGGGACTCCGCTTCGCTGATCGTCCTCTGCTCTCCGGACGCCGCGCGCTCGCGCTGGGTCAATCAGGAGATCGCGGAGTTCAAGCAATCCGGCCGCTCCGCGCAGATCCGCTGCCTCATCATCGCCGGCGAGCCGCACTCCGGCGATCCTGCCACCGAGTGTCTACCTGCGGCCCTGCTGGCGGACGGCCCGGAGCCTCTGGCTGCCGACGCCCGACCATCGGCGGACGGGCGACAGGACGCCGTCCTGAAGATCATCGCCGGATTGCTCGGCGTCGGATTTGACGACCTCAAGCAGCGGGAACTGGCGCGTCGCCAGCGGCAGTTGGTGCTGATGGCCGGCGCCTCCACGGGCGCCCTGATCGTAGTGTCGGCCCTGGCCGTCACCGCCGTACTGTCGCGCAACGAAGCGGTGCGGCAACGGGACCTCGCGCGTGAGAAGACGCTGACTGCGGAACGGACCGTCGACTTCGTGAAGTCGCTCTTCGAGGTTTCCGACCCGTCCGAGGCCCGGGGCGCTCAGGTCACCGCGCTGGAGGTCCTCGACAAGGGCGCCAGGCGCATCGGCGGAAGCTTGAACGACGAACCAGCGGTCAAGGCCGAGTTAGCGAGCACGCTGAGCGAGGTCTATCAGAACCTCGGCTTCTATCACCGGGGCGACGAGATCGTCCGGTCGACCATGAGTCTCAGCGTGAATTCGCCGGCCATCCGCGCCCGGCAACTGGCCGTGCTGGCGGATTCACAGAGCCTGCAGGGCGACTATGACGTAGCGATCAAGACCTTCGACCAAGCGCTGCCGCTGGCGCGCGATCCGGAGCACGGGGATCCTGAACTGGTGTCGCGGATCCTGGTCGGCCGGGGACAGGCCAAGGCCGCCATCGACAATTTCAAGGGCGCCGAGGCCGACGTTGATGCGGCGTTGAAGCTGGACCATGTCGCCCATCACGGCGACCATCCCGATATCGCGCGCGACCTGGAGGCCATGGGCCTCACGAAGAATTTTGGCGGGGATATCCCCGAGGCGCGCCGCCTTTATGAGAGCGCGCTGGCGATCCGAATCAAGGCCCAAGGCTCCGATCATCCCCGCGTCTCCGAGGACTACAACGAGCTGGGTTCGATCGCCTACCTGCAGCACGATCCGCACGCCGCCGAAATGTACTGGGAAAAGGCGCTTGCCAGCGACGTCCGGGTCCTTGGACCCAATCACCCGGACGTCGCCGCCACGCTCAACAACATCGCCCGCGTGAAGCTGGAACGCCGGGCCTTTGGCGAGGCGCGACCGCTGCTGGAGCGCTCGGTCAAGATCACCCTGGCGCAGCGCAGCGAGACGCATGACGACTTGGCGTTCTCGCTGGACAACCTGGCGATGGCCGACCGCGGACTGGGCCACCTCACCGACGCCGAAAATGCCTATCGGACGGCCCTGACCGCCGCCATGGTCCACAAGCACCGCAATCGCGGACCCATCATGACCGACCTCGCGGAGCTCCTGTGTTCTGAAGGACGCTTCGGGGAGGCGGCGACCTTGGTGGCGCAGGCCGAACCGCTGATCGTGGCCGACTACCCGCACGACCCCTGGCGAATGGCCTGGCTGCGGAATACCAAGGGTTACTGCCTGGTCAGGCGCGGGGCGACGGCGCAGGGTATGGCGCTGCTGCGCGCCAGCGCGCCGGCCGTCATGGCGAGGTGGCCGGCGGACACGCTCTACGGCCACATGGCCGCCGATCGCCTGCATCCGGCGCCCGAGCCGTCGGACGCCTCAGCCCCACCGCCCGCCCCGAACTGACCTTCGCCTTGACCGCGCGACCGGCGCGCGCGAAAGCCGCACCCCATGAACATCCTCATTGTCGGCTCCGGCGGGCGCGAGCATGCGCTGGCCTGGAAGATTGCGCAGTCGCCGCTCTTGTCGCGGCTGGTCTGCGCGCCCGGCAACCCCGGCATGGCGGCGATCGCCGAAACCCGGGAGATCAAGGCCACCGAGGTCGCACGCCTGGTCGCGCTCGCCCAGGAGATCGCCGCCGACCTGGTGGTGATCGGGCCGGAGGTGGCCATCGAGGCGGGCCTCGCTGACGCCCTGGAAGCGGCCAACATCCCCTGCTTCGGCCCCAGCGCCGCGGCCGGGCGGCTGGAGTCCTCCAAGGCCTTCACCAAGGCCTTCTGCGACCGCCACCACTTGCCGACCTCGCTCTACCGCATCTGCGACGACGCGGCGGCCGCCAAGGCGGCGCTCACCCACTTCCACCCGCCCTATGTGGTCAAGGCCGACGGCCTGGCCGCCGGCAAGGGCG
>PLEH01000100.1 GCA_003136395.1 Phenylobacterium sp.
TACGGGATCGTGCGCAAGCGGGTGGCGGCCTCGGCGCAGACGGGGCTCCTGATCGAGTGCCTGCTCCTGGCCGGCTTCGGTCTCGCCTATGTGATCTGGCTGCAGGCCAAGGGCGAGGGACACCTGGGTGTGGGCTTTCCCGCCACCGCCTGGCTGCTCTCCTGCGGCCTGTGGACCGCGGTGCCGCTGGTGCTGTTCGCCTGGGCGGCGCGGCGCATCCCGCTGTCGTCGCTGGCCTTCCTGCAGTTCATCGGACCGACCACCGGCTTCATCATCGGCGTGGCCCAGGGCGAGACCTTCACGCCGCTGCGCGCGGCCTCCTTCGCCTTCATCTGGAGCGGAGCCGCCGTCTTCGCCTACGGCACCTGGCGACGGACGCGGGACATCGCGCGGGCCTAGGGCCCGGGTCCGCGCCTTCATCGGCACGTCGCAATCGGTGGGCAAACCTGCGCCTTGCCGGCCCCCTCGACGAACGGCGTGCGTTGCGCCCGGGCATGGCTAAGCTCAAGTTGGCCGCTGACGATCCAGACTCTGGCCGGAGCCGACCCATGCGTCCCATTCACCTGCTTCTCCTGGGCGGCGTCGCCGCAACCCTGGCGACGACGGCGCTCAGCGCGGGCCCCGCATCCAGGCCCCGGCCGATCGGCGAGGCCACCCAGGCCCTGCCCGGGCCGACGCCGGGCGGCGGGTTCGACCTGCCGAACGGCTGGCGGATCACGCCGGCCGGCAAGCCCATCGCGGACCTGGGCGACCTGGTGCTGAAGATGGTCCCCTCGCCGGACGGCAAGGTGATCGTGGCCGGCCACGGCGGCTACCTGCCGCATGGCCTCAGCGTCATCGACGCCAAGACCCACAAGCTGGTGCAGGAGGTCCCGCTGAAGACCGCCTGGCTCGGCCTCAGCTGGTCGCCGGACGGCCACACCCTCTACGTCTCCGGCGGCAACGCCAACGGCGAGAAGAAGATCGAGGCCTCGGCCGGGCCGATCTATGCGCTGAGCTATACGAACGGCCGCTTCGACCCCAAGCCCAAGGCCCAGTTCGTCGATAACACCCTGCCGATGGACCAGATCTGGTGGTCCGGCGTGCTGGCCGATCCCAAACGCGGGATCGTCTGGGCGGCCAACCGCGGCACGTCCATGGCCGCCACCGACGTGGTGCAGTTCGACGCCCGGACCGGCGCCATCAAGGGCCGCGTCCGCGTCGGCGTCAGCCCCTACGAACTGGCGCTGACCCGGGACGGCAAGCGGCTCTTCGTCTCCAACTGGGGCGACAAGACCGTCAGCGTCGTCGACGCCGCGAGCCTGAAGGTCATCAAGACCATTCCCGTGGGCTTCAACCCCAACGACATGGCGCTGAGCGCCGACGGACGGCTGTTCGTGGCCTGCTCCAACGAGAACACCGTCTATGTGATCGACACACGGACGCTCGAGGTCCTGGAGACCCTCTCCATCTCGCTCTACCCGAAGGCGCCGCTGGGCTCGACGTCCAACTCGCTGGCGCTTGATGCGAAGCGCCGCCTGCTGTTCGTGGCCAACGCCGACAATGACGACATCGCCGTCGTCAACATCGCCCAGCGCGCCCACAGCGAGGTCCTGGGGTTCGTGCCCGCCGGCTGGTACCCCTCGGCGATCACCCTGGGCGAGGCCGGAAACGCCCTCTACATCGGCTCCAGCAAGGGCGAGTCCGGCCACCCGACCCTGCGCGGCCCGACCAGCCCGCTGGTGGCCAAGGGCGAGCCCAACGACACCATCAAGACCCTGCAGAAATCCAGTATCGAGCGCCTGCCACTGGCCGGCCTGAAGGCTAAGCTGGCGGGCTGGACGAAGAAGGTGTTCGCCAACACGCCCTATAACGACAAGCTGTTGGCGGAGGCCCGCCCGCCGGCGTCACCGACCATCATGCCCAGCAAGGTCGGTGTCGGCTCGCCGATCAAGCACGTGATCTACATCATCAAGGAAAACCGCACCTACGATCAGGTCTACGGCGACCTGCCGCGCACCAACGGTGATCCGCGGCTGGCGATCTTCGGCCGCCAGATCACGCCCAACCAGCACGCCATGGCCGAGCAGTTCGCGGCCTTCGACAACTGCTACGCCGACGGCGACGTCAGCAAGGACGGCCACTCCTGGGCCAACGCGGCCTACGCCACCGACCAGAACGAGAAATCCTGGCCCGCCGAGTATGGCGGCCACAGCCAGCCCATCTGGCGCTCGATGGCCTACATGCCGTCGGGCGGCTACCTCTGGGACGCCGCCCGCCGCAAGGGGCTGACCTATCGCAGCTACGGCGAATACGCGACGCGGGCCTCGACGGGCGAGCCGATGATGAACATCTCCGGCGCCAACGGCCTCGTCGGCCACGTCTCGCCCAACTACCTGCAGAACCGCGTGCGCGATACCGACAACGCCAAGGTCTTCCTCGACGAGTTCGCCCAGTACGAAGCCAACTACGACTCCAAGGATCCGGAAAAACGCCTGCCGAACTACGTGGTCATGTCCATGCAGGAGAACCACACCCACGGCGCCGACCCGAAGTCGTTCACCCCCAGGGCCATGGTCGCCAACCAGGACTTAGCGCTCGGCCAGATGCTCGAGCGGCTGACCCACAGCCGCTATTGGCCGCAGATGGCGGTCTTCATCATGGAGGACGACGCCCAGGACGGGCCCGATCACGTGGACGCGCGGCGCACCGCCTGCCTGATCGTCAGCCCGTACATCAAGCGCGGGATGGTCGATTCGACGCTCTACACGACGAGCTCGATGGTCCGCTCGATCGAGCTGCTGCTCGGCATGCCGCCGCTCAGCCAGTACGACGCCGCCGCGACGCCGTTCTACGCGGTCTTCGGGACCACGCCGGACCTGACGCCCTTCAAGGGCCTGCCGGCGCAGTGGGACGTCAAGGAGATGAACTCGCCCAAGGCCTATGGCGCGCGGGAAAGCGCCAGGATGAACTTCGCCGAGGCCGACGAGGCGCCGATGCACCGCCTCAACGAGATTATCTGGAAGAGCGTGAAGGGCGTGAACTCGCCCATGCCGCCGCCGGTGCATCGCTACCGCGCCGTGACCGGTCCCGGGGACTAGAGGCTCGCGTAGGCCGCCTCGATGAGCCGCCGCGGCCGCCGATCGCCCAAGAGGTCGGTGGACTGCTTGTTCATGACGTAGGCGCCGCCTAGCCGGCGTTCCGGGTCGGCGAAGGCGCAGGAGCCGCCCCAGCCGGCGTGGCCGAAGGTCTGGTTCCCCGGACCCCACGGGTGGATCGTCTCATTGCGCATGAAGCCCGCGCCCCAGCTTATCTCGAAGGGCAGCACCAGGTCCTGGCCGCGGATGCGCTGGCGCGCGGCCTCGGCGATCAGGGCCGGCGACAGGATGTCCTCGCCGTCCAGCCAGCCGCCGTTGGCCAGCGCCCCCATCAGCCGGGCGAGCGCCAGCGATGTCGCGTGGCCGGTCGCCGAGGGCAGGTCGAACCGCCGCCAGGCGTCGGAGCCCCGCCCGCCGGGCTGGGCCCAGCGGGTCAGGAAGGCGGCGCGGGTGGCGGCGTTGAGGTCGCCGAAGTTCGGCAGCGCGCTCGGGCGCTGCAATTCCGCGACCCGGTCGGCCTGCGCGTCCGGCAGGCCGATCCAGAGGTCGAGGCCGAAAGGCTCGGCCAGGTCTTCGCGTAGCGCCGTCCCCATGGTCCGGCCGTCGATGCGCCGGAAAATCTCGCCGGCCAGGTAGCCGAAGGTGATCGGGTGATAGCCGCTGGCCGTCCCCGGCGGCCAGATCGGCGCCATGGCCGCGAGCTTCGCGCAGATGGCGTCCCAGTCGAACCACAGGCTGGGCTCCATCGGATCGGGGAAGCCGGAGAGCCCGGCCTGGTGCGACATCACCTGCTCGACGGTGATCGCCGCCTTCCCGGCCTGGGCGAACTCCGGCCAGA
>PLEH01000172.1:0-2972 GCA_003136395.1 Phenylobacterium sp.
CTCGCTTCGCGGGGGAGAGGCGGCTATCCTGTCAGCATCCTGGCAGGAAGCATCGATGCGGCGCGCGGACCGGCTCTTTCAGATCATCCAGGTGCTCAGGCGCACGCGCCGGCCGGTGACCGCCGACGCCATGGCCGCGGAGCTGGAGACCTCCAAGCGCACCATCTACCGCGACATCGCCGACCTGATGGCCCAACGGGTGCCGATCCGCGGCGAGGCGGGCGTGGGCTATGTGCTGGACGGCGGCTACGACCTGCCGCCCCTGATGCTGACCCCTGACGAGATCGAGGCCGCGGTGCTGGGCGCCCAGTGGGTGGCCGGCCGCGGCGACCCGGCCCTGGCGCGCGCGGCGCTCGACCTGATCGCCAAGATCGGGGCCGCAGTGCCCGAGCGCCTGCGGCCCTTCGCGCTCGAGCCCGCCACGCGGGCCGCGCCGCGCTGGAACATCGCGCCGGACGGCCTCGACATGGCCCAGGTCCGCCACGCGATCCGCGCCGGCCACAAGATCGCATTCAGCTACCGCGACGAGCAGGACAGGGTGAGCCAGCGCACGGTCTGGCCGTTCGCGGTGGGCTATCACGAGACGGTGCGGCTGATGATCGCCTGGTGCGAGCTTCGCACCGACTACCGCAGCTTCCGGACCGACCGGGTGACCGAGGCCGAGTTCCTGGAAGAGCGCTATCCGGAGCGGCCGGCGACGCTCAGGGCCCGCTGGCGCAAGCTGATGAACGAGCGGATGGCCGAAGGCGGCCGGCGCGCGCCAAAGGGTCAGGCGAAGGTGTCGCCCAGGTAGACGCGGCGGACTTCCGGATCGTCGACGATCTCTTCCGGCCGGCCCTCGAACAGCACCTCGCCGGCATGGATGATCGAGGCGCGGTCGATGATGTCCAGCGTCTCGCGGACGTTGTGGTCGGTNNGGGTCGATGCCGGCGAAGGGCTCGTCCAGCAGCATGAAGGAGGGTTCCGAGGCCAGAGCGCGCGCGATCTCGACCCGGCGGCGCTCACCGCCCGACAGCGAGATGGCGGGCGCATTGCGCAGGTGCTCGATGTGCAGCTCTTCCAGGAGTTCGGTGACCATGGCGCGCGCCCGCTTCCCGTCGCGCTCGCGCAGCTCGACCACGGCCATGACGTTGTCGGCGACGCTCATGCCGCGGAAGATCGAGGTCTCCTGCGGCAGGTAGCCCACGCCCATGCGGGCGCGCTGGTACATGGGCTGGGCGGTGATGTTCTCGCCGTCGAGCCAGATCGCGCCGTAGTCGACGGGGATCAGGCCGGTGATCATGTAGAAGCAGGTGGTCTTGCCGGCGCCGTTGGGGCCGAGCAGCCCCACGACCTCGCCGCGCGCCAGGTGGAGCGAGACGCCCTTCACCACCGGCCGGCCGCGGAACGACTTGCCGATGTTGTCGACCACCAGGCCGGCGCCTGCGACGGCCCCGCCTGGCGCGCCCTGGGGCGTTTCGAAGCGTTCCACCTTCAAGCGATCACTTGCTCCCCCGACCGCTCACTTGGCGGCCTTTTTCTTCTTGGGGCCGGCGTCCGGGGCCGCGTCGGCCGGCTCGTCGGCGTTCTTCGGATAAAAGACCCCGCGCGGGCGGTTCTTGCCGTTGGGGCCGGAGCCGCCGCCCTCGACGTGACCCTCGCCGGTCTGGGTGTTGTAGACCATCCTGGACCCGCGCATGACGTTCTGGCCGTCGACGGCGGTCACATCGCCGGTGATGGTGATGGTGGATGCGCTGAGGTCGTAGAAGGCGTTGTCGCCGTGCACGCGGCGGCCGTCGGCGGCCAAGTAGTAGACGTGCCCCTTGGCCTCGACACTGGTCGTGGCGCCGCAGCCGTTGGTGGACTGGGCCGAGGTGGAGCCGCCCGGCTTGCCCTTAGTCACCTCCATGTGCACGATCATGGTGTCGGCGCGCAGGCGCGAGGTGTCCTGCAGGGCCTCGGTCGAGCCGGTCCAGACCGAGACGCAGTCGGAGTTGTGATACACAGCTTGGTCGCCGGCGACATCCAGCGGCGCCTTGCTGCCCTTGCCCGGCTGGGCCGCGGCCGGTAAGGCGCAGAGCGCCATCGCCGCAGTAGCCGCCATCGCGATCAGGCTTTTCATCGACGGGCTCAGCCTCACTTCGGTTGCAGGCGCGTATGCACGTTGCCGGTAAAGACCATGCGTTGGCCCTTGTCATAGACGCCATAGGACTTCGCATGGATTTCTCCAAGCGACCCGAGCCCCTGAACCGGGCCTGAACCGACCAGGTCCTGGGTCTTGGTGTCGAACACCGACTGGGCGGTGTCGAAGGATCCGCGGGCGTCGGAGAGGCGCACGCCCTTGCTGACTTCCAGCTTGCCGGTGTCCTCATGGAACACGCCGGCGCCGGCGGTGATGTGCAGCGGATCGGGGCCGTCCTGGTCCATCGTCAGGGCCGGCCGGTCGAGGAAGACCCGCTGATAGTTGTTGGGATCGCGGGTGGCCGTGACCGAGGTGAGGACGAAGGGGCGCCCATGGGTGTCACGACCGACAAAGTGCGGATTGACCAGCCGGATCGGGTCGGACGCCCGGCCGGCGTTGATCTTCTGGATGGCGAGCGTCGAATAGGCCACCGTGCCGGCCAGGCTCACCAGGATCAGGCCGATCAGGGCCGGCAGGACGATCCTGAACACCGCGATGACCCGCGAGCGCTTGCGCCAGAGCTGGATCGAGGTCCGTCCACGAGCTTGTCCGGGGGGCCGGCCACCCTTGGCTGAAGGTCCTGGTGGGATCGACATATCCGAAACCGCGGTCATGGCGTCAGCTGTGGGCGAAGATGTCGACATCTTCCCACCCGGCCACGTCCAGCTGGGCGCGCTGCGGCAGGAAGTCGAAACAGGCCCTGGCCAGGCCGTCGCGCCCTTCGCGGACCAGCATCTCGTCGAGCCGGGCGCGCAGCGCGTGCAGATGAAGAACGTCGGAGGCCGCGTAGGCCACCTGGTCCTCGCTGAGC
>PLEH01000172.1:2996-35385 GCA_003136395.1 Phenylobacterium sp.
CCGAAGTGGAAGATCTTGGTCACCGCCGGGTTGACCAGCAGCGCCTTCAGGTTCGGCGCGTCATAGGTCGAGCGGTCCAGGCGCACCACATGGGCGTCGCCGTTGCCGTCGGAGAGCTGGACGACGCACAGGGGATCGCGGCCCAGGCGCAGGCCCATGGTCTCCGAATCGATGGCGACAGCGGTCGCGCCGGCCAGCGCATCGGCCGGCAGGTCGCCCTCGTGCAGGAAGGTGTTGGCCTTTTTCACGCTCGCTCCGCAATCATCCCAGCCCCCCATATAGAGGGTCTGCAGGCGCCTGGGTAAGGGGCGCCGGATCACCATACCCATGACCTGCGCGATTGGACGCCCCGCCCGGCGGCGGAACGCTCGCGGCCACGCCGGTGCGGGCTCGCCTATTTCGCATACGCCTAATCTGGATCAAGCGGCGGCGGCGCTTCCAAACCTACGGTGAAGTTGCACGCCTTCCAATCAGGGGGTTTGGCGGCAAGAGGATCAGGTCAGCGATGAAATTTGGAACGACACTTGTCGCGGGAGCCTCGGCGATCGCACTTCTGGTGAGCGCGGGGTCCGCAGCGGCGACGATCACGCTGGCGACCGGTCAATTCGGCGGAACCGGGGTTCACTCGGTCTCCGGGGCGACCGGGGCCACGATTACCGGCCTGGCGGGCAGCGACCTCGTCACCCTGTCGTCCACGGACGATATGCTGCACAGCAACGGCAACGGTGAGTCCGACTACAACGCCGTCGATCATTTGATGGATGATCTGTCCGTCGCCTTCACCGCCTCCTACGACGCGGTGACCTTCAACCTGAGCCCGCCGACCGGCCACGGGCAGACGTCCACCATGCATCTCTCAGTCAACGGCGGCGCCTTCACCTTCGATGTGCCTCACGGCGGCGCCTTCCCCGATCCGCTGGGCAACGGCGAGAACAAGTTCACCCTGTCCGCGACCGGCCGAGACGCGATCCACACCTTGAACTTCACCTTCGATCCGGGCGTCGATCACATCCAGCAGATCCGGGTGGGCAACATCATCACCGGCGGCGTGCCGGAGCCGGCGACCTGGGCCCTGATGATCGTGGGTTTCGGCGGCGTTGGCAGCCTGCTGCGCCGTGGCCGCGGGCGGCGCGCGCTCGCCGCCTAGATTCGTCGCATTGGCGCGAGACCGGAAGCCCGGCCCCCGCAAGGGCCGGGCTTTCTGTCGTCGGCTTGCCAACAAGGGTGGCGCTCAGGAAAGGCGCCCTGCCAACAAGGGTGGTGCCCAGGAAAGGACTCGAACCTTCACGGCCGTTAAGCCACTGGCACCTGAAGCCAGCGCGTCTACCAATTCCGCCACCTGGGCCCGATCCGTCGGATCGCGCGAGGGCGCTTCCTTAAAGGCCCCGCCCCCGCCGGTCAACGGCTGGCCCGAAAAGCCGCGGCGCGAGTGGATTGCGGGAGGGGACGGCATCGTCTATCGGCATGCCCATGCAGAACCTCGTCACCGTCTTCGGCGGATCCGGCTTCATCGGAGCCCAGGCCGTGCGCCAGCTCGCCAGGGCCGGCTGGCGGATCCGGGTGGCGGTGCGCAATCCGGCCAAGGCCTACGCCATGCGGCTGGCGGGCGACGTGGGCCAGATCGACATCGTCCAGGCCAATGTCCGCAACCTGCCGTCCCTGCGCCGCGCGCTCTCCGGCGCCACGGCGGCGGTGAACCTGGTGGGGGTCCTGCGCGAGACCGGCCGCCAGGGGTTCCAGGCGGTGCAGGTGATGGGCGCGCGCAATGTCGCCGAGGCCGCCCGGGCCGAGGGCGTGAGCCGGCTCGTGCAGATGTCGGCCATCGGCGCGGACGCGGGCTCGGAGTCGAAGTACGCCCGCACCAAGGCCGAGGGCGAGGCCGCCGTGCGCGGGATCTATCCCGACGCTGTGATCGTCAGGCCCTCCATCGTCTTCGGGCCGCAGGACGACTTCTTCAACCGCTTCGCCGCCATGGCGCAGATCAGCCCGGTGCTGCCGCTGTTGGGCGGGGGCGCCACACGCTTCCAGCCGGTCTATGTGGGCGATGTGGCCAAGGCGATCGCGCGGACCGCGGCCGCGCCCGAGGCGGCCGGCCAGACCTATGAGCTGGGCGGCCCCGCGGCCTTCACCTTCCGCCAGCTGATGGAGATGATGTTGGCTGAGATCGGCAAGCGCCGGTTCCTGGCGCCCGTGCCGTGGCCCGTGGCCCGGCTGATGGGCCAGGCGGGCGATATCGCCGGCGCCTTCATCGCCCCGCCGGTGACCTCCGACCAGGTCCTGCTGCTCAAGAGCGACAATGTCGTGAGCGGGGCCTGTCCGGGCCTGGCGGAGCTGGGGATTACGCCGACGACGCCGGAGGCGGTGCTGCCGAGCTACCTCTACCGCTACCGCAAGGGCGGTCAGTACGCGGATCAAGAGGACCGCGAGCTGGCGGCGATCTAGCGGCCAGGCAAGCAGGGGAGCTGGCGGCGATCTGAGCCGCGCATCCGTAGACTCAGAACGCCGGTATGTGCTGAGGTCACCGCAAGGGGGACCTGCATATGACCGAGACCTACAGTGAGATGCCGCGCAAGACGCGCGAGCTCAAGAACCACCACATGGATTCGACCTGGTGGGACGACTTCCCGTTCCGCGACGACGACATTGTCGTGGGCACCTACGCCAAGTCCCGCACGACCTGGACCCAGCAGATCGTCGGCCAGCTGATCCATCAGGGCGATCCGGAGGTGGCCATCGGCGAGATCTCGCCGTGGTGGGACATGCGGATCGTCCCGCCCGAGGTCCGCCAGATGGTGCTGGCCCAGCCGCACCGGCGCGTGGTCAAGACCCACCTGCCGGCCGACGCGCTCGTGATGTCGCCGAAAGCCAAATACATCTACGTCGCCCGCGACGGCCGGGACGTGATGTGGAGCATGCATAACCACCACGCCAACTTCAACAATCTGGCGTTCGAGGCGCTCAACGATACGCCCGGGCGGGTGGGGCCGCCGCTCGACAAGGCCGACCCCGACGTCCGCCGCTATTTCATGACCTGGCTGGAGAACGACGGGCAGCCCTTCTGGTCGTTCTGGGAGAACGTCGGCACCTGGTGGGCGCTGCGCGACCGGCCCAACGTCAAGCTGGTGCATTTCGCCAAGCTGAAGGCCGACCTCGACGGCCAGATGCGCGAGATCGCGGCGTTCCTGGACATCGAGGTCCCCGAGGCCAAGTGGCCGCAGCTCGTCGAGCACTGCACCTTCGACTACATGAAGGCCAACCCGGAGCGCTCCGCGCCGGTCGGCGGCATCTTCTGGGAGGGCGGCGCCGACACCTTCATCAACAAGGGCGTCAACGGGCGCTGGCGCGACGTGCTCTCGCCCGCCGAGAGCCTGGCCTATGAGCGGATGGCGCAGGAGAAGCTGGGCGCCGACTGCGCCCGCTGGCTGATGACCGGCGAGGAACCCTAGCGGGTCATCAGGAGCGCCAGGCCGACGCCGCCGATCAGGATGCGCAGCCAGCCGAACGGGGCATAGCCGCGGGCCGTGATGATGGCCAGCATGGCGCGGATCACCGCGAAGGCCACGATGAAGGAGACCACGAAGCCGAGGGCCACCAGTTCGATGTGGCCGGTGTTGGCCAGGTCGTGGCGGTTCTTCCAGGCGTCCACCGTGAAGGCGCCGGCCATCACCGGGATGGCGAGCAGGAAGGAGAACTCGGCGGCCACCCGCTTTTCGACCCCCATCAGCATGGCGCCGACGATGGTGGCGCCGGAGCGGGAGACGCCGGGCAGCAGCGCCAGGCACTGGAAAAGGCCGATGACGAGGCAGGTGCCGAACGGCAGGGCCATGGCGTCTCTGCGCGTCGGATAGGGCGCATAGCGGTCGATGAGCAGCAGCACCACCCCGCCCACGATCAGGGAGCCGCAGATCAGTTTCGGGCTCTCGAACAGCACCTGCTTGATGGTGTCGTGCAGCAGCAGGCCCGCGACCGCGGCCGGGATGAACGCGATCAAGAGCCCCAGCACGAAGTTGCGCGCCCGCGGCTGGGTCGGCAGCAGCATGGCGATGTTCCACAGCCGGCCGAAATAGATCACCACCACGGCCAGGATCGCGCCCAGCTGGATCAGCACCGTGAAGGTGTCCCAGAAGGGATCCTTGATGCCCAGCGCCAGCTTGCTCAAGAGCAGCATGCCCGTGGAGGAGACCGGGATGAACTCGGTCAGGCCCTCGACCAGGCCCAGGATGATGGCGTGAATCCAGTCTTGCATGCGTTCCCCCGCTGCGCCGCGGTCCTGAGGAGTGAGCCGCTATGGTGAAGAAGGCGTTTATCCGCCTTTCCCCNNTCGGCGGACAGCCGCCAACCGGACGTTGAGGCGGGCGTGCAGGCGGCCCTGCAGCGGGCCATGACACACCGCGCCGCCGGCGATCTGATCGGCGCGCTCGGCGCCATCGACGAGGCGCTCAGCCTCGACCCCTATCACTTCGTGGCGCTGCTCTCGAAGGGGGCGCTGATCGAGCGGACGAGCGGCGAGCGGGCGGCCGCGGCGATCTACAAGAACGCCCTGATGATCGTCCCGGCGGACGACGAGATGCCGCCGCCGCTTCGGGCGCCGACGGAGCACGCGCGCCAGGTGGTGGCCAGGACCATGGCCGGGCTGGAGGCGCACCTCCTGGCCCGCACGGGCGCGGTGAAGGCCGAGGTTTCCGGCGAGGCCCGGCGGCGGTTCGACGAGAGCGTCGGCATCTTCGCCGGCCGCACCAGGGTCTACACCCAGGAGCCGCTGCTGTTGCACTATCCCAGGCTGCCGGCGATCCCGTTCTATGACCGCAGCCTCTTCCCCTGGTTCGAGGAGCTGGAGGCCGCGACCGACATGATCCGCGGCGAGCTGGAAGGCGCGCTGGCCGCGGCGAAGGACGATTTCGCTCCCTACATCGCCTATCCGAAGGGGACACCGGTCAACCAGTGGGGGGAGCTCAACCACTCGCGGCTCTGGAGCTCGCTCCACCTGTGGCGCGACGGCAAGCGCCAGGAGGCGGCATGCAAGCTCTGTCCGCAGACGACGGCGTTGCTGGACCGCCTGCCGCTCGCCGACCAGCCGGGCTTTGCGCCGACCGCCATGTTCTCCGCGCTCGCGGCGCGCACGGCCATCCCGCCCCACACCGGCTCGACCAATGTGCGCCTGCTGTGCCACCTGCCGCTGATCCTGCCGGGGCCCGCGCGGTTCCGGGTCGGCAACGAGACCCGCGAATGGAAGATGGGCGAGGCCTGGGTGTTCGACGACACCATCGAGCACGAGGCCTGGAACGACGCCGACGAACTCAGGGTCATCCTGATCTTCGACATCTGGAACCCTTTCCTGGACATGGGCGAGCGGGAGCTGGTCCGCGTGCTGCTCAAGGCGCGGCAGGAGTTCTTCGCGGGGTAGGCATTGAACCGCTCATCCCGGCGAAGGCCGGGACCCAGATGGGATAGCTGGGATGCGGGCGCTGTGAACTCAGAGCAAGACCAATCAGCCACTGAGCCTTGAGATCTGGGTCCCGGCCTTCGCCGGGATGAGCGGATTTTAGCCTGGTCAGCCGAAGTCGGGCTCGGGCCCCACGTACCGCGCCCGGGGGCGGATCAGGGTGTCGGCCTGGCCCTGCTCTATGGCGTGGGCGATCCAGCCGGCGCAGCGGGCCACGGAAAAGAGCGCGAAGGGGGCGTCGGGCGGCAGCTTCAGGGCTTCGCAGCCGGCCACCAGGGCGAAGTCGACGTTGGGGGCGAGGCCGGTGACGGCCTTCACGGCCTCCTGCAGGGCCTTGAGGTCCGGCGGCGGAGTGAAGCGCTCCAGGAGCGCCGCGGCGCGCGGGTCGTCGTCCGGATAGAGCATGTGGCCGAAGCCCGGCAGGACGCGGTCCTCGACCAGGCGGTTGGCGATGGCCTGGCGGGGCCCGAGCCGGGCGGCCTCGGCGGCGAAGGTGCGGACCGCGGCTGTGGCGCCGCCATGACGGGGTCCCGAGAGGGTGGCCAGGCCCGCCAGCGCGCTGGCCGAGAGGCTCGCGCCGGTTGAGGCGGCCACCCGGGCGGCGAAGGCCGAGGCGTTCAGCTCATGGTCGGCCACCAGCACCAGGACGCGGCGGATCAGGTCCGCGCCCGGCCCGCCGGGGCCCTGGCCCCAGGCCAGCGCCAGGCGGTTGTGGATCGCCCCGCCCCAGGTCTCGCCGGCCACCGCGTCGGTCAACACGTCCAGCAGGGTGGCGGCCTCGACGGCCAGCGCCAGGGCATGGCGGCCGCGGGCCGGGGGATCGGATCCGGCGCGGGCGGCCAGCGCCAGATAGGCCCGGGTGCGCATGTCCGGATGCTCCGGCGGGGCCGGGCGCTCGGTGCGCTTCAGGGCCGCGCCATGGCCGCCGCGCAGCAGGCGGGCCACCGATTCCAGGGTCTCGGTGTCGGCGAGCCGGATGGCGTCGCGGCCGCGGTAGAAGAGGCGCCCGCCGGCCACGGTGGTGATCGAAGAGGCCAGCACCGGCTCGCCCCAGGAGATGGCGCCGGCCGCCACCTCGGAAACCTTGCGGCTGCGCGACTTGCGCTCCGAGAGCTCCGCGATGTCGGCGGCGCGGTAGAGGCTGCGGCGCGGATCGCGCGGATCGGCGCGCGTCTGCACCCGGCCGCGGCTGACATAGGCGTAGAGCGTCTGGGGACGGACCCCCAGGCGGTCGCGGGCTTCCTCGGCGGCGATCCAGTCGGCGGTTGCAGGCATATATTGATTACATTGATCAATCTTGACGATGCAAGAATGGAGGCATTTCTGGCGAGCTGCAAGCAGGTTCTGGAGACCCAAGATGTCGGATGGACTGGAAGGCGTCGTCGCCGTGGACACGGTGCTGTCGGAGGTCGACGGCCAGGCGGGGCGGCTGATCATCCGCGGCCGCTCGCTGGACGAGCTGGCGGGGCGCGTCACCTTCGAGGAGGTCACGCGCCTGCTGTGGGACGGCTTCTTCGAGAACCTGCCCGACGACCTGGCGCCGGCGCTGGCCGCGGCGCGTCTGGAGGTGTTCCAGGAGGTCTCGGCGCTGGACTCCGGCCTCTTGGACCGCACCCCGATCGAGGGCATGCGGGCGCTGACCGCCCGTCTCGCCGACGGCGACAGCCTGAAGGTGGCGCTGCGCCTGACCGCCGCGCCGGCGGTGTTCACCGCGGCCATGGTCCGCGCCCAGGCGGGCGAGGCGCCCGTGCGCCCCGACCTGACGCTGAGCCATGCGGCCGACACGCTTCGGATGCTGCGCGGCAAGCCGGCGAGCCCCGCAGAGGTCGCGGCGCTCG
This sequence comes from Phenylobacterium sp., assembly GCA_003136395.1. Lineage (GTDB taxonomy): Bacteria > Pseudomonadota > Alphaproteobacteria > Caulobacterales > Caulobacteraceae > Phenylobacterium. The sequence continues at coordinate 10,278 of PLEH01000172.1, forward strand.
ACACCTATCTGGTGACGGTCAGCGACCATGGCCTCAACGCCTCGACCTTCGCGGCCCGGGTGATCGCGTCCACCCATGCGGGCCTGACGTCGGCGGTGCTGGGCGGGATCAGCGCGCTGAAGGGGCCGCTGCACGGCGGGGCGCCCGGGCCGATCATCGACATGCTGGACGCCATCGGGACGCCGGAGAATGCGCACGCCTGGATTGACGGGGCCCTGGCGCGCGGCGACCGGCTGATGGGCTTCGGCCACCGGGTCTATCGGGTGCGCGACCCGCGCGCCGATGCGCTGAAAGCCGCCGTCCGCAAGCTGACCGAGGGCTCCAACATCATGCCGGGGCGCCTCGCCTTCGCCGAGGCGGTGGAGGCCGCGGCGCTGGCGATCCTGAAGGAAAAGAAGCCCGACAGGTCGCTGCAGACCAACGTCGAGTTCTACACGGCGCTCTTGCTGGAGGCGCTGGCCTTCCCGCCCTCGGCCTTCACCTGCGTCTTCGCCACCGGCCGGGTCGCCGGCTGGATCGCGCACGCCCGCGAGCAGCTGGCCGGCGGACGGCTGATCCGGCCGCAGTCGCGCTATGTGGGGCCGGCGCCGCGGCGGGCGGCGTGATCGTTTCCCTCCCCTTCATGGGGAGGGTGGCGACGCCGAAGGCGGAGACGGGTGGGGAACTGTGGGCCGGAGCGCCGAGTCGGCGCTTGAACGCGGTTTCCCCACCCGGCCTCGCTGCGCTCGGCCACCCTCCCCATGAAGGGGAGGGAAAGGTGCGAGTCGTTCGCGCTGGTCTCGTCCTCCGCGCGCACTAGATTCACCGCCATGACCGGCGCCCATGGCCTGAACCCCGCCGAGACCACGGCCCTCACCCGCCGCGTGACGCTGCTGTCCGTCGCGACGGCTCTCGTCCTGGTCAGCGTCAAGATCGCCGTCTGGATCGTCTCGGGCTCGGTGGCGCTGCTGGCCTCGACCGCGGATTCCGGCCTCGACCTGGTGGCCTCGCTGATCACCTTCTTCGCCGTGCGCTACGCCGCCGCGCCGCCCGACGCCGAGCACCGGTTCGGCCACGGCAAGGCGGAGGCCTTCTCCAGCCTGGTGCAGGCGGGGCTGGTGTTCGCCTCGGCCGCGCTGATCGCCCGCGAGGCGGTGGCCGACTTCATCCATCCGCACCCGCTGCAGAAGGAAGGCTGGGCGATGGGTGTGATGGTGGCGTCCATCGTGCTGACCGCGGTCCTGATCGCGGCGCAGACGCGGGTGCTGAAGATGGCGAGTTCGGTCGCTGTCTCGGGAGACCGGGCGCACTACGCCACCGACTTTGCCTCGAACCTGATCGCGCTCGTCGGCATCGGCGTCTCGGCCTGGCTCGGAGTCAACGGCGTCGACGCCGCCGCCGCCCTGGCGATCGCCGCGATCCTGCTGTGGGGCGCGATCAGCGTATTCCGCGAGGCCTCGGGACAGCTCATGGATCACGAGTTGCCGGACGCCGCGCGGGCGAAAATCGTGGGCCTGATGACCGAGGACCGGCGGCTGACCGACGTCCACCAGCTGCGCACCCGCGCCTCGGGGCCTTACGTCCACATCCAGATGCACGTGGACCTCGACCCGGAGCTGACCCTGGAAACCGCGCACCAGGTGATCGTGGCGGCGGAGAACCGGGTGCTGGGCGCCTTCCCCTCGGCCGACATCATCATCCACGCCGATCCGCGCGGCCGGGCCGAGCCGCACGGCGGGGCCTTCGCCGAGGGTCATCATCGCGACCGACCCAAGACGGACGCGGCGTAGTAAACGACCCCTTAACGGGTCGGGGGTCCATTGAGGCCAGCGATTCCCTCAAAGACCGAATTGGGCCCCTTCGCGTTAGCCGGATATGACCCTCCAACGCACCCTGCACCACTTCCCGCTGGATCCCGCCTCGCGCCAGGTGCGCCTGGTGCTGGGCGAAAAGCGGCTGGCCTTCACCGAGGTCCAGGTCCGCTACTGGGAGCGGCCGAAGGAGCTGACCGCGCTGAACCCCTCGGGGATGATCCCGGTGCTGGTGGAGAGCGCCCTGGACGAGAAGGGGGGCGACGCGCAGCTGGTGCTCTGCGAGGCCCGCGCCATCCTCGACCACCTGGAGGAGACCGTTCCCGAACCCGCGCTCCTGGGCCGGGAGCCCGCGGAACGGGCCGAGGCGAGGCGCCTGCTCGCCTGGTTCGACCGCAAGTTCGAATACGAGGCCGGCGGCTACATCCTGCACGAGAAGATGGAAAAGCGGCTGCTGGGCCTGGGGGCGCCCGACCTCAACAACCTGCGCCAGGGCCGCGACGGCCTTCGGACCCACATGTTCTACATCGACAAGCTGTTGCAGGAGCGTGAGTGGCTGGCCGGGCGAAGGCTGTCGCTGGCCGATTTCGCGGCGGCCGCGCACCTGTCGGTGATCGACTATTGCGGCGACATGCCCTGGGGAGACTTCCCGGCGGTCAAGACCTGGTACATGAAGCTGAAATCCCGGCCGTGTTTCCGGCCGCTGCTGGCGGACCGCTGGCCGGGCCTGACGCCCGCCAGGCATTATGACGATCTCGACTTCTGACACTATTGTTGGTGATGGGCCCGAAGACCTGATCCGCGCCGAGGCCATCAAGCTCGGCTTTGACGCCTGCCGCTTCACCCCGATCCCCGACGCCTGGCCGGCGGGCGCCAAGCTGGCCGAGTTCGTCGGCGCGGGCCGCCATGGCGAGATGGACTGGATCGCCGACACAGCAGAGCGCCGGGCCCACCCCAGAGCCATGTGGGCGAACGCCCGATCGGCCATCGTGCTCGGGATGAACTACGGTCCCGACCACGACCCGCTGGCGGCGCTGAGCGACCCCACCCGCGCGGCGATCAGCGTCTATGCCCAGGGCGACGACTATCACGAGCTGATCAAGGGGAAGCTGAAGGCGCTGGCCCGCTGGGTGCAGGCCCGGTTCGGCGGCGAGCTGAAGGTGTTCGTGGACACCGCGCCGCTCCTGGAAAAGCCGCTGGCGGAGCTGGCGGGGCTGGGCTGGCAGGGCAAGCACACCAACCTGGTCTCCCGCGAGTTCGGCTCCTGGCTGTTCCTGGGCTCGATCCTGACGACCCTGGAGCTGGCCGCCGACGCGCCGGAAACCACCACCTGCGGGACCTGCCACGCCTGCCTGGACGTCTGCCCGACCAAGGCCTTTCCGGCGCCCTACCAGCTCGATGCGCGGCGCTGCATCTCCTACCTGACCATCGAGTTGAAAGGGCCTATCCCGCGGGAGTTTCGCGAGGCGCTCGGCAACCGCATCTACGGCTGCGACGACTGCCTGGCGGTCTGTCCGTGGAACAAGTTCGCCGCGGTCGCCGCCGAGCAGAAGCTGCAGGCGCGCGAGGCGCTCCGCGCACCGTCGCTGGCGGAGCTCGCCCGGCTGGACGACGCTCAGTTCCGCGCCCTGTTCTCCAAGAGCCCGGTCAAGCGGATCGGCCGCGAGCGGTTCGTGCGCAATGTGGCCTACGCCATCGGCAATTCGGATGAGCCGGCGCTGGCGGCGGAGGCGGAGCGGCTGCTGGACGACCCCTCGCCGCTGGTCCGCGGGGCGGCGGTTTGGGCGCTGGGTCGGCTGCTGGATGGCGCGGCGTTCGCGACCCTCCGGGGGCAGCGCCTGGTCGGTGAAGCCGACGCCGATGTCCTGGCGGAATGGTTGGTCGAGGTAGGCACGAGGCCATCTCATCGGTAGACCAGACTGCGGTCCCCGGCCTCGCCGGGATCGCGCAGCCAGATGAGAAGGGAAGACCCCATGGACCTTACCAACGCCTCAGCTCTCGTTACCGGAGGCGCCGGCGGGTTCGGCAGCGCCACGGCGCGCCGGCTCGCCCAGAAGGGCGCCAAGGTGGTCATCGCCGACGTCAATGACGAGCGCGGCATGGCGCTGGCCAAGGAACTCGGCAACGGCTGCGTCTACGTCCGCACCGACATCATGGACGAGGCCTCGATCGCCGCCGCCGTCGCCCAGGCCGTCGACCTCGGCCCGCTGCGCGCCGCAGTCGTGGTCCACGGCGGCCCGCCCGCGCCCGGCGCCACCGGGCCCGCCCGCACGGTCAACCGCGAAGGCGCGCGCCTGCCGCTCAGCCAGTTCGCCCACAGCGTCAGCGTCTATCTGGTCAGCGCCTTCGCCGTGACCAGCCAGGCCGCCGAGGCCATGGCGAAGAACGAGCCGCTGGCCTCCGACCAGCGCGGCGTCGTCATCAACACCGCTTCCATCGCCGGTTACGAGGGCCAGCCTGGACAGGCCGGCTATTCCGCCGCCAAGGGCGGGATCATCGGCATGACGCTCACCATCGCGCGCGACCTGGCGCCGCTCGGCATCCGCGCCATGGCCATCGCGCCGGGCACCTTCCTCACCTTCGCCTATTCCGCCCGCCTGACCGACGAACAGGCCCAGGCCCACTGGGGCCCGATGGTGCCGAACCCCAAGCGCATGGGCGACCCGGACGAGTACGCCATCCTGGCGGCGCACATTGTCGAGAACGACTTCCTGAACGGCACGACCATCCGCCTGGACGGCGCGCAGAGGTTCTAGCCGGGGCCAGGAACTCGGCCGGCGCCATGTCCTTCAGGCTGGGCAGCACGTGGACGTGGTCCGCCCTGGCTAGGCGGTGTTCGGCGCCTCCAGATCGGGCGCGGATACATAGCGTCCGGCGAGGTTGCCATCGCGGAGAAAGACCTCGATCTCGGTGGGCTGGCCGACGTCAGAATAACGTTGGGCGAGCGACCGCGCCGCGATCTCGGCCTCGGCCCCGCTGAGGAACATCATTCCGTTCTCGAGCGTGTCGCCCTGGACGCTCCAACCATCCTGCGCCGCCCTTATGGAGATTGTGAAACGCATCGCCGGTCTCCCTGGTTCGGCCAGCGGATAGACGGGCTCCGTGTCACGGGCATGACCGGATGGCGCCAGACAAGGGTCGGATGCTGAAAATCAGCAATGGGCGGGAAGCGAACACTCGGAACCTTTGCACCCCGGCGCACTTACTTAGCGCATACAGGCGCCTGGGGAGATTTGCCGTGACCGCCAGCGAATTGCAGCGCACCAATATCGACCGCTTCAAGAGGCTTCTGCTCGCCGAGAGGGACCCTGGGCAGCGCGCGGCGCTCGAGCGCGTGCTGGGCGACGAGCGGCGGAAAGGCGCCAGCGACTATCCTGGCGCAACGCCGGTGCGGAGATGAGTCTCGAGATCGAGGGCGGGCAAGACGCCAGGCGAGGCGGCGGATTTTTTCGCCAGCACTCCACCATCCGGCCAACGGCCCTGCCCGGCGGCACGGAATACGGCTTCGCGGCTTTAGCCCCCCGGAAAACAGCCACCGGGCTGTCCGCGTCCTGAGGGCCGAGACGGTCATCTACCACCAGGGCGATCCGCGCCTTCGAGTATGTGACCTTGTCTCGGGATGGGTGGCGCTGACACAGAATGACCCAGATGGCGGATGTGGCGTGCCGCGCTTCCTGTTGCCTGGCGCCATCTTCGGCATGGAGCCCGGAGCCAACCACACCCACTCGGCCACCACCCTAACTGCGGCGACGATTGGTTTCATCGACAAGTCCCGACACGATTAGCTGCTCCGCGAAGATCCTCAGCTGAACGCGCGTTTCATCTGGCTGATGGAACGCGACAGCCACCTGGCGTTCGAGGCCCTCAACTCCATGGCCAGCCGTTCCGCGCTGGTGCGGCTCGCCAACCTGCTCTGGAGGCTGACGATCCGCAGCCTGGGCCGACGGCCGACCCCTGGCGAGGTCATCTCCATTCCCCTGTCCCAGATCGACCTTGCCGCAGCGACTGGGTTGACCCCGGTACATGTCAGTCGAGTTATGCGCCAGTTTCGAGAACGCAACCTGCTGACCTTCGTTGGCCACAGCTTGGTGGTTCGCGATCCGCGAGCGTTGGAGGCGCTTAGCGGCGCCAGCGAGACGCTGGTCGCGCTCTGGAGCAGGAGCGTCGGGCCTGTCGGCGATCGACGCGAGCTGAAAGTCTACTGAGGGTCGGAGTCGGTCCAAAGCCCCGAATCCCCATCCTCGCGGGCGAATGGATTTAGAACGCGGCCGGCGGCAGGTCCTTCAGGCGCGGCAGGACCCGGTCCTTGTCGGAGAGCACCGGCTCGCCGTCCAGCGGCCAGGCGATGGCGAGGTCCGGGTCGTCCCAGGCCACGCCGCCCTCCAGCCCAGGGGCATAGTCGCCATCGACCTTGTAGAAGAGCTCGGTGTCGTCGGCGGTGGTGACGTAGCCGTGGGCGAAGCCGCGCGGCACCCAGAGCTGCTCGCCGGCCTCGGCGGTGAGCGTGGCGCCGACCCAGCGGCCGTAGGTGGGCGAGCCCGGGCGGATGTCGACGGCGACGTCGAAGATCGACCCCTTGAGCACGCGGACCAGCTTGCCCTGGGCGTGCGGCGCCTTCTGGAAGTGCAGGCCGCGAAGCGTGCCCTTCCTGGCGTTGAAGGCCTGGTTGTCCTGCACGAACTGGGTGTCGACGCCGGCCGCCAGCAGCGCCTTGTGGCTCCAGGTCTCGGAGAACCAGCCCCGCGCATCGCCATGGCGCTTGGGCGTGATATGCAGGACTTCGGCGAGGGCCAGGGGCGTGATCGTCGTCATGTGCGCTCGGATGCGTGGGAGTGACCCTTCGGATGGCGCGGCGCGGCGCGAATGGCAAGCCCCTCAAGGCTGAGGCGACGCCCGCCGTCAGTATCGTGGTGGTGGTCTACGAGAGCGGCCCGACGCTCGCTGAATGCCTGGCCGCCGTGCGCGCGCAGACCTGGCGCGACTTCGAGATCATCCTGGTCGACAACGCCTCCAGCGACCGGGTCGCGCAGGCGGCGGCGAAGGCGGACCCGGCGATCCGGCTGATCGAGAACGCCGAAAACCTGGGGTTCGCCGCGGCGGTAAACCAGGGGGCGAAGGCCGCCAGGGGGCGGTGGCTGGCCCTGCTCAACCCCGACGCCTATGCGCAAGCCGACTGGCTGGCGCGGCTGATGGCGGCGACGCAGGCCAATCCCGCCGTCCACAGCTTCACCTCCCGCCAGCTGATGGCCGAGGACCCGACCAAGCTCGACGGCCTGGGCGATGTGATGGCGCTGGCGGGCTACCCGTTCCGCGGCGGCTACACCCATGACAACCCCGGCGTGCTGGAGCCCGGCTGGGTGTTCTCCGCCTGCGGCGGGGCGATGCTGGTGGAGCGCGAGCTGTTCCTGAGGCTCGGCGGCTTCGACGAGCGGCTGTTCTGCTACTGCGAGGACGTGGACCTGGGCTATCGCCTGCGGCTGATCGGCGAGCCGACCCTGCTGGTCCCCGACGCGGTGGTGCGCCACGTGGGCTCGGCCTCGAGCGGCGGCAGGCGAAGCGACTTCGCGGTCTTCCACGGCACCAGGAACCGCTTCTGGGTCTTCGTGAAGGACACCCCGGCGGCGCTGTTCTGGCTGACCCTGCCGCTGCACGTCCTGGCGACCCTGGTGCTCTTCGCGCGGCACGCGACGCGGGGCGAGATCGTGACGCCGATCAAGGGATTGGCCGCCGGCATCCGCCATATCGACGTGGCGCTTGAGGCCCGGCGGGAGGCTCAGGCGACGCGGACCGCGAGCAGCTGGGAGATCGCGCGGGCCATGACCTGGAACCCGCTGGACCTCTTGCTGCGCAGGGCGTTCATCCAGAGACGCGTCTCCTAACGAGGACACCCCATGGCCCTGACGACCCTCGACCGGAACGTCGCCCTGCTGGTCGTCGACCTGCAGAAGGGCATTGTCGGCATGGCCCCCAAGGAGCGGATCGGCGACGTGGTGGATCGCGCCCGGGCCCTGGTCGAGGCCTTCCGCCGGCAGGGCCTGCCGGTCGTGTTGATCAACGTCGCCGGCGGCGCGCCTGGCCGCACGGAACAGCCGCGGCCGAATCTGGGGGCGCTTCCCGAGAACTGGACGGAGCTGATCCCGGAGCTGAACCGCCAGCCGGACGACATCGTCGTCACCAAGCGCACGTGGGGCGCCTTCGCCAGCACCGATCTCGAACAGCGGCTTAAGGCGATCGGCGTCACCCAGGTGGTCGTCCTCGGCGTCTCCACCGGGACCGGCGTGGAGGCGACGGCGCGCCAGGCCTACGAGGCGGGGTTCAACGTCACCCTGGCCATCGACGCCATGACCGACATGCGAACCGAGGCGCACGACTACAGCCTGAAAAACGTCTTCCCACGGCTGGGGGAGACCGGAACCAGCCAGGAGATCATCGACCTCCTGCAGACCAGGAGCGCGTGACATGCCGTGGCTTCACCTGGTCTCCTATGTCTTCGGCGGAGCGTTCCTGTCCAACGCCGTGCCGCATCTGGTCAGCGGCATGATGGGAAGGCCCTTCCAGAGCCCCTTCGCCAAGCCGCCCGGGCAGGGCCTCTCCTCCTCGACCGTCAATGTGCTCTGGGGGTTCGCAAACCTCGTCGTGGGTTATCTGCTCGTCTGCCGGGTCGGCGACTTCGACCTGCGCGACGCCTCGGACGCCGCGGCGCTGGGCCTCGGCTTCTTCCTGCTGGCCGTCCTGTCGGCGCGGCAGTTCGGCCGCTTCAACGGGGGGAACGCGCCACCCCGCTAGTCCCCTGCCGCCGCCCACTCCGTAAGCCTTCGCATGAACGCCACGCCGCGCCCCATCTGGGAAATCTCGACATATTCATCCGGCTGGTGGGCCTGTTCGATGGAGCCGGGGCCGCAGAGGACGGTGGAGAGGCCGGAGCGCTGGAACTGGCCGGCCTCGGTGGCGAAGGCGACGGCGCGGGGCGGGCCGTTGTCGCCGGCCAGGCGCCGGGCGAAGGACTCCGCGGCCCCGTCCGGCTCAGGGGCGAAGGGCGGCACGTTGGAGTGCAGCTCGATCTCGACCCCGGCTTCCGGGGCGCGGAGCTTCAGCGCGGCGTCCATGGCCGCGACCTCGGCGAAGAAGGGCGCCAGCACCGCCTGCGGGTCCAGGGTGTGCGGGCATCTGAGGTCGAAGAGGAACCTGCATTCCCGGGCCAGGATGTTGCCGGCCGTGCCGCCGTGGACGATGCCGATGGTCAGCGTCGCGCCCTTGGGCGTGAACGGCGAGGCCGGGTCGGCTTCGCGTTCCAGGCGCTCGGCCAGCGCGCTGAGCGAGGCCATCAGCTTCACCGCCTCCATGATCGCCGAGACGCCCTGCTGGGTCTGGCTGGAGTGGGCCTCGCGGCCGGTGACCTTGACCCGGTAGTAGGTGATCCCCTTGTGGCCGTTCACCGCCACCATGTCGGTGGGCTCGCCCACCACCACGAAGGCGGGCTTGGGCAGCTCGCGGTGGATGACCTCGATCAGGCCGGGCGCGCCCAGGCAGCCGATCTCCTCGTCGTAAGAGAAGGCCAGGTGGACGGGCTTCCTCGGATTGGCCGCGATGATGTCGGGCACCGCGGCCAGCGCCAGCGCCAGGAAGCCCTTCATGTCGCAGGTCCCGCGGCCATAGAGCCGCCCGTCGCGCTCGACGATGGAAAAGGGGTCCGAGGTCCAGGGCTGGCCGTCCACCGGCACCACGTCGGTGTGGCCCGAGAGCACCGCCCCGCCCTCGACGGCGGGCCCCACCGTGGCCAGGAGGTTCGACTTGGTCCCGTCTTGGTTCAGCACCCGGCGGTGCGGCACGGAATGGCTGTCGAGGTAGGCCTCGACCCATTCGATCAGGGCGAGGTTGGAGTGGCGCGAGGTGGTGTCGAACCCCACCAGGGTCTCCAGGATGTCGCGGGCGGCGGCGAGGTCGGTCATGGGGCGAAGGCATAGACCCGCGGGCCGACCGGCTCAAAGGAAAGCCTTTGGCTCAAATCACGTCGGTCGTGGCCGATCTCCGGCAGGCGCGTTTGCAAGCACCCTTCCCCTCGATGGGGAAGGGTTGGGATGGGGTGTGGCCGCCGAGATGAACATCGACGCTCAAGCGGCGGCGGGGCCGAACGCGGCCGTCGCCCCGACGTCCGGATGCACACCCCAATCCCCGACCCTTTCCCCATCGAGGGGAAAGGGAGCGCGCTTCGAGCGCCCGCGCCCAGCGTGAATTGGGCGAACCTTTTGGGAAAGCGATTGGGGAAAGCGGTATGGCGCGCGGCCCGAGGCCGTGGCTAACTGGCGCCAACAACAAAAACGATATCGGGGAAGTCTCAGGATGGCCGACATTGCCCTCGAACCGGGCGCCGCCGCGCCCTCGCAGCCGCGGTTCGCGCCGGTCAGCGCCAGCTATGGCCGCTATGCGCTTACCCTCTTGGTGGCGATCTACACGGTCAATTTCCTGGACCGGCAGATCATCACCACCATCGGCGAGAGCATCAAGAACGACCTCCACCTGACCGACACCCAGATGGGGGCGCTGGGGGGCATCTTCTTCGCCGCGGTCTATACGATCCTCGGCATCCCGATCGCGCGGGTGGCGGACAAGGCCAACCGGCCCTGGGTGATGACCATCTCGCTGGCGCTGTGGAGCGGCTTCACGGTGCTGTCGGGATACGCGCGGAACTACGGCCTGCTGGCCGTGGCCCGGGCGGGCGTCGGCATCGGCGAGGCCGGCTGTTCGCCCACGGCGCACTCCCTGCTCGCCGACTACTTCCCGCCGCAGAAGCGCGCGACGGCGCTGGCCATCTATTCCATGGGCATTTCCATCGGGACCCTGCTCGGCATGGCGATCGGCGGGATCGTGGCCGAGCACTATGGCTGGCGGACCGCCTTCCTGGTGGCCGGCGCGCCGGGCCTGGCCTTCGCGACGTTGACCGCCCTCACGCTTCGCGAGCCGCGCAGCCAGCTCAGCCGCGCCGCCCAGGCCTCGGCCAATGCGTCGAGCCATATCTCGCTCCTGATGGTGTTCTCGACGCTCGAGAAGCGGCCGACCTTCTGGCTGTTCGCGCTCGGCGGCGCGCTGACCTCCTTCGTCAGCTACGCCCACGGCCAATTCATGACCCCCTTCTTCCTGCGCAACCACGCCCAGGAGCTGACCGTGCTGGCCGGGCAGTTCGGCATGGCGCCGGCGCCCGGCAGGCCGCCCTTGGGCTTCATCAGCCTGGCGCTCGGCCTGGGCGCCGGCTTCGGCGGGGCCTTCGGCTCCTGGCTGGGCGGGGTGCTCGCCGACCGCTGGGGCGCCAAGGACATCCGCAGCTATGCGCTCTTCCCCCTGCTCGTGCCCTTCGTCAGCCTGCCGATCTTCTGGTTCGCCGTCAGCACGGACAACATGCTGCTGGCGCTCATCCTGCTGGTGATCCCCAACATCGCCGTCGGCGCCTGGTGGGGCCCGGTCTATGGCGGCGTCCAGACCCTGGCGCCCCCGGCCATGCGCGCGCTCAGCGCCGCGGTGCTGCTGTTCGTGATCAACATGATCGGCCTGGGCGGCGGGCCGACCGCCTTCGGCATGACCACCGACGCCATGACCAACCACTACCTGATCGGCAGCGGCCTCGACGTGCAGGCCTGCCGCACGGCGCTGGGCGCCGCCAAGGCGACCTGCGGCGCGGCCTCGGCCCACGGCATCAAGGCCACCGTCTATATCTCCACCGCGATCACCCCCCTGGCCATGCTCTGCTTCTTCCTCAGCCGCCGGACGATCAGCAAGGACGTGGCCAACGCCGAGGTCCTGCCGGCCCGGCCCATGTCGACGCGCCGGCTCTGCGCCTACCTGGCCGTGGCCGGCGCCCTGCCCGGCGCGTTCCTGGCCAACGCCTCGTCGATGTTCTTCAAGACCCCGCCTGCGATGTTCTGGCTGCAGGGGATGATCGCGGGCGGTCTGGTGGGCGTGGCGCTGGCCTTCATGATCGTGGCGGTCAGCCGCAATGCGGAGGCCAAGGCCTGAGCCTGCCGATCACGATGCGCGCCGCGCGCCGCGAGGACGTGGGCGCCATCGTGGCCCTGTTGGCCGACGACGACCTGGGGGCTTCGCGCGAGGTGGTCTCCGACCCGCCGGCCCCCGGCTACCTCGAGGCCTTCGAGGCGATCGCCGCCAATCCGCGCACCCTGCTGGCGGTGGCCGAGGACGCGGGCGGCGGCGTGGTCGGCACCCTGGAGCTGACCTTCATCCCCGGCCTCTCCAACCAAGGGGCGGAGCTGGCGCTGGTCTCGGCGGTCCGGGTGAGCTCAGGCCTGCGCGGCCAGGGGCTCGGCGAGACCATGATGGCCTGGGCCATGGACGAGGCGCGCCGGCGCGGCTGCCAACAGATGGAGCTTCTGACGCACTTGAGCCGGGTGGCGGCCCAGCGGTTCTACGAGCGGCTGGGCTTCGTGAAGAGCCACGCGGGGATGCGCAGGCGGCTCTGAGGCCTAAACCCAAATCCGCTCATCCCCGCGGAAGCGGGGACCCAGGTTTTTTGAACCACGGAAAACACGGAAAGAGCACGGAAGGCGCAAGGCGCGCAGATCGGTGGGCGTCCGACTATTTGACGGAGAAACATCCCCAGCCGTCGTTCCGGCCTCCAAGTAGAGACGCGAGGCGATCAAGCTTTGCCTCAAACTCCGAGATTGACGCGTGAGTCGGTGCCATCTCCACGCTGACGGTCACATCCACGAGCCCGTCTCCTGCATCCTCGACGACAGCGCTAACCTCAGCACTCTTGACGCGGTCCTGAAACGTCCGGGCTTCGTCGGGTCCATCAAAGACGACTGAGAAGTCGATCACCCGCCGCTTTGATAGATCGTCTCCCGACGCCTCCATGTTCCGTAGCGCCGCGCCGTTGTCGTCGTCGGGATATTCCATGTGAAACTGGCTCCGCGCCTTCCGTGCTCTTTCCGTGGTTCAGTCTTAGTCCGAAACGAAAAACACCTGGGTCCCCGCTTTCGCGGGGATGAGCGGGGTTTTTCTTCCTAGCCCCGCTCGATGGTGCCGGGCCCCGGCAGGCTGTCGATCAGCTCGATCTTGAAGATCAGCGCCGCATTGCCCGGGATCGCGCCCTGGCCTTCGGCGCCGTAGCCCAGCTCGGGCGGGACGTAGAGCATCCAGACGTCGCCCGGGCGCATCATGGGGATGGCTTCCTGCCAGGCCTTGACCAGGTTCTTCAGCGGCATGGCGGCGGGCTGGCCCCGCTCGTAGGAGCTATCGAACACCGTGCCGTCGATCAGCTTGCCCTCGTAATTGACCTTCACCTCGTCGTTGAGATGCGGCTTCAGGCCGGTGGCGGGGCCGGAGGAGACGATCTTGTACTGCAGGCCGTCGGGCAGGGTGACGACACCGGGCGCCTTGGCGTTCTTGGCCAGGAAGGCCTTGGCGGCCTTGGACTGGTCGGGGGCGACCGGGCCCTGGGCCTGGTCCGGCGCATCCGCCGTCACCGACTTCTTGGCCTGGCAGGCCGTCAGGCTGAGCGCGGCGAGGGAGATCATCAGGATACGAAACATAGAACTGAACCTTCTCAGACGGCGCGGGGCGGATACCCAGCTTCACGCAGGGCGTCCATGATTTCCTGGGTGTGCTGGGCGTCGCGGGTCTCGATCAATATGTCGAACTCCGCGCCCTTGGCCGGCACGTCGAGGGCCAGGCGATTGTGCGCCACCTCGATGATATTGGCGCCCATCCGGCCGATGATGGCCGAGACGGTGCCCAGTAGGCCGGGCCTGTCGTCGCCGATGATCCGTAGGCTGACGATCCGCTGCTCGCGCACCAGCTCTCGGGTGAGCACCGAGGCCAGGAGGCGCGTGTCGATATTGCCGCCGGTGATCACCAGGCCGCAGGTCTTGCCGCGGAACTTCTCCGGGAAGGCCAGGAGCGCGGCGAGCGAGCCCGCGCCCGCGCCCTCGGTCACGGTCTTCTCGACATTGCAGTAGAGCGCGATGGCGCGCTCGAAGAACGGCTCCTCGACCAGCACCACCTCATCCACCAGCGGGCGGGCCACGGAGTAGCTCAGGTCGCCCACCTGCTTGACGGCGATGCCCTCGGCGATGGTCGCCCCGCCGGACGCCGCGCCGGCGTTGACGCCGCGCATACGGGCGGTGAACGAGGGGTACATGGCCGGCTCCAGGCCCACGATCCTGATCGACGGCTTCACGTGCTTGGCGGCGGTCGCCATGCCGGCGATCAGGCCCGCCCCGCCGATGGGGATCGGCAGGACCTCGAGGCCCGGCACGTCCTCCAGCATCTCCAGCGCCACGGTGCCCTGGCCGGCCATGACGTCGAGGTCGTTGAACGGATGGACGAAGACCAGGTCGCGCTCTTCGCGCAGACGCATGGCCACGGCCGACGCCTCGTCGTAGCCCTCGCCCTCGATCACCACCTCCGCGCCGTGGGCGCGGGTCTGCTGCACCTTCACGAAGGGCGTGCCGCGGGGCATGACGATGGTCACCGGNNNGCGGTGAACTGCAGGTTCTCGAACTTCACCCAGACGTCCGCACCGGTGATCTCCGAGAGCGTCCGCGAATGGCGGCAGGGCGTGCGCTCAATATGACCCTGCAGCCGGTCTTTGGCTGCGAGGATGTCATCGAAGGCAAGGGTCATGGGAGCGCCGGGGGTTGGAGGAGGTTCGGGCGGAAAAGGCGCGCAACCTAACGGCGCCTCGCCTCTGCTGCAATGCAGCGTCTAGAGGAGATCTTCCCGGCCGGCCTTCTTCACGGCCTCGACCGCGGCCCGCACGGCGCCGGGGGCGTCGCGACGGGTGACCAGGACGACCCCGTTTTCGACGATCACCGCCAGGTCTTCGACGCCCGCCAGCACCACCGTGGGACCGTCGGAGATGGCCAGGTTGTTGGCGCTGTCGACGGCGATCGCCGGGCCCCGCAGCACATTGCCGGCCGGATCCTTCGCGCCCTCGCTCCAGAGCGCGTCATAGGCGCCTACGTCGCTCCAGCCGATATCGGCCAGGACCACCACGGCCTTGTCGGTCTTCTCGAAGACGGCGACGTCCACAGGGACGGCGGGACATTTCAGAAAGGCCGCGCCGAGCTGCAGGGTGTCGCCCTGGCGCGGCGCCCCGGCGACGGCCGCGCGGGCGGCGGCGGCGAGATCGGGCGCGAGGCGTTCGGCCTCGGCCAGGAAGGCGTCGGGGCGGAAGAGGAAGATGCCGGCGTTCCAACTCATGGCCGGGTCGGCGACATAGCCCTTTGCGGTGGCGAGGTCGGGTTTCTCCACGAAGGCGGCGACCTTGCGCACCGCCCCGTCGCCGGGTTCGGCGCGGATGTAGCCGTAGCCGGTCTCCGGAGCCGTGGGCTTGATGCCGAAGATCACCAGCGACCCGGCCTCAGCCGCCGGGGTCCCCGCCGCGATGGCGGCGCGCAGGGCGGCGGGATCGTTCACGCGGGCGTCGGCGCTCAGCAGGAGCACCAGCTCGCAGCCGTCCCGCTCAGCGACCACCGCGGCGACGGCCGCCGCGGCCCCGGTGTTGCGGCCCTGCGGCTCGAGGATCAGCGAGGCGCTCACCCCGACCTCGCGCAGTTGCGCGTCGACCAGGTCGGCATGGCCGGCGTTGCAGATCACCACCGGCGGCCCGAAGGCCTCGGTCGTGAAGCGCAGGGCCGTGTCCTGAATCAGGGTCCGCTCGCCGCCGAGCGCATGGAACTGCTTGGGCCTGGCCCGCCGCGAGAGCGGCCAGAGCCGCGTCCCGGCGCCGCCGGACATCAGGACAGGGGTGATCTTGCTCACGGCTGCGCTTCTACGCTGCTTCGGCGGGCGGATCGAATTCCGCCACCAGATGGCCCGGCGCGACCTCCTTCAGCTGCGGCGCGGCGAAGGGCGCGCTCGGATCGGCCGGCAGGCGCGAGGGCAGGAAGCGCAGGGCCGCGCGCGGGTCCATGGGGCTGGGCGGCTCGCCGGAGAGCCTGACACGCCTGCGAGTGCGCTCGATGGCCGGGTCGGGGATCGGAGCCGCCGAGAGGAGCGCTCTTGTGTAAGGATGTTGGGGCGCTTGGTAGATCTGTTCGCGGGTGGCGCTCTCCACTACCCGGCCGAGGTAGAGCACCAGCACCCGGTGGCTGATCTCGCGGACCACCGCCAGGTCGTGGCTGATGAAGACCATGGCCAGGCCCAACTCCGCCTGCAGCGCGATCAGGAGGTCGATGATCTGGGCGCGGACCCCGACATCCAGCGCCGAGACCGCCTCGTCGCAGATCACCAGGCGGGGTTTCAGGATCATGGCCCGCGCGATCCCCACGCGCTGGTTCTGGCCGCCGGAGAGCTCGTGCGGGTAGCGGTTGATCAGGCCGGGATCGAGCTCGACCCGCGCCATCATGGCGGCGACTTCCGCGTCCCGCTGGGCGCGCGTCAGGCCCGGGCGGAACACCTGCAGCGGCTCGGCGATCGACGAGCCGACGGTGACGCGGGGATCGAGGCTGGCCAGCGGGTCCTGGAAGACGATCTGGAGATCCTTTCGGGCTGACTGCATCGCGGCGCGCTCGGCGTGGGTGATGTCGCGGCCCATCAGGGTGACACTGCCCTGCGTGGCCGGGATCAGGTTCAGGACCGCGCGCGCCAGCGTCGACTTGCCCGAGCCGCTCTCGCCGACGACGCCCAGGGTCTCGCCCTGGCGGACCTGGAAGGAGACGCCGTCCACGGCGCGCAGGGCCTTGGGCGCCCCGAGCCAGCCCTGGCGGACCGGAAACCAGACCTTCACGTCGCGGCCCTCGACGATCACTGGAGCGTCTGCGGGCGCAGGCGCCAGGACGGGCCGGCCGCCGCGCCCTTCGCGGTCGAGGCGCGGAATCGCGTCCAGCAGGCTGCGCGTGTAGGCGGTTTGCGGGCTGTGGAAGACCTGCTCGGCCGAGCCCGCCTCGACGAAGACGCCGTCCTTCATCACGCAGACCCGGTCGGCGAGCTTGGCGATAACCCCCATGTCGTGGGTGATCAGCACCAGGGCGGTCCCGGTCTCGCGGGAAAGCTCGGCCATCAGGTCGAGGATCTCGGCCTGGACGGTGACGTCGAGCGCGGTCGTCGGCTCATCGGCGATCAGCAGCTCCGGGCCGCCGGCCATGGCCGCGGCGATCATCACCCGCTGGCGCATGCCGCCGGAGAGCTCGTGCGGGTACTGCCGCAGGCGTTGGGCCGCGTCGGGAATACGCACTTTCTCCAGCCAGCGCTTCGCATGCGCCGCGGCGTCCCGGCCGCTCAGGCCCTGGTGCAGGCGCAGGGGCTCGGCGATCTGTTCACCGATGCGCACGTGCGGCGTCAGGGCCGTGAGCGGGTCCTGGAAGATCATGGTCATCTTCGAGCCGCGGATGCGGTTCAACGCCCGGGGCCTGAGGCCCAGGAGTTCGGTCCCGAGGAACCTCGCAGAGCCGCAGGCGCGGCCGTTGCGGGCGAGCAGGCCCATCACCGCCATGAAGGTCTGGCTCTTGCCCGAGCCGCTCTCGCCGACCACGCCCAGGGTCTCGCCGCGCGGGATGGACAACGAGACGCCCCGCACCGCGTTCACGACGCCGTCGTGGGTGTCGAAATCCACCGTGAGGTCGTCGAGGGTCAGGACGGCGGTCAACGGGTCACCTCGGGCCAGGCGGCGAGCTTAGACGTCGATGCGGGCTTTTTGAAATCGCCCTGCGGCGGCACGCACCGCTATAGTCCCGCCGTGCCCGAGACCCCGACACCCCGCCCCGCGTTGTTCCTCGACCGCGACGGGGTGCTGAACGAGGACCATGGCTATGTCAGCCGCTGGGAGGACTTCCGCTGGATCGCCGGCGCCAAGCAGGTGGTGGCGGCCTTCAACCGGGCCGGCTGGCTGGTGATCGTGGTGACCAACCAGTCGGGCGTCGGGCGCGGCTTCTATACGGAGGAAGCCATGCACGCTCTCCACGCGCGTATGGCGGAGGACCTGGCGCAGGTGGGCGGGCGGATCGACGCCTTCTACTACGCGCCCCAGCACCCCGAAGCGCCCGTCGAGGCCTACCGCCACCCTGACCCGCCGCTCAGGAAGCCCAACCCCGGCATGATCCTGCAGGCGCTGGCCGACTGGCCCATCGACCGCGAAGCCTCGCTCCTGGTCGGCGACAAGCCGTCGGACATCGAGGCCGCCTTGCGCGCGGGAATCCGCGGCGTGCTGTTTTCCGGCGGCGACCTGATGCAGTTCCTGAGCGATGAGGCGCTGCTGCCGGGCTGAGGCGCTCCGGACCCGGACGAACCCGCTCTGCATCCCTCCACGGTCTCGCGCGTTGTGAGGGTCTCAGTTCACGGAATCGAGATCCAAAGCCATGCGCAAGTTCCTCGCCCTCACCGCTCTCGCGGCGGCCATGTCCCTGCCCCTGATCGCCGGGCCCACGGCCGCCAACGCCTCGTGCGAGAGCCGCAAGACCACCGGCACGGTGCTGGGCGGCCTCGGTGGCGCGCTGATCGGCAACTCCATCTCCAAGGGCGGCGGCGGCGCGGTCGTCGGCGGCCTCGGCGGGGCGGTGCTCGGCCACGAGATCGCCAAGAGCGGCTGCGGCGGCTCGCGCCACGCCGCCTACCGCAACAACCGCAGCCGCTATGCCTCGCAGCAGGGCTACGGCCCGGCGCCGAAGGTCTACTACGACCAGTACGGCAACCCCCTCGTCACGCCGGCGGCCGCTGTCTACCGCCCCTGACACCGCCGCCCACGCACCGTCCACGTTCAACCGAGGTCCAACCCATGAAGCGCAATTCCATTGCGGCCGTCCTGGCGCTCGCCGCCCTGGGCCTGGCTGCCTGTGACGAACGCCACGACATGGCCGCCAACCCCAAGGTCTGCGCAGACTTCAAGCCGGCGGCCAAGCCGGCGACGGTGGTCGCGGGCTCAGAAGGCGCCGCCCCGGTCGACGACTGCGTGCGCAAGTGGGCCTACAGCCTCGCGTCCTCGCACGACCCGGCCGCCGCCGTGGCCGAGGCCACCGTGGCGGCCTGCAACACCCAGCTCGCCCGCTGGAACCAGCAGGCGCTCTCCCAGCCCGGCTCGGACGTCGAGGCCAGCAGCATCATCACCGGCGCGCCGACCACCCCGCTCGCCGAGCACTCGAGCTTCACGGCCAGCCGGGCGCTGTTCTATGTGGTCCAGGCCCGCGCCGGGCGCTGCGGACCGCCGCCCATGACCAACGGGGTCCCCGACGGCGTCAGCTAGGGCGAGGCCTGCGCGGCCCCGAAGGTTCGTTCAGAGGCTCCGCCCATAGAAGCCGCATTGACCGAGGCGTGGGTTCGGTCCTACCGCACTGGCGATGACCGACGCCCCCGACTACATGCGCGAGATGTCCCAGCGGATGGTGGGCGGCACGCCCCAATCCGCGGCGCTGGGGTTCCGCTTCGTCTCCGTGGCGCACGCCCGCGGCTCGCTGGAGGTTCCCTGGCGCGAGGACCTGGTGGGCGATCCGGACACCGGCGTCATCGCCGGCGGGGTCGTCACCAGCCTCTTGGACCACACCTGCGGCATGGCCATGGCGGCCGCAGCCGGCGCCGAGCCGTTCTCGACCGCCACGCTGGACCTGCGGATCGACTACATGCGCCCGGCCGCGCCGCGCGCCGGGGTGATCGCCGAGGCCCACTGCTACAAGCTCACCCGCACCATCGGCTTCGTGCGCGCCGAGGCCTGGGACGTGGACAAGTCCGACCTGATCGCCACCGCCCAGGCGGCCTTCGTGCTGAACCGGCCGCACACATGAGCGACGACGCCGCGCAACAACTCGAGACCTTCCTGCAGCGGGTGCCCTATGTGCGGTTCCTGGGCATGCACGCCGAACTGGCCGGCGACGAGATGACCGCCGTCCTGCCCTTCGCCGATCATCTGGTCGGCAACACCTTCCTGCCGGCCCTGCACGGCGGGGTGATCGGCGCCTTCCTGGAGATGACGGCGCTGGCCCAGCTCTCCATCGCCCAGCCCTCGGCGCGCGTGCACAAGACCATCGACATCACCATCGAGTACCTCAGGCCCGGCCGGGCGCTCACCTCCTACGCTCGCGCGGACTTGCGGAAGGTCGGCCGCCGCATCGCCAACGTCCACGTGGAGGCCTGGCAGGACGACCGGAGCCAGCCCTTCGCGGCGCTCAGGGGGCATTTTCTGTTGAGTTCGGACTCCTGACCACCGCTCATCCCCGCGAAGGCGGGGACCCAAGCTGAGCCAAGATGGCCTGTCGCGGCCTGACGATCCCACCGCCGGATGGATTCCCGCCTTCGCGGGAACGAGCGGAGAGGAATTGAACGCGGCTCAACCCTTGGGCAGCGCCGCCATCTCCTTGTGGACCTGATCGAGCGCCGCCTGGGCCTTGGCGAGCGCCGCGGCGTCGCCCTTCGCCTTGGCGTCGATCACCTGGCCGGTGGCCTCGATCTCGCGCACCGGCAGGAGGTGGGAGTTGTCGGCGTGCTTGAAGGCGCCGGTCTGGATGCGGTCGAGGATGGCGCGCTGGCGCTTGGCCTCGTCGGTGTCGCCGACGCCGTAGCTGAAGAAGAACTTCGAGATCTTGGCCTTGGTGGCCGGATCGAGATCGGCGCGCCAGATCATCGGATCCTCCGGGATGGTCGGCGAGGTCCAGATCACCTGCAGGCTGTTCAGCGTCTTGATGGACTGCGGGGTGCCAATGGCGCTCAGGCGCTCCATGGAGCGGGTGTTGTCGGTCGCCGCCGGCAGGACGCCGGAGCCCACCGCATAGAGGTTGGCCTCGGCGCTGGCCGAGCGGACGGTCTTGAAGCAGGTGGTGGGATCGATGCCGCGCGGGCCGAAGAGATAGGTGGTGGGCGCCAGCGTGCCCGAGGTCGACTTGGCGTCGCCCATGCCGAAGTCCAGCGTCTTGCCGCAGGCGAGCAGCTTGTCGAGCGTGATGCCCGAGCCCTTCTTGACGATGATCACCCCCTGATAGCCGTCGTGGCCATTGGGGTGGGTGGTGCGGGCGAAGACCTCGCCGCCGGCGCGACGCACGGCCTCCAGGCCCGACTGGTTGGTGAACCAGCCGAGGTCCGACTGCTTGAACTTCATGGCCTCGACCAGGGCCGAATAGTTGGATCCGAAGAAGGGCTTCACGGTGAGGCCGGTGGCCGCCTGCATGTCCTTCAGGAACGGCCCCCATTCCTGCATCTGCGTCTGGGTCCCCTCGGTGGAGACGATGGAGAAGACGAGCTCCCTGGGCGGCGTCACATTGGGCGGCGCGGGCTTGTTGCAGGCGCCGAGCGCGAGGGCGGCCCAAAGGGCGGCGGCGAGGGGGATGAGGCGGCGGCTGATCATGGATGAAGCTTAGCGCAAGTTCGTGACGAGGGGGCAACTGGGGGCGTAGGCCTCGACAGGCCGGCGCTGGGGCGCTACCCGCAGCCCCCATGTCGTCCCAACCCTCATTGCACGGTCTCTCCGCCCAGGCCCGCGAGGCCAAGAGCTGGCCGTTCGAGCAGGCGCGCCTGCTGCTGGCCCGGATCCTGCGGCTGCGGCTGACCGACGCCGAGCGCGATCTGGCCGCGACCCTGTTCGAGGAGGGCAAGTTCGCCGAGGCCGTGGCGAGCCTGCCGACGCTGTCGCGGCCGGTGATCTTCCAGTGCGGCTATGGGGCCTCGGGCCTGCCGCACATGGGCACCTTCGGCGAGGCGGCCAGGCCCACCATGGTCAGGACCGCGTTCCGGGCGCTGACCGAGGACGCCATCCCTACGCAGCTGATCGTCTTTTCCGACGACATGGACGGCTTTCGGAAGATCCCCGACAACGTGCCCAACAAGGCGATGCTGGAGGAGGACCGCGACAAGCCGGTGACCTCGGTCCGCGACCCCTTCGGCGAGTACGAGAGCTTCGGGGCCCACAACAATGCGCGTCTCCGCGCGTTCCTGGACGGCTTCGGGTTCGATTACACCTTCATGTCCTCGACCGAGACCTACAGGTCCGGGGGCCTGGACGCGGTGCTGCTGCGCATCCTCGAGCGCTTCGACGCCATCCAGGCGATCATGCTGCCGACGCTCGGCGAAGAGCGCCAGGCGACCTATTCGCCGTTCCTGCCGATCAGCCCCAAGTCCGGCCGGGTGCTGCAGGCGCCGACGCTCTCGCGCAACGTCGAGAAGGGCACGATCACCTTCGCCGACGAGGACGGGACGATCACCGAGACGCCGGTCACCGGCGGGCGGGTGAAGCTGCAGTGGCGGCCCGACTGGGCGGCGCGCTGGACGGCGCTCAACGTCGACTTCGAGGCCTCGGGCAAGGACCTGATCGACAGCGTGCGGGTGTCGAACAAGATCGTGCGCGCGCTCGGCGGCGAGCCGCCGGAGGCCTTCCACTTCGAGCTGTTCATGGACGAGAACAACCAGAAGATCTCCAAATCCAAGGGCAACGGCCTGACCATGGAGGAGTGGCTGCGCTACGGCACGCCGGAGAGCCTGGCCTACTACATGTTCCAGTCGCCCAAGTCAGCCAAGCGGCTCTATTTCGACGTCATCCCCAAGGCCACGGACGAGTACCTGAGCCACCTCGACGCCTTCAACCGGGCGCGGGCCGAGAAAGCTAATGCGCCGGCCCTCGACAACCCGGCCTGGCACGTCCACCGCGGCGGGCCGCCGGAGCGCGGATCGCCGGTCAGTTTCTCGCTGCTGCTGAACCTGGTCTCCGCCGCCGACGCCTCCACCAAGGATATCCTGTGGGGGTTCCTGGAGCGCTATATCCCGGGCGCGACGCCGGCCACCGAGCCGGTGCTCGACCAGCTCGCGGGCTATGCGATCAACTACTACGAGGACTTCGTGAAGCCCGCGAAGACCTTCCGCGCGCCCACCGACCAGGAACGCGCCGCCATGACCGAGCTGGCCGCCAAGCTGAAGGCGCTGCCGGCCGGCGCCGACGCTGAGGCGATCCAGAACGAGGTCTTCGAGGTCGGCAAGGCGGCCGGGTTCGAGCCGCTGCGCGCCTGGTTCTCGGCGCTTTACGAGGTGCTGCTGGGCCAGAGCCAGGGCCCGAGGTTCGGGTCGTTCACCGCGATCTTCGGGGTCGACCGGACGGTGGCCCTGATCGAGCGCGCGCTGGCTGGGGAGCTGGTGGCGGCCTGAGCCTGATCCGCTCATCCCCGCGAAAGCGGGGACCCAGGCTTTTTTTGATTTGAGGATACGATTGGCCTAGAGCGGGTATTTCCCTAGCTAACTGGGTCATCCGGATAGGTGAAGCCGGAGCTCTTGTCAGCGATCAGGTACCCTGATCGGCCAAGCTCTCTCAGCACGCACCATGCAATCCAGCCGTTTTCCGTCCCCGGCTGATCGGCGGAATATTCATCACGAGACCTGCCAATCGCACGCTCAACCAAATCGATGAGCTTGTTCAGGGGGTGATCATCGATCGTCGACTGATCTGACACGTCGCGCCTCGCTCATCGAAAAAGCCTGGGTCCCCGCTTTCGCGGGGATGAGCGGAGCTTTTGGCCCCTAGAACTCCTCTCCGTCGTCCGCGCCGATCGGCATGCCGGGCGGGACCTCGGGGTGGGCCTTGGTGTCCGCGAGCACGCGCTTCAGCTCCTCCTTGTCCTGCAGCAGGGCGGCGAGCCTCAGGCGGTGCGCGCGCTCGGCGGGATCGGTCCCTGGCGCGGCCCTCAGCTTCACGGCGAGGTCGGCGAGCGCCTGATCGATCTCGGAGGCCGCGCCGGGCGAGGCCGCGGGCTTGCGGGCGGCGGCGGCGAGGTCGAGCACCGTGCGGGTCTGCACCCGGCGCGCGATCTCGGCGTAGCGGCCGGCGGCCGGCGTGAAGGCCGCGCTCAGCACGCGGTGGGTCAGTTCGCCGACGCCAAGCGCACCCGGATCGCGGCGGTGCTGGTCGACCAGGCGGTTCAGCCGTTCGGGCGCGGTCAGCGCATCCAGCACCACCTGAGCGCCCACGTCGGCGGCGACCAGGCTGTCGTAGACCGGGCCGCCGGCGGTGGCGAAGATCTCGATCTCCGTCTGGCGGTCGCCACGGCCGGACTGGGCGGAGGACAAGAGTGGAATCAACCGCTCCGGCGTGTCGAGAGCGGCCGGCGTCATGGCGGCCAGCAGCGCAGCGAGCGCCGCGCGCTGGCGTTCGGCCGGAACCACCATGGCGGCGGCGTTCCTGTCGCCCTTGACGCCATAGCCGAAGTCGACCCCGCCCACCGACTTGGCGGCGGCCTCCACCTGGTAGCGGTGCAGGAGGTAGATCGGCGCGAACTTGCGTTTCAGCGCCTCCAGCGCCTCGCCGGGGCGCAGCGCGCGTTCGCCGAACTGGTCGATGGCGGCCTTGCGCACGGCCATCATCCGGTCGAGCTCGGCCGTGGCGTCAGGGCCGTCGTCCCAGATCGCGCCGGCGGGGTGGCCGGAGGCCACGGGCCGGGCGTCGTCGTCCTGCACGAAGCGCATATGCTCAGCCGCAGCCCTGGCCTTGGCGGCCAGGACCTTCTCGCCGGCGAGACCGGGCGGGACGTCGGCGTACATCCAGTCGACGAGGAAGCGGTCCCAGTCGCCGATGTCGCTCCCGTAGGCGTCGGAGAGGTCGATCTTGCCGCCGGTGAGCTTCACCCGCGGCGCCGGGTAGTCCATCACCGAGAGGCGGCCCTGCGTCGAGGCGCCGAAGTTGTGGGCGAAGCCGAGCGTGTGGCCCACCTCGTGGGCGGCGAGTTGCCGAAGGCGGGTGATCGAAACCTGCACCGGATCGTTCGGCCCGCCGGTCCCGTCCTGGTCGGCGCCGACGAGACCCTCGAAAATCAGCATGTCCTGCCGCACCCTGAGCGACCCCAGGAGCACCGAGCCCTTGATGATCTCGCCGGTGCGCGGGTCGGTGATCGACTGGCCGTAGGCGAGGTCGCGGCCGGGGACCAGGTCCTGGCGGCCGGCGCGCAGATGGCTCTCGACCATCACCCCCATGATGCGGCCCTCGCCGCCGGAGAGCTGAGCGCAGAGGTCGGCGATCACCCCGGGCTGGTTCTCGTGCCGCTTGCCGGAGTTGGCGTGGCTCGCATCCACCATCAGCCGCTGCGGGAGCCCGGCCCTGGCCAACTCGGCGGTTGCGGCGACGACCGAGGCGGCGTCGTAGTTGGGCGTCATCCCGCCGCGCAGGACGATATGGGCGTCGTCATTGCCAAGGGTGGTGGCGATGGCGGCGCGGCCATCCTTGTTCACCGCCAGGAAATGGTGCGGGTTGAGCGCCGCCAGCACCGCGTCGATGGCGATCTTCACGTCGCCATTGGTGCCGTTCTTGAAGCCGACCGGGCAGGACAGGCCGGACGCCATCTCACGGTGGATCTGGCTTTCGGTGGTGCGCGCCCCGATCGCGCCCCAGGCGACCAGGTCGGCGATGTACTGCG
>PLEH01000190.1 GCA_003136395.1 Phenylobacterium sp.
GCCTTCGCCGGGATGAGCGGATCTTGGTAGGGGCGCTGTCCTAGCCCGTCACATCCGTCCGCGGCCGATCCTGGCCGTCGGAGAGCTCCTCGCGGATCTCGCCCGTGGCGTCCTCGTAGACGATGCCGTGGCTGTCGCCGGCGACCCGCTGCTCGCCGGCGGCGCGCCGGGCGGCCTTCAACGCCGCGTCACGGCTCCGGAAGGTCTCGGAGTACGAGCCGTCCACCGTGTAGGCCCAGCCGCCATCGTGCTCGACGATCTTGTAGGTGAGGTGGCTCATTTGATGTCTCCGGTCAGGCTCACCCCTACATGGGCGCTCCGTCAGGGCGCGACAATCTCGAACCAGAAATCGAAACGATCGAGCAGCGGCAGCAGCTCGCCGAGCACGCCCGCGCCGTCGCCGGCCACGGCCCCGGCCGCCAGCGCCGCCTCCAGCGTCGTCTCGCCGATGACCAGTCCGATCAGCGCGGCCCGCGTCAAGGCCACCTCCGGCCCGCCCTCGCCCAAAGTCCCAAGGAGGGCGTGATGCAGCACGGCGTTCTCGACGCTCACCGCGAACCGCTCGCCGGTGTCGGTGAAGCTGAGCGTCAGCGCCAGGTCGCCGGCGGCGCCCGCCGTCTCCCCGTTCAGCCGTACCGAGAAACTCTCCAGCAGCGCATCGGCGGGCAGCGCCCGCAGTTGTCCCGCCGCCCCCTGGCGCGGCGTTTCCGACGCGGGCCGCGGATTGCGCAGCTCCTGGGCGCCGGTCAGGTAGAACGCCCGCCACGGTCCGCTCTCGGCCTGGTATCCCATCTGCTCCAGGGCGTCGGCCTGCAGTGCGCGGGCGTCCGTGTTCGAAGGGTCGGCGAACACCAGGTGGTTCACCAGCTCCGCCACCCAGCGGTACTCGCCGCGCCCATAGGCCTCGCGCGCCATGGCCAGCAGCGCCTGCGCCCCGCCCGCCAGGTCCACATACCGTTTCGCGCCCTCCACCGGCGGCAGTTTGTGCAGGTTGGCCGGATTGCCGTCGAACCAGCCGAGGTAGCGTTGGTAGACCGCCTTGGCGTTGTGGTTCAGCGTCCCGTAGTAGCCCCGCGTATGCCACTCCGCCGCCAGGCTCGGCGGCAGCGCCAGCTGCTCGGCGATCTCCACGGGGTTCAGCCCGTGGTTGGCCATCCTCAGCGTCTGGTCGTGGATGTACTTGTAGAGGTCGCGCTGCAGCCGCAGGAACCGGGCCGCCTCGCCGGATCCCCAGCGCGGCCAGTGGTGGCTCGCGAACAGCACCTTGGTGTCGCCGGCGAACATCTCCGAGGCCTCGTTGATGTAGTGGCTCCAGGCCCGCGCATCGCGCACCTGGGCCCCGCGCGGCGTGTAGAGATTGTGCAGCTGGCAGGTGCAGTTCTCCGCCATGCACAGCGCCCCGAACTGCGGGAAGAAGAAGTTCATCTCCGCCGGCGCCTCGGTGTCCGGGGTCACCTGGAAGACGATCTCGATCCCGTCCATCGTCAGCCGCTCGCCGGTCTCGCGGATGCTGATCGTCGGCGGGACCAGGCTGACCGACCCCATGGAGACCGTCTTGCCGAGGCCCGCGTCCACATGGCCCCTGGCGTCGCGCGGCAGGGTCGCGCCGTACATGTAGGTCGCGCGCCGGCCCATGGCGTTGCCGGCCAGCACGTTCTCGCTCACCGCCTCGCGCAGGAAGCCTTCGGGCGCCACAATCTGCATGCCGGCTTCGATGTCGGCGTCGCTGATCACGCCGCGCACGCCGCCATAGTGGTCCACGTGGCTGTGGGTGTAGATCACCCCGGTCACCGGCTTGTCGCCCCGGTGCTCACGCATGAGCTTCAGCGCCGCGGACGCCGGCTGGGCGGAGATCAGCGGGTCGATGACCACATAGCCTTTCTCGCCCTCGATGAAGGTAATGTTGGAGAGGTCGAAGCCGCGGACCTGATAGACGCCCTTGGTCACCTCGAAGAGGCCGTGCTGCATGTTCAGCCGCGCCTGGCGCCACAGGCTGGGATTGATGGTGTCGGCGCGCGCGTCGTCGTTCAGGAACGCGAAGGGCTTGAGGCTCCAGGCGCCCGGGACCTCGGCGTCGGGGATGGTGCCGATGAACCCGCGCGTGGCGTTGGCCATGTCCTCGCCGGTGTCGGCCGGCAGGCTGGCCGCGAGCCTGGCGTGCGCCGCCTTCGTGGCCTCGGTCGCATCTTTTCGCTGAACCATGGGCCCCTCCCGCCTGCGATCGGCATCTAGCACGCGCGCCGCCCCCGACGGCTAGCCGAACACGCCGGGCCTGCTAACCTCGCGCCCATGAAACTCATCATCGCCCTCGCCGCCGCCCTGCTGGCGGCCAGTTCCGCCGCCTGGGCCGCGCCGGTCCATCACAAGCCTGCCGCAAAAGCCGCGCTCCCGCCGCACGTAGCGCTGCCCGCCGATGTCGTGCCGGAGCGATACGTCGTCACCATCACGCCAAAGGCCGACAGGCTCACCTTCACCGGCCACGAGGCCGTGACGGTCACCGTGAAGTCAGCCACCGGCCGGATCGTCTTGAACGCCGCTGACATCGCCTTCCAGAAGGCGGCCCTCGCCGACGCGCCGCGCAAACCTGCGCCGGGAGCCGCCGCTTCCGACGCGCTCCGCGCCTGGACGCCGAAGGTCACTCTCGACAAGGAACAGCAGACGGCGTCCTTCGTCTTCGATCACCCGCTGGCGCCCGGCCGCTACGTCCTGACGCTCGACTACACCGGCGTAATCTATCAGCAGGCCTCCGGCCTCTTCGCCCTCGACTACACCGGCGAGGGCGGCAAGAAGCAGCGCGCCATTTTCACCCAGTTCGAGAACTCCGACGCGCGCCGACTGATCCCCAGCTGGGACGAGCCGGGCGGGAAGGCCGTCTTCTCGCTCACCGTGGCCGGGCCGCCTGATCAGATGGCGGTCTCAAACATGCCGGCCGACAACACGTTCGTCATGCCGCTGGAGCAGGGCCGCGATCCGATCCGGATCACTCATTTCGCCGATACCCCGAAGATGAGTTCCTACCTGCTGTTCCTGGCGGTCGGCGATTTCGAGCGGATTCACCGCATGGTCGGCAAGACCGACGTGGGCGTGGTGGTGCGCCGGGGCGCGACCAGCCAGGCCCAGTTCGCCCTCGATGCGGCGTCCGAGATCCTGCCGTTCTACAACGACTACTTCGGCACGCCCTACCCGCTGCCCAAGCTCGATTTCATCGGTGGCCCGGGCCGCAGCCAGTTCTTCTCGGCCATGGAGAACTGGGGGGCGATCTACTACTTCGACTATGCCCTCCTAATCGACCCGAAGCTCTCCACCGAAGCCGACAAACAGAACATCTACGTCGATATCGCCCACGAGATGGCCCACCAATGGTTCGGCGATCTGGTGACCATGGCCTGGTGGGACGACCTGTGGCTCAACGAGGGCTTCGCGTCGTGGATGGAGAACAAGACCACCGACCACTTCCACCCGGAATGGAAGATCTGGCTGCAGACCAAGGCCGGCGAACAGAACGCCATGCGCACCGACGCGCGCGTCGGCACGCACCCGGTGATCACGCCGATCAAGGACGTCTTCGCCGCCTCCAACGCCTTCGACGGCATCACCTACGAGAAGGGCCATTCGGTCATCCACATGCTGGAGACCTATGTGAGCGAGGATGTCTTCCGGCAGGGCGTGCGCAACTACATCGCCCGCCACGCCTATGGGAACACCGTCACCGACGACCTGTGGACCGAGATCGACAAGGTCTCGCCCAAGAAGATCACCGGCATCGCCCACGACTTCACCCTGCAGGCCGGGGTCCCACTGATCACCATCGACTCGCCCGGCGGCAAGGGCGTGCGGCTCACTCAGTCGCGGTTCGGCGCGGACGCAGCCTCCAAGGCCCCCCGAAGCTGGCGCACGCCGGCGACGGTCTGGAACATCGGCGAGCCCTGGCGGGTCGTGGTCAGCGCCAAACAGCCGGTGATCGCTGCCTGGGCCGTTACCCGCAACGCGCCGCTCCTGAACGCCGGCCAGACGGGGTACTTCCGCAGCCGCTACTCGCCCGATCTTCAGGCCAAGATCACCGGGCTCTTCCCCGACCTCGGCCCGGAGGATCAGCTTGGCCTGATCTACGACAGCCTGGCGCTCGGCCAGGCCGGCTATGCGCCGGCCAGCGACTTCCTGGCCATCGCCCGCCAGGCGCAGACGGCGCAGGACCCGGTCGTGCTGCACGCGCTCACCCTGCAGCTGGGCGGGCTCGACGACCTCTATGACGGCCAGCCGGGCCAAGCCGCCTTCCGCGCCTTCGCCCGCGCCCGCCTGGCGCCGGCCTTCGCCAGGATCGGCTGGGACGCCAAGCCCGGGGAGTCCGACAACACCGCCATCCTGCGCAGGACCCTGATCACCACGCTCGCCGCCCTCGACGACCCGGCCGTCATCGCCGAGGCCCGCCGCCGCTTCACCGCCTGGCTGACGGCGCCGGACAGCCTGCGCGGATCGAACCGCCAGACCGTGCTGGAGATCGTCGCCAACCACGCCGACGCCGCCACCTGGGACCAGCTCCACGCCCTGGCCCAGACGGCCACCGACGCCACGGACAAGAGCCGCTTCTACCGCTATCTCGGGATCGGCCATGACCCGGCGCTGTCCGATCGCGCGCTCGCGCTGGCGCTCTCCGGAGAGCCGCCCGCCACCGACGGGCCGACCCTGATCTCGGCTGTGGCGGAGGACCACCCGGAGAAGGCCTTCGACTTCGCGATCGCCCACCGCGCCGCCGTCGACGCCATGGTCGAGCCAACCAGCCGCACCAGCTATTTCGCAGGCCTGACCGCCGGGGCCAAGTCGGCCGCCATCCTGCCAAGGCTGCAGGCCTTCGCCCTCACCGTGCCGGCCTCCGCGCGCGGCGAGATCACCAAGGCGACCTCCAACATCAGCTACCGCGTCGAAATCATCGCCAAGCGTCTGCCCGAGGTCGACCGCTGGCTGGCGGCCCACCCGGGCTAGGCCGGTAGGAGCCTCTTACTCCGCCGCCATCAGCACGCGGCCGGAGGTGAAGGCCGTCTTGGCGGCGAGTTCGGCCTTGGCGTCCTCGTATTCCGCCGACAGCCGCGCGACGAGCTCGGCCGCCGAGGGGATGTTCTTGACCGATCCGATGCCCTGGCCGCAGCCCCAGATGTCGCGCCAGGCCTTGGCCTTGGAGTTGCCGCCCGAGCCGAAGTTCATGGCCGAGGCGTCCGAGACCGGCAGGTTCGCCGGATCCAGGCCCGCCGCGATGATCGACGGCGTCAGATAGTTGCCGTGCACGCCGGTGAACAGGTTCGTGTAGGTGATGTCCTCGCCGGTGCTCTCGACGATCATCTGCTGGTAGGCCGGATTGGCGTTGGCCTCCTGCGTTGCGATGAAGGCGGAGCCCACATAGGCCAGGTCCGCGCCCATGGCCTGGGCGCCCAGGATCGAGCGGCCGTTGGCGATGGCGCCGGACAGCGCGATCGGCCCGTCGAACCATTCGCGCAGGCCGCTGATCAGGGCGAAGGGCGACAGGCGCCCTGCATGGCCCCCAGCTCCTGCGGCGACCGGGATCAGGCCGTCGGCCCCCTTCTCGATGGCCTTCCTGGCGAAGCGGTCGTTGATCACATCGTGCAGCACGACGCCGCCATAGGAGTGCACGGCGTCGTTCACCGGCGTCTGCGCACCCAGCGAGGTGATGACGATGGGCGCCTTCCACTTGGTGGAGAGCTCCACGTCCTGCTCCAGCCGGTCGTTGGACTTGTGCACGATGTGGTTCACCGCGAACGGCGCGGACGGCGCCTCCGGGTGGTCGCGGTCCCAGGCGGCCAGCTCCTCGGTGATCCGGTGCAGCCACTCGTCCAGCAGCGACACGGGCCGGGCGTTCAGCGCCGGGAACGAGCCCACGATGCCCGCCTTGCACTGGGCGATCACCAGGTCCGGGTTGGAGATGATGAACAGCGGCGATCCCATCACCGGCAGGCGAAGGCGGTCACGCAGAACGGGCGGCAGGGCCATGGAAATCCTCGAGCTGGCTAATATTTACGTCGTACAATCAAATTCGCGATCCGTGCAACCTTCCCCGCAACGCCGCCCGCCTCAGACCGCGAAGATCCGCTCGATCAGCCAGAAGGCCGCGCAACTGCCGATGACATAGGCCGGCGCGACGCGGGCGAAGACCGCGCTGTCGACTGGCAGGCGCAGCCTGACCTGGCGCACCAGCCAGATCGCCCCGAGCGCCGCGGCGATGAACATCAGCTGGCCGATCTCCACGCCGACATTGAACAAGAACAGCGCCATGGGCTCCGCGCCCTTGGGCAGGCCCACCTCGGCCAGCGCGCCGGCGAAGGCCAGGCCGTGCAGCAGGCCGAAGATGAAGGCGATCAGCCACGGATGCCTGCGGGTCAGCGTCTCCGGCCGCCCGGGCAGCGGAACCAGCTCGCAGGCTACGAAAACGATGCTGAGCGCCACCAGCGCCTCGATGATCGTCGTGGGGAAATGCACGAACCCAAGCGCCGCGAGCGCCAGCGTGATCGAGTGCGCCACCGTGAAAGCCGAGACCGCCTTCACCAGCCGCCAGTTGGGCCCGATCAGCAGCAACAGGCCCAGCACGAACATCAGGTGGTCGGCGCCGGTCAGGATGTGCTCGATCCCCAGCCTAAGATAGGCTGGGATCTTCAGGCCCGAAGGCCCGGCCAGCGCCAGCTTGCGGCTGGGGTCGGCCGGCCGGATCACGTCGTTGATCACCTTGCCGTCCGTGGTGGTCACCCGCATCAGCACGTCGGTCACCGTCTGCGGCAGCCCCTCGATGCTGACGGTCTGGCCGTCCAGCGGCGCGCCGCCGGCGATGCGCCAGCTGCGGATCAGGAAGCCCGGCGAACTGGTCTGGCTGGTGGGTTGCTTGTCGATGGCCCCGGACGACAGGTGCGGGACCAGGTGGATGGTCATGTCGCCGACCATCGGCTGCTTCCAGACCACTTCGTAGGCGCCGGGCCCCGTCTCGGTGATCTGGATCAGCGCCGGGCGCACCTCGTGCGCCACGGCTGTGCGCGGCGCGGCGAAGCTCAGCGCCAGCACGACCAGGGTCGCGAGCCAGGCGCCCGCGTACGTCAGGAACGCGCGTCTCGGCAAATCGCCCCGCAGCGCCACTGCAATCCCCCACACCGAACCGGCCTCCGTTTTAGGCGCCCGCCGGCCGGGAGGGCAACCGGCGGAATGTCCTCGCCGCCGTTCCTGGCGCGGCCGCGGCCTCCGCTGCACCCCCCGCGTCGGTCGCACGCATCAGGCCGAGCGCGATGCGCCGGGCGACGTCCTGCAGGACATCGAGGTACTTGCCGATCGCTTCCCCTTCGGTCATCGCGGCGCGGTAGTAGGTCATCACCAGCGCGCCCAGCGGGCGGTCGTCCACGTCAGGCGTCAGGATGGGCGCCGCCAGGCCGCAGGTCGGCTCGGTCTCCGGCAGCACCCGCGACGCGTAGCCGTCCCGCCGCACCTGACCCATCAGGGCCGCCAGCCGCCCGGGGCCGCCGATCGTGTCGATCTGCTCGGGATCTGCGGCCTTCAGCAGTTTCAGGATCAGCTCCCGCTCCACCTCCGAGCAGGCCGCGAAATAGGCCTGTCCGACGGCGCTGTGCAGCATGCTGATCCGCCGGTTCAGGAAGATTTCCTCCCGCGCGAACGGACTGATCTGCCGCGTCGAGAAGCGCACCAGCATGCTGCCGCTCTCGCTCGTGGAGAGCGAGATCTGCCATTTGTGCTGGCGCGTGAAGGCCTCCAGGATCGGCCGCGCCACGTCGACCAGGATGTCGCGGGTCCGCACCCCCGCCGATAGCCGCAGGACCCGCTCGGTGAGCGCGTAGCCCTCGCGCCGGGAGACGCGAAACGCATAGCCGCCCTCGATCAGCGTCTCCATCAGCCGCACGAGCGTCGACTTGGGCAGGTGGGTGAGCGCGTGCAGCGTATCGAGCGATGTCACCCGCTGGCGGTTCAGCGCCTCAACGACATGAAAGGCCCGCGTCGCGGCCTGCACGGCATCGGAACGTTTCATCGCCACGACGCTACCCGCGAATTCCGCAGATTGGAATTCGCCAATTTGCGGCGGGATTGCCTTGGCAAATCGGGGTTCAGTCACGTGCCGCATCGTGGGGGATGCCGCGCTAGCTACGTGGTCGCCGCCAATGCCCTCGACGCAGGCGAGGGAAAGGCGCCACTGTGACACAGACCTTGGGGACCGGGCAGATGAACCATCGCGCAAGCCGACGCACAGGCGCCATGAGCCTCACCCTCGCCCTGGTCGCGATCGCGGCCGCCGGCGCGGCGATGAGCGCGAGCCAGGCTCCCGCCAAGGCCCCCGCGGCCAAGCCGGCGGCCGCGGCGCCTGCGGCAAAGGCCGCCCCAGGGGCTCACCTCCCCGGCTACAACCCCGACCGCAACGCCTATTTCGGCGACCTGCACGTTCACACGGGCCTCTCCTTCGACGCCTATATTTTCAACGTCCGCGCCACGCCCGACGACGCCTACGCCTTCGCCAAGGGCGGCGCGATCGGCCACGCCGCCGGCTTCAGCATCCGCAACTCCGGCGGCCCGCTGGACTTCACGGCGGTGACCGACCACTCCGAGTACATGGGCGCCATGCGCGAGGCGAACGACCCGAAGAACCCGCTCAACAAGCTGCCGATCGTCCAGGGCCTGTTCAGCCCCGATCCCAGGAAGATCGGCGAGGCCTTCACCAAGATGGTCCAGGGCTATGAGAAGGGAACCCTGCCGAAGGGTTTCAGCGCGCCCGACGTCGCCGGCCGCGCCTGGACCGAGGTCCAGCAGGCGGCCGCCCGCCACAACGATCCCGGCCGCTTCACCACCTTCGTGGCCTATGAATACACCTCCGCCCCGCAGGGCCGGAACCTGCACCGCAACGTGATCTTCCGCACCACCAAGGTCCCGCAGCTGCCCTACACGGCGCTCGTCTCCAACGACCCGGAAACCCTGTGGAAGACCATGGACGCCTGGCGCGCCAAGGGTATCGACGTGCTGTCGATCTCGCACAACGCCAACGGCTCGGACGGCCTGATGTACGAGCCGACGAGGCGCGACGGCTCGCCCATGGACCGGGCCTATGCGGAGCTGCGCAACCGCAACGAGCCGCTGACCGAGATCACCCAGATCAAGGGCACCTCGGAGGTCCATCCCTCGCTGGCGCCGAACGACGAGTGGGCGAACTTCGAGATCATGGAGCGCTACATCGGCTCCAACCGGCCGGTGACCCATTTCCACGGAAGCTATGTGCGCGAGGCCCTGAAGGACGGGATCCTGATGCGCGAGAAGGTGGGCTTCAACCCGTTCAAGATGGGCTTCATCGGCTCCAGCGACACCCACAACGCCGCGCCCGGTTCAGTGGAAGAGCGCAACTACTTCTCCAAGGTCGGCCGCTCCGACGGCACGCCGGTCCAGCGCGGCTCCACGCCGCCCGGCGGCGCCAGGACCTGGCCCGCCGACACCCCGGACTCCGCCCATGCGGCGACGCCCTACCAGGCCTGGGGCGCGTCGGGCCTGGCCGGGGTCTGGGCCGAGGAGAACTCCCGCGAATCCATCTTCGCGGCGCTGCGGCGCAAGGAGACCTTCGCCACGTCGGGCCCGCGCATCCGCCTGCGCTTCTTCGCCAGCTACGACTATCCCGACGACCTCGCGCACCGCACCAACCTGGTGAAGGAAGCCTACGCCAAGGGCGTGCCCATGGGCGGCGATCTGAAGGCCCCAACTCAAGGAAAGGGGACCGGCAAGGCCCCGAAGTTCCTGATCTGGGGGGTCCGCGACCCCAACTCCGGCTACCTGCAGCGCGCCCAGGTCGTGAAGGGCTGGGTCGAGAACGGCGTGGCCAAGGAGCAGGTCTTCGACGTCGCCTGCTCCGACAAGCTGGCGCTCAACACCACGACCTGGCGCTGCCCCGACAACCACGCCACGGTCGATCTGACCACCTGCGAGCCGGAGCGGTTCAAGGGCGATGTGGAACTGCGGACGCTGTGGACCGACCCCACCTTCAAGCCGACGCAGCGGGCCTTCTACTACCTGCGGGTCCTGGAGAACCCCTCCTGCCGCTGGTCCACCTGGGACGCGATCCGCAACGGCACGCCCCCCAATCCGACACTGGCCAAGACCATCATGGAACGGGCCTGGTCCTCGCCGATCTGGTATGAGCCCAAGGCCTGAGATCCCGACGGATATCCAGTGGCTTGATGAGTTTCCTCCGCCGCATCGCGCGTGAGCCGCTGACGCATTTCCTGCTGATCGGCGCCCTGCTGTTCGGCGGCCTGACCGTGGCCAGGTCGCTCCGTCGGCCGGTCGTTCGCCTGGAGGCTCAGGACCTCAACCAGCTCGCCTCCTACTGGGAAATCCAGATGCAGCGGCCGCCCAACAAGGCGGAACTGGCCGGCATCATCCGCGACCGCATCGACGAGGAGCTGCTGGCCCGCGAGGCGCTGCGCCTCGGCCTCGACAAGGACGACATGATCATCCGCCGCCGGCTGGCGCAGAAGATGTCCTTCGCCACCGAAGACACCGCCCAGGTGACGGCGCCCTCGGAGGCCGACCTGCGCGCCTACTACGCCAGGACCGCCGACCGCTACGCCGCCCCGGCCCGCGTGGCCTTCCAGCAGGTGTTCTTCTCCGGCGACCGGCCGCACGGCGGCGCCGAGAAGGCCGCGGCCCAGGCGCTGCACCGCGCCGAGGAAGGCGGCCGGGCCGATCCGACAGGTGACCCCTTCCTCTTCCCGCTGGCCTATGACGACGTCAGCCTGCAGGACCTGCTGCGCGACTACGGGTCCGCCTTCGTCAAAGAGCTGGAGACCGCGCCGATCGGGACCTGGCAGGGCCCGGTGCTCTCCCCTTACGGCTGGCACATCGTCAAGGTCACCGCCCGCCGCGCGCCGCCCTCGACCGCCTTCGAGTCCGTCCGCGACCAGGTGCGCGACGCCTGGCTCGCCGACCGCCGCGCCGAGGCCAACGCCGCTTTCCTGCGCGACCTTCGGAAACGCTACCGGGTGGTGGTGGCGGGCGTGCCGGACGACTGAGCGACGCCGCAACTCACCCCGGGTGAACTTGACGCCGGGGGCGATGCGGGACCATTTCCCGCCATGGCCGATACGACCGTCAAAGCCCTTGCCCTAGCTGGCGATTTCCAGCCCGCCACCGAAGCCGACTGGCGCGCCCTGGTCGACAAGACCCTGGGCGAGGCGCCCTTCAGCTCCCTGGAAAAGGTCACCGTCGAGGGTCTGCCGATCGCGCCGCTCTATGCGCCGGCGCCCAAGCCCGGCGCGCCCGCCCGCGCGGTCCCCGCCGACCGGGCCTGGGAGGTGGCGACGCTCACCGCCCACCCCGACCCCGCGCGCGCCAACGCCGAGATCCTGGCTGACCTCAGGGGCGGGGCAGCGGCCGCGGTCCTGCGCATCGACCCGGCCGGCAAGACGGGCGTCGCCTTAGGCTCCGCCGCCGACCTCGCCCGCGCCCTCGATGGCGTGATCCTGGAATTCGCTCCGGTCGCGCTGGACGCTGGCTTCCTGGGCCCGCAGGCCGCTGACTGGCTGGGCGCTGCGGCCAAGGCCTCGCCCAGCGCGCTGGTGCGGTTTCACCTGGACCCCGTCAGCGCCTTCGCCGAGGCCGGCGCGAGCCCCGGCCCGATCGAGGCCCACCTGATCTCCGCGGCCACCGTCGCCGCACGCCTGGCCGAGACCTATCCTCAGGCGCAGCTCATGCTGGCTTCCGGCCGCGTCGTCCACGAGGCCGGCGGGGGCGAGGCCGCCGAGGTCGCCTTTGCGGCCGCCTCGGCCATCGCCTACGCCAGGGCCCTGGTCCGCGCCGGCCTGCCCATGGCCGGCGCCTTCGCCCGCATCACCCTCGGCCTTTCCGCCGACGCCGACTACTTCCTGACCATCGCCAAGCTGCGCGCCGCCCGCGCGGTCTGGTCCAGGATCGCGGCCGCCTGCGGCGCCGACCCGACCGGCCGCGTCGAGGCCCGCTCGTCCCGCCGCATGCTGACCGCCAAGGACGCCTGGACCAACATGGTCCGCCTCACCGCCGCGGGCTTCGCCGCGTCGGTCGGGGGCGCCGACAGCGTCATCCTCGGCAATTTCACCGACGCGCTTGGCCTCCCCACCGAGTTTGGCCGCCGCCAGAGCCGCAACGCCCAGCTCGTCCTGATGGAGGAAGCCCACATCGGCCGCGTCGCCGACCCCGCCGCTGGCTCAGGTTACGTCGAGGCCCTCACGGACCAGATCGCGCGCGCCGCTTGGGCCGAGTTCCAGGCCATCGAGGCCCTGGGCGGCGTCATCGCGGCCCTAGCCGGCGGCCAGATCGCCGCCGCCGTGGGCGCCGCCAAGGCCGCCCGGCCCGCCGACCCGAAGATCATCGGCGTCACCGCGTTCCCCCCGGCGAAGGAGACCCCGGTGGAGGTGGAGATCGCCGCCGCCAGGGCCGCGACGGGCGCGCCCTCCGCCAGCCTCCCTGGCCCCGACGGGGCCTGCGCGCCGCTCAGGCCCATGCGGATCTCGGAGGCCTTCGAATGACCCGCTTCCCCGACTTCGCGACCCTGCCGTTCGACGCCCTGCTGGCGCGGTCGCTACCCACCGGCGAGCCCTGGCAGACCCCTGAGGGCATCGCGGTCCGCCTCGCCTACGGTCCGCAGGACACCGCGAACCTCGACACGCTCTCAGGCTATCCTGGCCTCGCCCCGTTCCTGCGCGGCCCCTACCCGACCATGTACCTGACCAACCCGTGGACCATCCGCCAGTACGCGGGCTTCTCCACGGCCGAGGACTCCAACGCCTTCTATCGGCGGAACCTGGCCGCCGGTCAGATGGGCCTCTCTATCGCCTTCGATCTGGCCACCCACCGCGGCTACGATTCCGACCACTCGCGGGTGAAGGGCGACGTCGGCATGGCGGGCGTCGCGATCGATTCTATCCTCGACATGCGCACCTTGTTCGACGGCATCCCGCTCGACAAGATGAGCGTCTCGATGACGATGAACGGGGCGGTGCTGCCGATCCTGGCCCTCTACATCGTGGCCGGCGAAGAGCAGGGCGTGCCGCACGCCAAGCTCTCCGGGACCATCCAGAACGACATCCTCAAGGAGTTCCTGACCCGGAACACCTACATCTATCCGCCGACGCCCTCGATGCGGATCGTCTCGGACATCTTCGCCTACACCAGCCGCGAGATGCCGCGCTTCAACTCGATCTCGATCAGCGGCTATCACATGCAGGAAGCCGGCGCGACGCTCGACCTGGAGCTCGCCTACACCCTGGCCGACGGCGTCGAATACGTCCGCGCGGGCGTCGCCGCCGGCCTGCCGGTGGACAGCTTCGCGCCGCGCCTGTCGTTCTTCTGGAACGCCGGCATGAACGCCTTCATGGAGATCGCCAAGCAGCGGGCGGCCCGCCTGCTCTGGGCGCGCCTGATCAAGGAAGAGTTCGACCCCAAGGACGCCCGCAGCCTCAACCTGCGCGCTCACACCCAGACCTCCGGCTGGTCGCTGGCCGCCCACGACGTCTTCAACAATGTCGCCCGCACCACCGTCGAGGCCATGGCCGCGGTCGGCGGCCAGACCCAGAGCCTTCACACCAATTCGCTCGACGAAGCCCTTGCTTTACCGACAGATTTCTCAGCCCGCATCAGCCGCAACACCCAGCTCTTTCTACAGGCGGAGAGTGGACAGTGCCGGGTCATCGATCCCTGGGGCGGCAGCTACTACATCGAGCGGCTGACCGCCGACCTGGCCCAGCGCGCGCTGACCCACATCGCCGAGGTCGAGGCCCTGGGCGGCATGGCCAAGGCCATCGAGAACGGCCTGCCCAAGCGCCGCATCGAGGAGGCGTCGGCCCGCACCCAGGCGCGCATCGACGCCGGCATCCAGTCGGTCGTCGGCGTCAACCGCTACCGCCCCGACCGCGCCGACGAGATTCCGATGCTGAAGGTGGACAACACCGCCGTGCGCGAACAGCAGCTCGCCAAGCTCGCCCGCCTGAAGGCCGAGCGCGACCCCGCCGCCACGGCCGCCGCGCTGGAGGCCCTGACCGCCGGCGCGCGGGGGGATGGCAACCTCCTCGAACTCGCCGTCGACGCGGCCCGCGCCAAGGCCACCGTCGGTGAAATCTCCGACGCCCTGGAAAAGGTCTTCAACCGCCACCAGGCCCACGCCAACGCCGTCTCCGGCGTCTATCTGCGCGAAAGCGGCGTCACCGACAGTGCGCGCCGCGCCCAGGAAATGGCCGCGGCTTTCACCCAGGCCGATGGGAAGAAGCCCCGCATCCTGGTCGCCAAGATGGGCCAGGACGGCCACGACCGCGGCCAGAAGGTTATCGCTTCGGGATTCGCCGACCTGGGCTTCGACGTGGAGATCGGCGACCTCTTCCAGACCCCGGCCGAAACCGCCGCCCAGGCCGTCGCCGACGGCGTCCACGCGGTGGGGGCGAGCTCGCTCGCCGCCGGCCACCTGACCCTTGTGCCGGAGCTCAAGTCGGAGCTCAGGAGGCTCGGCCGCCCCGACATCATGGTGGTGGTGGGCGGCGTCATTCCGCCGGAGGATTTCGCCGCGCTGAAGGACATGGGCGTCGCCGCCATCTTCACCCCGGGAACCACCGTCCCCGACGCCGCCATCTCGGTGATCGAGCGCCTGAACGAACTCTTGGGCTACGCCCAGGAACAGGCGGCGGAATAGTCCGCCCTCGGTAGCCAAAATCGGGTAGGGAAATTCGCCACAGGGGCCTGTAAACCTCAAGGCCATGACCCGTCGAGACCGCGGCCGACCTCCCCACCCCGACGTGCTGACGCCGACGGAATGGGCCATCGCTGAATCCGTCCGCCACGGCCTGACCAATCCGCAGATCGCAAAGCGCCGCGGCGTCAGCCTCGACGCTGTGAAGTTCCACGTGACCAACGCGCTCCAGAAGCTGGGCTTCGAAAGCCGCGCCGAGCTGCGCCGCTGGAGCGGCGTGCGCCAAGACAGCCACCTCTACGCCCAGAGGCCCCAGCCCATGACCGACGTGGCCCTCGGTCCGATGGCCCAGATCGCCCGCACCGTAAGGGATGTCGCCGCCGCCCGGCGCTGGTACGGCGAAGTGCTGGGCCTGCCACATCTCTACTCGTTCGGGAACATGGCCTTCTTCGATTGCGGCGGCGTGCGGCTCTACCTGCAGGAGGGTGGCGCCGTTCCATCCGAATCCATCATCTACTTCCGCGTCGATGACATCCGCGCAGCCCACGCCGCCCTCCAAGGCCGCGGCGTCCAGTTCATCAATGCTCCGCATATGATCCACCGCCATGATGACGGGACGGAGGAATGGATGGCGATGTTCAATGACGAGGAAGCCCGCCCGCTGGCCCTCATGGCGCAGGTCGCCGCGCGCCCCACCTAGGAAGGAAAACCATGCTCAGCCGCCCCATCACTGGCGCTGCGTGCGTCGCCGCCTTGCTGCTCGCCCTGGCCACGCCCGCGCTCGCGGCGAACGGGCCGCTCAGCGATGCGCGCCTGCTGCAGATCACGCTGCCCTCCACGAGCCTCGACCGGTCGACAGCCTTCTACCGCGACGTGCTCGGCCTGAAGCTGCTGTTCCAAGTCCCGGGGGCCGCCTTCTTCGACATGGCCGGCGTCCGGCTGCGGCTCGAACTGGTCAAGACCGCGTCCCCCGGTGGCGTTGAGCTCTATTTCGACGATCCCGGGCTCTCGCGGGAGGCCGCCCTGACGGCGCGCGGCGTCAAGTTCGCCGGCCCCGCCGAGACCGTGCAGCGCACCGCCAAAGCCGATGTGAAACTTCTGGAATTCCTCGACCCGGACGGCAATCCCCTGGCGCTGATGGGTGAGGTAGCGCGGCCTCAGGCGATGGCCGACCGCCGTGAGGGCTGTTCCCCCCGGCGCTCTCGACCCGTGCCGCGGCTTGTGGCCTAACTCCGCCATCGCGCGGGGGCCACGATGTCTGAGCAAGAGCTGGAACGCTCCACCCTGCGCAAGGTCGCCTGGCGGCTGCTGCCGCTGATCCTGCTGGGCTATCTGGTCTCCTACATGGACCGGGTGAACATCGGATTCGCCGCGCCGCAGATGAACGCTGAGCTGGGTTTCACCGCCTCGATCTATGGCTTCGGAGGCGGCCTGTTCTTCATCAGCTACGCCCTCCTGGAAATCCCGTCCAACCTGGCCCTGGCGCGGGTCGGCGCGCGGCGCTGGCTGGCCCGGATCATGATCACCTGGGGGCTGGTGGCCATGAGCATGGCGCTGGTCCGCACCCCGCTCGAGTTCTACGCTGTGCGGTTCCTGCTGGGCGCGGCCGAGGCCGGCTTCTTTCCGGGGGTGATCTATTACCTTGGCCTGTGGTTCCCGCAGTCCCACCGCGGCCGGGCGATCTCACGGTTCTATATCGCCGCTCCGCTGGCCTCGGTGGTCATGGGCGTTGTGGCGGGCAGCCTCCTGGGCCTCGATGGCCACTTCAGCCTGCGCGGCTGGCAGTGGCTGCTGATCGCCGAGGGCGCGCCCGCCGTGATCCTGGCCTTCGTCTTCCTGCGTTGGCTGCCCGACCGCCCGGCCAACGCCCCTTGGCTTTCGCCGGCGCAGAAGGCCTGGCTGGAAACCCGGCTGCAGGCCGATGCCGACGCCGTCGTTGCGCCGGATCACGGCCAGTTCCGCGCGCTCCTGCGGCCCCAGGTGCTGGCGATCACCCTGGTCAACTTCCTCTACCTGGGCCCCTTCTACGCCTTCACGCTCTCGGCGCCGGCGGTCCTCCGGGGCGCGACGGGGCTGGACCCGGCCCACGTGGGCTACCTCGTCGCGGCGGGCGGCCTGACCGGAGCCGTGGGCATGGCTTTCGTCGGCTGGAGCTCGGACCGGCGGGGCGAGCGCTACCTGCACTTGGCCGTCCCGCTCGTGGCGGTCGCCGGCGCCTTCGCCGTGATCGCCTGGTCGCCGGGACCGATGGTGGTCATGGCGGCCTATCTGGCGATGATGGCCGCCTATTTCGCGGTCGGCGGAGCCTTCTGGCTGGCGCCGGGCGAGATCGTCCATCCCCGCGCCGTGGCCGTGACGGTGGCGGCGATCAACGGCGCCGGTCAGGTCGGTTCGTTCCTGTTCCCCTGGCTCTGGGGCCGCGCCAAGGATGTCACCGGC
Organism: Phenylobacterium sp.; assembly: GCA_003136395.1. Classification (GTDB taxonomy): domain Bacteria; phylum Pseudomonadota; class Alphaproteobacteria; order Caulobacterales; family Caulobacteraceae; genus Phenylobacterium. The sequence goes on from PLEH01000190.1 coordinate 17,126, forward strand.
AGCTACCAGATGGGCCTCTCCGCCCTGCCGCTGGCCTTCCTGTGCGGCGCGGGGATCGTCCTGGCCCTGCGCCAGGCGAAGCGCCGGCGTGTGGCGGCCTAGTCGCCCAGGAAAAACGCCGGGGCGCGAACCCCGGCGTCTTCCACTCTGTCGTCCCGGCTTGCGCTACTTGGCGCCGGCCGTCGGGCTCGCCGGCGCGGCGCTCGGGGCCTCCGCGGCCCCGCGGCGGCGCGGACCCATCATGGTCTGGGCGGCGGCGAACTCGCCCGCGTCCAGCACGCCATCGTGGTTCTTGTCGAGCACGTCCCAGTACTTGGCCAGCATGTCGCCGATGCGGCCCTTCAGCTCGGCCTTCTCGATCTTGCCGTCGATGTTGTCGTCCAGCATGCCCATCAGGCGGCTGGCGTTCATCTCCGGCTCATAGTTCACCCGGTGCAGGGCCGTCTCGTCGGTCCAGCGGTAGCTGAGCGAGGTGAACAGCATCTCTTCCCAGGACTGTTCGCCCCAGGTGATCTGCCGGTTCGGGTCGGGGTTCGACGGGTTGCGCTTGGAGTTGTCGTAGACGTAGTGCGCGATCAGCTTGGAGCCCGCGGGCACCTTCACCGGCTCGGCGAAGGTGTAGGACCGCTGCCAGTTGAAGTCGTAGCGCGGCAGGGAGAGCAGGAGCTTCTCCTTGCCATCCGGATAGCGGATCCACAGGTCCGACGAATAGGCCCGGTAGTGGGCGTGCGGGAAGGCCGAATAGAGCAGCGCGTCGTGCGGGAAGGTGACGTAGGCCACCTCCTTGTGCCGCGCCTCATTGGGCGGGATGACGATGGTGTTGTCGACCACCACCACCGAATGCATCACCAGCTCCGGCGGCTTGTCGTAGAAGTAGAGCGCGATCTGGCTCTTATCGACCACTTCCTTGCCGAACGGGGTGTAGTGGGCCTGGAAGCCGATGGCGCCGCCCGGCGGCAGGTAGACGCCGGCGTTGGCGGGCTCCATGTTGGACTCCGCGCCGACCGCGTAGCCGGCGCCCAGCGAGGCCGCCCACTTGGTCTCCGACGACTTGCCGTCGGCCGGCATCTCGGCCATCCAGCCGGTCAAGAGATGGTGCACGCCCTGGCGCGAGCCGGGCTTGACGGTGGCAGCCCGCACCCACTTGCCTTCGGTCAAGGGACTGGCGACCGCCGGCCGCTGATAGTCGACCACGCCCGTGGCCGGGATGGTGTAGGCCGGCACATTGATCAGCAGGTCCGGCTTGCCCAGCGGCCATTCCTTGGCGACGCGCTTGACCGCGCCCAGCGGATCGGGCCCGTCGCCGCGCGGCGATCCGGCCTCGATCCAGTGGACCACGGTCTTCACCTGATCGGGCGACAAACGCTGGTCGTCGGAGAATTTCCCGACGTGCGGATCGGCGTGATAGGGCGGCATCCGGTCGGTGCGGATCACCTCGCGGATCATCGGCGAGAAGCCCTTGACCATGGCGTAGTTGGTCATGGCGAAGGGGCCGATGCCGCCTTCCTCGTGACAGGCCACGCACTTGGCTTCCAGGATCGGGGCCACGTCCTTGGAATAGGAGATCGTGGTCGCGCCGCGCGCGGGGAAGGCGATCGGGGCGCCCTTGCTGGGCGGCCCGGAGGCGACGGCCACCTGCTGGCCCGCCGACAGCGCGTCCAGCGCCTTGCCGGCGCCCGCGATCGCGCCGCGGTAGGCCACGGTCCAGGTCTTGGGATCGACCACCAGCACCTCGGCCGAGCGGGTCACCCCCAGGCTCTCGCCCACCAGCTGGTTCGAATCCATCAGCACGGGCGTGTCGAAGCCGGCCTTGGCCGCCTCGGCCTGGATCGCCTCGCGGCTGTCCTTGAGGTTCGAATTCAGCATCATGAACTCGACGCCCTTGGCGCCATAGGCGGCCTTCAGGCTCTTCAGCGCCGGCGCGAGCCCGCGGACCGCCGCGTCGCCGTTGGACTGGGTGACGATCACCACCGCCTTGGCGTCGGCCAGGCGATAGAGCTCGTGGGCTTCCATGTCGGCGTCCACCAGCATGAAGTTGTCGACCTTGGCCGCCGCCGTCGCGGCCACGCCGGAGCCGTGGGCCAAGGCGCTGGGCGGCGTCGAGTCGCTCGCCGCGAAGCCGCAGAGCGCGGCCGTGCTGGCCAGCAGCGCCAGAACGCCAAGTTTCGCACCGTTCATCGAGTTAGCTCCCAGGGTCGCCGACGACTCAACCGCTCGCGCACGCCGAGTGCGTGCAGACGTACGACATATATCGCCCACCAACGTTACACCAATGTTGCCGCACGCGCTCGTGCGGCGACGTGTCATCGTCTGGTCGCCGCCGCCTGGGGTTTTGGATGCGCAGGTGCGGATTCTAGGCTGCACCCTATTCCGCTCATCCCGGCGAAGGCCGGGACCCAGATCTCAAGCTTGGCGGCTGACTGGTCTGGCTCTGAGTTCAAAGAACCCGCATCCCAATTATCCCATCTGGGTCCCGGCCTTCGCCGGGATGAGCGGTTGGATGTAGACCGCCGGCAGCTCCTCGCCGATCACCTTGAAGCCCGCCAGGGTATTGGGGCCGGAGCTGGTGGTGATCGCCGCGTCCGTGGCGTCGCGGCCCCGGGCCATCAGGATGCGGCCAATCCGGGGCCGGTTGTGGCGCGCGTCGAGCATGTGCCAGCGGTCGCCGAGGTAGACCTCGAACCA
>PLEH01000198.1 GCA_003136395.1 Phenylobacterium sp.
GAGAGCTACATCTACCTGCCGCTGCTGGAAGAGCTCGGCTATGTGCCGGTGGAGAAGTACAGCCGCGCCCCGGAGATTCTGGCCCACAGCCGCGCGATCGGCGAGCACTTCGACCTCTACAAGGGCGCGCTCTTCCAGACCGAGGTCACCAAGATGGTCTGGGACGAGGCCGCGGCGCGCTGGATCGTCTCAACCAACCGGGGTGACGCCCTGAAGGCCCGGTTCGTGGTCATGGCCAACGGGCCGCTGCACCGNNTCCACACCAGCCGCTGGGACTATGACTACACCGGCGGCGCCAACGAAGGCGGGCTTACGGGCCTGGCCGGCAAGCGGGTGGGCGTGATCGGCACCGGGGCGACCGCGGTGCAGTGCGTGCCACACCTGGGCGCCGGCGCGGGCGAACTCTTCGTCTTCCAGCGCACCCCGTCCTCCATCGACGTGCGCGCCAACCGGCCGACCGACCCCGACTGGGCGAAGAGCCTGGAGGCCGGCTGGCAGCAGCGGCGGATGGACAATTTCAACATCCTGTTGTCCGGCGGCTTCCAGGAGGAGGACCTGGTCAACGACGGCTGGACCGACATCATCGGCAACATCCTGCTGCTGGCCCGCCGGAAGATGGCCGCCGGCGAGGTGGTCGAGGATCCCGCGGCCCTGATGCAGCTGGCCGACTTCAAGAAGATGGAGCAGGTGCGCGCCCGAGTGGACGCCGTGGTCGCTGACCCCGAGACCGCCGAGGCGCTGAAGCCCTACTACAACCAGTTCTGCAAGCGGCCGTGCTTCCATGACGAATATCTCGCGGCCTTCAACCGCCCGAACGTCCACCTGGTCGACACGCAAGGCCGAGGCGTCGAGGCGATCACCGAGAAGGGGATCGTGGCCAATGGCGTCGAGTACGAACTCGACTGCATCGTCTATGCGACCGGGTTCGAGGTCGGCACCTCCTACACGCGCCGCGCCGGCTACGAGCTCTACGGCCGCGGCGGCCAGACGCTGACGGAGAAGTGGCAGGACGGGGTTTCGACCCTGCACGGGCTCTACAGCCGTGGCTTCCCCAACTGCTTCATCATCTCCAACACCCAGTCCGGCTTCACCGCCAATTTCCCGCACATGATCAACGAGCAGTCCAGGCACATCGCCTATGTGCTGAAGCACTGCTCAGACCATCAGGTGCGGGTGGCGGAGGCCTCCGAAGAGGCCGAGGCCGCCTGGGTGCAGACGATCATCGACCTCTCCATCATGCGCCAGAGGTTCCTCGAGGAGTGCACGCCCGGCTACTACAACAACGAGGGCAATGTGCAGGCCATGAGCGCGCGCAACGGCTCCTATGGCGCGGGCCCCGTGGCCTTCGTCCAGGTGCTGGAGGACTGGCGGGCCGAGGGCGACCTCAAGGGGCTTGAGCTCAGCTAGCCGCCCGAGACGTCGACGGCCTCGATCTTCTTGCCGTCCTTCTCCGCCTGGCGGGCGCCGGCCAGGATGCCAGGGAGCGCATAGTTGCCCTCGTGGCAGGCGTATTCGTAGACCGGGCCCTTGGTGGCGTTGAGCGGCATCTCCGCATGCCAGACCTGGGCGTAGGTCGCCGGATCGTCGACGGAGAACTGATAGAGGATCTGGGTCGGCGAGACCCGGGTGAAGCGCTCGGTCACCTTGGCGCCCGGCGACAGCAGGATCGAGTTGTCGAAATAGGGCCTGAGGCTCTCGCCCGGATTGAAGTTGGTGGTCTCGACCACCAGGCTGTCGCCCTCCCACCAGCCGACGCTGTCGCCCATCCAGGGACGCATGTGCGACGGCAGGTGCTTCCTGTCGGTGAGCCGGATGATCCGCGCGTCGTGATTCATTTCCACGAGGATCGCGACGGCGTCCTTCGACTGCACGATCTGGTAGTTGTTGTTGTAGAGCACGTTCAGCATCGGCGGTCCGGCGGTGGAGCCGAAGCCCAGGATGCAGCGCTCGCCGAGCGGGCGGTTTTCCGGCCCATCCCAGCTGTTGCGCGCCTTGCGCAGCGCCTCGATATAGGCCGCGTGGCCGGCGGTCGTGTAGGGCAGGCGCCCGTCCGCGGGATCGACGATCCAGGAGGTGCGCACCTGGCCGTTGATGCGGCCAAGCGAGACGCCCGGGTCGGTCCAGGAGGCGTTGTAGCCGCCCGGATCGTTGGCCACCGGCGGGGCGCCGGCGTTGGGGTCGGAGGGCTTGTCCTGCTGGGCGCGCATGGCGGCGCGGCGCTTTTCCAGCGCGGCGGCCTCGGCGTCGGTGAGCGTCAGCGACTTGAACATCGCCGGGCGCTGCAGCTGGGTGAGCGAGGCGTTGGTCCAGGCCCCGCCCAGGTCCGGCTGGCCGAAGCCGTTCTTCGGCGCGTGATAGTCGGCGGCGTGGACCGAGCTGGCGGCGGCCAGGGCGACGGCGAGGGCGAAGGGGGCGAGCGTTCTCATGGCCGCGATTGTTTGCCCGCCCGGCTCGGCTTGCAAGCCGCCTCGTGTATCGTGGGCGCCGAGCCAGGACGGGGACCGCAGATGGACAAGCTCTTCGACAGCGGCTGGACGCACATCGCGGTGACGCGCCGCGAGGCGGTGGTCGAGGTGGCGCTGGCGCGGCCCGAGGCCCGCAACGCGCTGAACGGCCTTCTGATGGAGGAGCTGACCGAGGCCGCCCGGCTGCTGCGGCTGCGCACCGACGTGCTGGCGGTGATCCTGACGGGGACTGAGAGCTATTTCTCGGCCGGCGCGGACCTCTCCGCCAGCCAGGCACGGGCGGCCCAGCCGACGCTGCTGGAGGCCCGGCGGACGGTCATGGCCGGGCCCGACCTCTGCAAGGCCTGGGCGGAGATCGAGGCGGTGACCATCGCGGCCATCGAGGGCTATTGCATCGGCGGGGCCTCGGCGCTGGCGGTCTCCTGCGATTTCCGGGTGATGGGGGCCGGCGCCTACATGCGCCTGCCGGAAGTGCCGCTGGGCATGAACATGAGCTGGCGGACCCTGCCCAAGCTGGTGGCGCTGGCCGGCCCCTCGCGGGCCAAGCAGTACGTCATGTTCGGCGAGGCCGCGGACGCCGCGCGCTGCCTTGACTGGGGCTTCGCCGACGAGGTCGTGGCGGACGGCCAGGCGCTGACCGCGGCGCGGCGATGGGCGGACAAGGTCACGGCGCTGCCGCCCCTGCCGGTGCGGATGACCAAGGAGGCGATCAACGCCATCTCGGCGGCCAACGCCCAGGCCAGCATCTACATGGACCGCGACCAGTACCTGCTGGCCAGCCGCACCGACGATCTGCGAGAGGGCATCGCGGCCTTCCGGGAGAAGCGGCCGGGCAAGTTCAAGGGGGACTAGCCGCGCCGCTCAGGTCGGGTGGCCGCTTCCCCTCGCCGGACTCCCCACGCTTTTCGTCGACGAACTCCAGCACGAATTTCGTCAGCGCCTCGTAGTCAGTCAGATCGTAGTCGTGGGACATGACGGTCGAGTGGCCGCGGCGCCTTGCGATGAAGTTCAGCGCCAGGCGCTTGAAGAAGTCGTACTGGCTGTAGCGGATGGCGCCGGCGGCGTGGTGGATGGCTTTCGGCATCCACTGGGTCTCGGTCTCGAAGCGGGCGATGCACGTTTCCAGTCCCGCCCAGTCGTCAGGGTTGATTCCCGCGGCGGACAGGGAAACGGAGATGAAAGCGCTCGGCATTGCATTGAGGCGCTCGTGGTGGGTGCGGGCGAAGTGGACCAGGGCGGCTTGGTAGTGGCCCTGATGCAGCGATGCGGCCAACAGGACGGCGTCATAGGCGCCCGGATCCGGGTGGGTGTCGTCGGGGCCAGCCTCTTCTACGGTGGCCTGATGACCGTGGTCCCTGAGGCTCTGCGCCGCGAAATGGCATAGATCGCGGGTGTGCCCCTCGGTGGTCCCGTAGACGATCAAGGCGCGCATCGAAGGGCCTCCTGGAAACCTAACCCCGAACCCGGGCGGCGGGTCCCTCCGCACCGGAAAATCGTCGCCAACCCGGAGGGGCCAGCCGCAAACGATGTTCGCCAATTGGGGCGGATTGCCGACGTTGCGGCCCGACCCGACGCCCCTAGGCGTTGCGGGCCATCAGGCCGCCGTCCACCGGGATGGTGGCGCCGGTGATGTAGGACGCGGCGGGCAGGCAGAGGCTGAGCGTCATGTGCGCCACCTCCTCCGGACGGCCGTAGCGCCGAAGCGCCGTGCGACGCCGGGCGAAGGTTTCCTTGTCGGCCTGCGAGATCGCCTCGGTCATGCCGGTCAGGATCGGGCCCGGGCAGATGCAGTTGACGGTGATCCCCTCCGGCCCGAGTTCCACGGCCAGCGCGCGGGTGAGGCCGGTGACCGCGGCCTTGGCGGCGGCGTAAGGGCTGTCGCGGCTGGTGGCGCCCAGGGCCTCGGTGGAGGCGATGTTGACGATCCGCGGGTGAGCGGACTTGCGCAGGTGGGGCAGGGCGGCGCGGATGATCCGCTGCTGGGCGGTGATCAATATGTCGAAGGCGCGGCCCCAGACGTGCTCGTAGCCCTCGGAGTCGATGGGTGCGAAGGCGGAGATACCGGCGTTGTTGACCACCATGTCGAGGCCTCCGAACCGCTCCGCGATCGCTGCGACGACCGCCTGGATCGCGACCGGATCGGAGACGTCGAGCGTCCACGCCTCGGCGCTGAGGCCACGGTGGACCAGGTCGTCGGCGACCTCGCGCACCGACTCCGCGGCGATGTCGGTGAGCGCCACGTGCGCGCCCTCGGCGGCGAAGATCTCGGCGGTGGCGCGGCCCATGCCGCTGGCCGCGCCGGTGATCAGGACCGTGGAACCGGCGACGGAGCGCGAGGCGGTCATAGGCTCAAGCCTCCATCGACGATCAGGGTCTGGCCGACCACATAGGCCGCCAGCGGCGAGGCGAGGAAGAGGGCCGCGCCGGCCATGTCCCCAGGCGTGCCCATGCGGCCGAGCGGGATGGCCCGCAGCGCGCCCTCGCGCCGCTCCGGATGCTCGGTGGTGACCTTGGTGAGCTTGGTGTCCACCAAGCCGGGCGCCAGGCCCACGACGCGGATGCCGTCCCGCGCCCAGGCCTCGCCCAGCGTCTTGGTCAGGCTGACCGCGCCGGCCTTGGACGCCGCATAGGCCGGGTTGCCGCGGTTGGAGGTGTAGCCGGAGACCGAGCTGACGATGATGATCACGCCTTTGCGGGCCGCCAGCATGTCGTGGAACTTCATGGCGCAGGCCATCAGGCTGTCGAGGTTGACGGCCATCACCCGGTCCCAGCCCTCGGGCTCGAACTCGCCGCGCCGATAGACGACGGTTCCCTGACAGAGGACCAGGACGTCGAGGGCCGGCGGGCCGGCGGCGGCGGCCACCTGGGCGCGGTCGCCGACGTCCACCTGGGCGTAGGCCAGGCCGTTGAGGTCCGAGCCTTCGACACCGTCGTAGTCCGAGGCCTTGGCCCGCGTGCCCCAGACGTGGACCGCCGCGTCGCGCTCCAGGAAGGCGTGGGCGATCCCGTTGCCGATGCCGCTGGACCCGCCGACCACCAGGACCGCCTTGTTCTTGAAATCGAGCTCGTTCATCGCCTAGCGCCCTTTGAAAACCGGCTCGCGTTTTTCCAGGAAGCTCGCCACGCCTTCCTTGTGGTCCTCGCTCTGCATCAGCTCACGGATCGCGCCCATGGCCCAGGCGCCGATCTCGCGAGGGTCGCCGTAGGCCGTGCGCTGGAGGCCTTCCTTCAGGCGCTGGACGGCCAGCGGCGGATTGGCGGCGATGCGGGCCGCCAGCGCCATGGCACGTGGCATCAGGTCCTCGTGAGGCAGCACCTCGCTGACCAGGCCGATACGCAAGGCTTCGGCCGCGTCGATGACATCACCGGTGAACAGCAGTTCGGCGGCCTTCGCCGGTCCGACGATGGCAGGCAGGCGGTAGAAGCCGCCGACGTCGCAGGGCAGGCCTCGCTTGACGAAAAGCTCAGCGAATTTCGCTTTCTCCGATGCAATCCTGATGTCGGAGAACAACGCAAGTTCCATGCCCCAGCCGACCGCCGCGCCGTTGACCGCAGCGATCACCGGCTTTGTGCATTCCAGCGCCGCGATCGCCGCCGGCGTCGCCGTGGGCGCCGCGGCTGGTGTCGCCGAGACCCGCTTCGGCCCGGCCATGATCTCGCCTACGTCGTCGCCGGAACAGAAGGCCGGATCAGCGCCGGTCACCACCACACAGCGCACTTCGGCGTCGTCCGACGCGGCGCGGAAGGCGGCCTCAAGCTGATCGTAGGCCCGGTAATTCAGCGCGTTTCGACGGTGCGGGCGGTCGAGTGTGATGATGGCGACGTGGGCCGCGACCCGCGATGTCACGCCATCGGCTCCCTTTGCGACGTCTGTGGTCGTCATCAAGCCGTCCTCCCGGTCCAATGCTCGCACGCGGGAAGGTCAGGTCAACGGTTCCGCGAAGTCACCCTTGCCACCATGGCGCCCAGCGGGGAGCATGACGGCGCATGGAGAGAGGCGAAAATGCCCGAGTTCAGGACGATCGACGCCGGCGCCGCGCAGATCCGCGTGGCCATCGAGGGCGCGGGGCCGCTGGTCCTGATGGTGCACGGCTTTCCGGAGAGCTGGTACTCGTGGCGCCATCAGCTTGGCCCCATAGCCGCGGCGGGGTTCACCGCGGCGGCGATCGACGTGCGGGGCTACGGCGGATCGGACAAGCCGGGCGAGGTCGCGGCCTACGACATGGAAAGCCTGACCGCCGACGTGGCCGGCGTCGCCAAGGCGCTACAGCCGGACGCGCCGGCGATCCTGATCGGCCACGACTGGGGCGCGCCCATCGTCTGGAATTCCGCCCTGTCGCGACCAGAGGCCTTCTCTGCGGTCGCGGGCCTGTCGGTGCCGTTCTCCGGCGTGCCCGCCCGCCCGTTCACCGAGATCTTCACGGAGGCCTTCACCTCCAAGGGCCACTTCTTCTACCAGGCCTGGTTCCAGGACGTCGGGCCGCCGGAGGCCGAGGCCGAGGCCGATGTGCGCGGATTCCTGCGCAAGTTCTATTACGGCATCTGCGGCGACGCGCCGGACGGGACCTGGCCGCAGAAGAAGCACGGCGCGACGCTCCTGGAAGGCATGGTCGATCCTGAGGTGTTTCCCGCCTGGATGACGCCGGCCGACCTCGACTATTACGTGGGCGAATTCACCGCCTCGGGCTTCTTCGGGCCGATCAGCCGCTATCGGAACCACGAGCGCGACTTCGCGTGGCTGCAGCAGTTCAAGGGCCGCAAGCTCGACATGCCGACCCTGCTGATCGGCGGCGACCGCGACCCGGCGTTCAACGGCTTCGGCCGCATCGCCGACCCCGGGGCGATGATGCGCCAGCATGTCAGCGACCTGCGCGGCGTTCACGTCCTGCCGGGCTGCGGCCACTGGACCCAGCAGGAGCGCGCGGCGGATGTGAACGCGCTGCTGCTCGCCTGGCTGAAGGGGCTCTGACCGTGGCGGACCTGGACCTGCGGCAGGAGGGCGGGGTGGTCTGGGCGACCATGAACCGGCCCGCACGCCTGAACGCGCTCTCCCGCGGCCTGGTGACCGAACTGCGCGAGTTCTTCGTGGGCCTCTACTGGCGGCGCGACGTGCGCGTGGTGGTGTTGCAGGGGGCCGGCGAGACCTTCTGCGCGGGCCTCGACCTGAAGGAGCGGGGCGATCCGCAGGCGCCGCGCGGCATCGGCGCGGGCCTGACCCGCCAGCGCGAGATCAGCGAGATCGTCATCGCCATGCGGCGATGCCCACAGCCGATCGTGGCCTGTATCAACGGGGCCGCGGCCGGCGGCGGGTTTGCGCTCGCGCTAGCCTCGGACGTCAGGATCGCCACGCCGAGCGCGCGGATGAATGCGGCCTTCATCCGCATCGGCCTGTCGGCCTGCGATATCGGAGTAAGCTACTTCCTGCCGCGGATGGTGGGCTCGTCCGTGGCCGCCGAATACATGCTGACCGGCCGTTTCATCGGCGCCGAGCGGGCCTATCAGCTGGGCCTGGTCAGCCGGGTCGTGCCGAAGGACCGGCTGCAGGCGGAGGCGCAGGGCTTCGTAACCGACATGCTGCACGCCACGCCGCTGGGCCTGCGGCTGACCAAGGAGGCGCTGAACCACGCCATCGACGCGCAGGGGCTGGAGGCCGTCATCGCCATGGAGGACCGCAACCAGATCCTGGCCAGTTCCGATGGCGACTTCCAGGAGGGCGTCGCCGCCTTCCTGGAAAAGCGGCCGCCGCACTACGCCAAGCGGGAGGGCTGAGCATGATCCGGCTCTACCACTGCACCGACGCCCGCTCCTTCCGCCCGCTGTGGGCGCTGGAAGAACTGGGGCTGGACTATGAGCTGACGGTGATGCCGTTCCCGCCGCGCTATCGGGCCAAGGAGTACATGGTGGTCAATCCGCTGGGCACGATCCCGGCGCTGGTTGACGGCGAGACCTTCATGACCGAGTCCGCGGCCATCGTGCAGTATCTGGTCACCCGCTACGGCCCGAGCCCATTGGCTGTGGACGTCGACGATCCGGCCTATGGCGCCTGGCTGAACTGGCTGCATTTCGGCGAGGCGACCCTGACCTTTCCGCAGACCCTGGTGCTGCGGTACCGCCGCTTAGAGCCGGGCAAGGCCGAGGTGGTGGCCGACGACTACGCCAAGTGGTTCCTGGCGCGGCTTCGCGCCGTGGACCGGGCGCTGCGGGCCAATCCTTCGCCAGAGGGGGACTGGCTCTGCGCCGGGCGGTTCACGGCGGCGGACATTTCGGTAGGCTATGCGCTGCTGCTGGCGACCCAGCTGGGGCTCGACGCCGAATTCACCCCGGCCGTGGCGGCCTATTGGGCCCGCCTGCAGGCCCGTCCCGGCTTCCAGGCCGCCAAGGCCTCGCAGGCGCGTCACGCGCCCGCCGGGTCGGAGAGCTTCGCCTCATGAGGAGCCGCCGATGATCCTGCTCTATGACCACCCGCTGTCGCCCTATGGCCAGAAGGTGAAGATCGCTCTGCGCGAAAAGGGCGTGGCCTTCGAGACGGCCGCGCCGGGCGGCCTGGGCGCCGGCGGGGCGGCGGGCGACTTCGCCAAGGCCAATCCGCGCGCCGAGGTGCCGACCCTGGTCGATGGCGATGTGGCCGTCTTCGATTCCACGGTGATCCTGGAATACCTCGAAGACGCCTATCCGACGCCGGCGATGCTGCCGAAGAGCGCCGCCGATCGCGCCCGGGTGCGGACGATCGAGGAGGTGATGGACACCCACTTCGAGCCGATCAACTGGGGGCTCTCGGAGCTGCGCTGGTTCAAGCGGGCGGAGGGCGATCAGGCCGCCGCCATCGAGGCCGCCGCGGCGCGCCAACTGGCCGGTTTCCACGCCTGGCTGGAGCGCCAGCTGGGCGAGCGCGAGTGGTTGAACGGCGAGGCCTTCGGCTGGGGCGATCTGGCCGTGATCCGCTTCCTCAACGGCTCGGCGGGGCAGGGCCATCCGCCGCCCGATGGATCGAGACTGGCCGCCTGGCAGGCCCGCGCCAACGCCCGGCCCTCGGTGGCCGACACGACCGCCGAGATCGCCGCCATGGCCCGCGGCGCGGCCATGCCCAACGTCGCCGAACTGGTGGAAAAGGGCCTCTTCAAGCGCGAATACCGCGACCACCGCCTCGAATGGATGATCAAGTCCGGCGGCCTGGAGGTGGTGCTGAAAGGCCTGGAACGCGACAACATCCGCTTCACGGCGGAGTTCGGCTAGGGCGGTGACTCATAAAGGCTGCTAGGTCCGCCGTCGGCCAGGAGGCTAACCTCGGCTCGCGACCAATTGCGGACTTCGAGGGAGCTTTCGCGACCTTCGTCCTAGTGCCCCAAGAGTGTCGGGACGCGGCCTTCTGCTCTCAGGTCCCAGCGGATCTGGAGCGGCGTCTTATCGCGATAGGCGTCGACGTGGACGTGCGGCGCGCGCGCTGTGCCGTTGTTGCCGTCGACGGCCACGACTTCGCCTGACGCCACCCGGTCGCCCACCCTGACCCGCACGTCCTCGACGTGAGCGTACACCACCACGGTTCCGTCACCGCGCCGGAAGGCGATGTAGCTTGCGGGCGGCTTACCCATCGTCCCCGGCGCGTTTGTGACCGGATTGGAGCCAACCTCTTTGACGACCCCGTCGAACGGCGCATGGACCTCGGCGCGCCAGCCGTACCAGTCTTCGTTGTGCGCGCCGTCCGTCTTGAAGAATCGCATGATGCCGGACGGGCCGCCCAGTCCGCCAATTACGATACAGTCCGTGCCTAGCGCATCCCCGAGGTCTCCCAATTGGCCTTCCGGATGATCGATGCACGCGAACGCCTTGTAGAACACCGGCGCGATCTCGACCTGTTTGATGGGCGGCTTCTGAGAGGGCCCGGCCGAAGTGGCTTGCAGCATCAACGCCAGTCCCAGAAACAGCATGCGGTGGCCTCGAATAACTTTCGGACACCAGGCGGTGGGCGGGTGATCGAGGCGCCGTGAAGCCGAATTCGCCGCACGTCGCCATCGCCACTAAGCTGGCACAGCCAGCGTAGCATCCTTCTGCGACTTAAGGGCCGTCTGCGTTCGATGCCGAAGGGACGACAGATATCTGCCCTTTGGGTCCTGAACAGGTCCACGTTCTGGCGCTAAGCCTATGTCCGCTTTCCACCTGTTCCGGACATTCAGCACATCCGCCTGGTGGCCCGCTCGCTCCGTGACCTCGCGCCCGCGTCGCCGAGGTCGCGATCAATTCAAGGGTAACCTGCTCCTCTCCCAGGGGCGTAGCCCCGAGGGAGAGGCGGGGAGAGGGCGGCGCCGTCGCCGACGCCGCCACTCCGGTTGGACCCGCCAGTCCCAATGGCGCGACCGGTTCCAACGCCGCGCCGGCCGCAAACACCCGCGCCGCCCTCTTCCAACCTCTCCCGCGACGCTTCGCGTCCGGGAGAGGGGCGGGTCACCGGCGTGCACCGCGCTCAGCTTCTCAGCTATCTGAAGCTCGGCGGCTATCGTCTCGGCTATCTGCTCAACTTCAACGTCAAGATGCTCAAGGACGGCATCTGCCGCCTGGCCAACGGCCTCTAGACCCAGGCTGTGCCGCTCCGCGCATCTCAGCGGTCTCCGCGGTTGATCCCCTGGAACGCTGACCGAGGAATCCACCAGATGCTTCACCGCCCCCAACGAATAAGGACAACCGCGAAGATCGCGGAGATACGCGGAGGGAGCGCCGTGACCGGGAACGACGGCGGGCTGCGCCCTTAGCATGTCCGGGCCGGGCCGCTCCGCGTATCTCGGCGGTCTTAGCGGTTGATTCCCTCGAACGCCGGCGGCTGACCGACGAAACCACCGGATGCGTCGGTTGACGTTGGGGCGCGCTTGCTCACAGCCCGCGTTGCCCTAGGGTTTTAGCCAACAAGCAAATGAGGGAGGAGGCTCGCCATGAGCCCCGCTGACGACCAGGCCGCCGTGGCGGCCCAAACACCATCGGCCGCGCCGCCGCCGTTCAAGCCGCTGCCGCAGAAGGCGCCGGACGTTTCCATCGAGAAGTTGCCGGACGGGACCTACTACGTCCGCTCCAACCATCCGCCGGCCGAAGGCCCGCGCTCGAACGCCCACCTGCTGGCCGAGCGCGCCGCGGCCCATCCGGACCGGCCCTACATCCTGCAGCGCGAGCCCGGTCACGGCCCGTGGCGCGGCGTCACCTACGGCGAGGCCAAGCGCGCGGCGGACGGGATCGCCCAGTGGCTGCTGGACCACGGCCTGGGCGCGAACGACAGCGTCATGGTGCTCTCGGCCAATTCCGTGGAGCACGCGCTCGTCATGCTGGGCTGCTACACGGCCGGCGTGCCGATCGCCCCGATCAGCCCGGCCTACAGCCTGCTCTCGTCGGATCACGCCAAGCTGAAGCACTGCTTCGCCACCGTCCGGCCTCGAGTGGTGTTTGCTCAGTCCAGCGCCATGTTCGCCCGCGCGTTCGAGACCCTGAAGGCGCTGGATCCGTCGCTGCTGTTCGTCTCCGTGGACGGCGAGAACGGGACGACGGCGCTCTCCGAACTGACCTCGACTGCGCCGACCGCGGCGGTCGAGGCCGCCCGTGAGGCGATCGACCATTCGACGGTCGCCAAGTACCTGTTCACCTCCGGATCCACGGGCCTGCCGAAGGGCGTGCCGCAGACCCACGGCATGTTCGCGGGCGTGATCGCCGGCACCGACGGCCTGCGCGACGAGCCGGTCGACCCCGACGTCGTGCCGCAAAGCCTGGAGTGGATGCCCTGGAGCCACATCTCGGCGGGCAACATCGGCTTCAACGGCGTGATGTGGGCCGGCGGCACGCTGCATCTGGACGAGGGCAAGCCGATCCCCGGAATGTTCGAGACCACCATCAAGAACCTCAGCGAAATCTCGCCCATGGGGTTCGGCTCGGCGCCGGTGGCCTTCGGCATGCTGGCCGAGGCGATGGAAAGCGATCCGGTCCTGCGCCGCAGCTTCTTCAGGAACCTGCGCAGCATGGGCTATGGCGGGGCGACGCTGTCGACCGACGTCTCCCAGCGCATGCAGGCGCTGGCGATCGCCGAGACCGGCAACCGCATTCCGCTGGTCACCATGTACGGCGCGACCGAGACCCAGGGGATCACGGTGGTGCACTGGATCACCGAGCGGGTGGGGCTGATCGGCCTGCCGCTGCCGGGGATCACCCTGAAACTCGTCCCCAACGGCACGAAGCTGGAGGTCCGCGTGAAGGGCCCCACCGTCACCAGCGGCTACCACAACGATCCGGAAAAGACGGCCGCGGCCTTCGACGAGGAGGGCTTCTACAAGCTGGGTGACGCCTGCCGGTTCCTGGACCCGGACGATCCGAGCCAGGGCCTGGTGTTCGACGGCCGGGTCACCGAGGACTTCAAGCTGGATTCCGGCACCTGGGTTTCCGTGGGCACCCTTCGGCCCGACGTGGTGGCCGCCTGCAGCCCCTATGTGCTGGACGCGGTGGTGACCGGCCAGGACAAGCCCTTCGCCGGCGCCCTGATCTGGCCGTCGCCCGCCGCGCTCGCCAGCCTGGGCGAGGATCCGTTCGGCAAGCTCGCGCTGATCCTGAAGGAGCGCCTCCAGGCCTTCAACGCCTCGGCCGGCGGCTCGTCGCGGCGTATCGGCCGGTTCCTGATCTTGCGGGAGCTGCCGTCGATCGACGCTGGCGAGATCACCGACAAAGGGTATGTGAACCAGCGCGCCGCGCTTGAGCGCCGTCATGCCGAGGTGGACACGCTCTATGCGCAGCCTCCCGGCGATAATGTCGTGGAGCTCTAGCCGATGCCCCCCCAAAGTTCGTCAGCCGAGATCATCCTGCACCACTACGACACCTCGCCCTTCTCGGAGAAGGTCAGGGTCATGCTGGGGGTGAAGGGCCTGTCCTGGCGCTCGGTGATCCAGCCGGTGATCATGCCCAAGCCCGATCTGGTGCCGCTGACCGGCGGCTACCGGCGCATCCCGGTGCTGCAGATCGGCGCCGACATCTATTGCGACACCCAGGTGATCCTGGCGGAGCTGGAGGCGCGGCAGGCGCGTCCCGCGGTGGTCCGTGGCGCCGACTGGGCGGTCAATCTCTGGGCCGACCGCCTGTTCTTCCAGGTGACGGTGGCGGTGGTGTTCGGCGAGATGGGCGACAAGGTGCCGGCCGCCTTCATCGCCGACCGCGAGAAACTTTCCGGCCGGCCGTTCGACATGGCCGTCATGAAGGCCGCGGCCGGACCCATGAAGGGCCAATGGCGGGCGCACGCCGCCTGGATCGAGCGCGGACTCGCAAGCAATGATTTCCTCGGTGGATCAACACCTTCCCTGGCAGACATCGCAGCTTACATGAATGTCTGGTGGCTGGGCCTCGCGGCCTCGGACGCCATGGACACCCTGCTGGACGGCCTGCCGAAGACCGTCTCCTGGCGCGCGCGGATGGCGGGGCTGGGCCACGGCCGCCGCAGCGACATGACCGGCGCCGAGGCGCTGAAGGTCGCCTGGGCCGCGACGCCGGCCAATGCGCCCGCCAGCGACCCGGCCGATCCGTCCGGGCTGAAACCCGGCGCCGCGGTCGCGGTCGCGGCCGACGACTATGGCCGCGACCCGATCGAGGGCCGGCTGGTCAGTATAACCCCCGACCGCATCGTCATCGCCCGCGAGAGCGACGTGCTCGGCGTCACCCATGTGCACTTCCCGCGGGTCGGCTATCTGCTGCACGCGGCCTGAGACCTGAGGAGCTAGCGATGAACGACCGGGTGACGGTGGATATCCAGGGCGGCGTCGCCGACGTGCGTCTGGTTCGCACTGACAAGATGAATGCGCTGGACGACGCCATGTTCACGGCCCTTGACGAGACCGGCGAGCGATTGAAGACGCAGGCGGGCGTCCGCGCGGTGGTGCTGTCCGGTGAGGGCCGGGCCTTCTGCGCCGGGCTCGACATGGGCAGCTTCTCGGCCATGGCGTCGGGCGAGCGCGCCAATCGCAACACCTCCGCAGCGCTGCTCACGCCCAAGCGTACGGCCGGCGGCGCCAACCGCGCGCAGCAGGCCTGCATGGTCTGGCGCGAAATCCCCGTGCCGGTGATCGCCGCGGTGCATGGCGTGGCCTTCGGCGGCGGTTTCCAGCTGGCCCTGGGCGCCGACCTGCGGTTCGTCGCCGCCGACGTGAAGCTGGCGGTGCTGGAGATCAAGTGGGGCCTGATCCCTGACATGGCCGGCATGGTGCTGATGCGCGGCCTTGTGCGCGACGACGTGGCCCGCGAGCTCACCTACACCGGCCGCATCTTCGGGGGCGAGGAAGCCGTGGCCATGGGTCTGGCGACCCGGGTCTGCGCCGACCCGCGCGCCGAGGCCCTGGCGCTGGCCGCCGAGATCGCCGGCAAGAACCCCGACGCCATCCGCGCCGGCAAGCGGCTGCTCAACCTGATGGGCGAGGGCGACCAGCACGCCATCCTGCTGGCGGAAAGCCAGGAACAGGGCGCACTGATCGGTTCGAAGAACCAGGTGGAGGCCGTGATGGCTAATCTGCAGAAGCGGGCGCCGGCCTTTACCGACTAGCCCCAATTCTTGCTCACAAAGAGGGGATGAGCAGGCTCATCCCCGGCCGATGAACGGCATCTTGGTGGCCATCACCGTCATGAACTGGACGTTGGCGTCCAGCGACAGGCCGGCCATGTAGAGCACGGCGTCGGCGACCGCGGCGACGTCCATGACCGGCTCGGCGGCGATCGAGCCGTCGGCCTGCATGACTCCCTTGCTCATGGCGCGCGTCATCTCGGTGCCGGCGTTGCCGATATCGATCTGGCCGACGGCGATGTCGTAGGCTCGGCCATCCAGGGAGGCGGACCGTGTGAGTCCCGTGATCGCATGCTTGGTCGCGGTGTAGGCCACCGAGCGCGGGCGCGGGACGTGCGCCGAGATCGAGCCGTTGTTGATGATCCGGCCGCCGCGCGGCTCCTGGTCCTTCATCAGCCGGAACGCGCCTTGCGTACAGAGGAAGGCGCCCGTCAGGTTGATGTCCACGACCCGCTTCCAGTGGTCGAGGGAGAGCTCCTCCAGAGGCACGGGCGGCGCGCCGGTCCCGGCGTTGTTGAACAAGAGGTCCAGGCGGCCGAACCGGGCCTTGGTCACGTCGAACAAGGCCGTGACGGAGGCGGCGTCTGCGACATTGGTCGGATGGGGCAGGGCGCGGTGGGCGGCCTCGCCCGCCAGGGTCGCGGTCTCCTCGAGCAGTTCGGCCCGGCGGCCCGCCAGGGCCACTGACCAACCGGCGTTCAGTAGCGCCAAAGACACAGCCCGGCCGATCCCGCTGCCGGCGCCGGTGACAATAGCGACCTTGGCGGTTGCGCTCTGCATTGCGGCTGGATAGCGCTAACCCCCGCGAAAGCCCAGCATGGGGCTCGTGAGGGGGAATGCCGATGCCTGCTGTAGCGCCTCCGCCGGCCGCGACCGTCGAAGTCGTGGTGGTCTATCCGCCGAGGCTCGCGCCGCTGGGGGGCGAGGCCGCGTTCAGCGCCGTGCAGATCGGCCCTGAGATCCTGAAGCAAACGCCCCGGCTGGACCAGGCGCTGGAGACCGCGCCGGGGGTGTCGCTGTTCCGGCGCACGACCTCGCTCTCGGCCAACCCGACCACGCAGGGCGTGTCGCTGCGGGCCATCGCCGGCTCCGGCGCGGGCCGGGCGCTGGTGACGCTGGACGGCGCGCCGGTGAACGATCCCTTCGGCGGCTGGGTGATCTGGACCGCGCTCCCGTCCGAGGGGCTGGAAGGCGCGACCATCGTCCGCGGCGCGGGCGCCGGACCCTATGGGGCGGGCGCGCTCACCGGCGTCGTCGCCCTGCAGGAACGCGGCGGCCGCGACGGCCTGGGCGCCGTCGACATTTCCGCGGGCGAACGCAACAGCTATCGCGCCGCCGTTTCCGGCGGCACCCAGAGCGTACTGATCACCGGCGCGCTGGAGTCCACGGACGGCTACACCCCGGTGCGCGGCAAGATCGCCGGCGCGGCCGACACCCCGCTCAGCCTGCACGACCAGACCCTGGCGATGCGCGTGCAGCACGAGTTCGGGACCGTCCAGGCCGCGGTGCGGGTCGGCGTCTTCCAGGAGAAGCGCGGCGCGGGCCTGCTGGGGGCCGGTTCGACCGCCAAGGGGACCTCGGCCACGGCGACCCTCGTGCAGCCCTCGACGGCGGACACATTGGGCTGGCGGTTGCAGGCCTGGGAGCGGACCAGCGACCTGGCGAACAGCTCCGTCGCCGTGCCGGTGGGACGCGCGACGACAACTCCGGCGAACAACGAGTTCTCCACCCCGGCCCAGGGCCGCGGCCTCAACGCCGCCGTGCAGGGACACGCCGGCGCGGTCGCCTGGGAAGTCGGCGCCGACGCTCGCTGGGCCCACGGCACCGACCATGAACTCTTCAAGGTGACCAACGGGCTCTTCACCATGGGTCGCGACGCCGGGGGCGAGACCTTCGTGGGCGGGGCCTATGTGGAGGGCGCCTATGACGCCGCGCCTTGGATCGTCACCGGCGGGATCCGGCTCGACCGCTGGATGTCCACCAATGCGCAGCGCCATGAGTTCGTGCTGGCGACCAAGGTCACCACGCTGAATTCCGCCGCGCCCGACGCGTCCGGGACCGTGCCCACCGGCCGCATCGGCGTCCGCTACACAGTCTCGCCGGATCTGTGGCTGCGCGGGGCGGCATATGCCGGCTTCCGGGCGCCGACCCTGAACGAGCTGCACCGGCCGTTCCGCGTCGGCAACGACGTCACCGAGTCCAACCCGCTGCTGCGGCCCGAGAAACTCGACGGGATCGAGGCCGGGATCGGCGGCGACAGCGGCATCCACTGGCAGGGGACGGTGTTCTACAACCAGCTGCGCGACCCAGTGACCAACGTGACCCTCGGCGTCGGCCCCGGGGTCATCCCCGCGCTTCCCCTCGCGGGCTTCATCCCGGCGGGCGGCACGCTGCGCCAGCGGCAGAACGCCGGCGAGATCAATGCCTACGGCGTCGAGGGCGAAGCCTCCGGCGACCTGACCACGGCGCTGACCTGGCGCGCGGCCTTCGCCTACACCCACGCCCGGGTGGACGGCGGCTCCAGCGCCCCGCAGCTCACCGGTCTGCGCCCCGCGCAGACGCCGGAGTGGACCGTCACCGCCGGCCTCGACTGGCGTGCGCTGGAGAAGCTCACCGTCTCGGGCGCGCTGCGCTATTCGAGCCTGCAGTTCGAAGACGACCAGAACATCCGCCGCCTGCCGCCGGGCGCGGACCTCGACATGCGCGCCGCCTGGAGCCTGGCGCCCGGCCAGGAGCTCTATGTGGCCGTCGACAACGTTGCCGACGCCAAGATCTCCACCGGCAAGACCGCCGACTTCGTGGACAGCTACTCCGAGCCGCGCACCTTCCGGGTGGGCTTCTCCTACCGTCGCTAGGCCACGGCGGGCTATTCGGCCTTCGGAGCCGCCGCCGCCGCCCCGGTGATCAGCTCCACGATCTGCGGGCTGATGTTGTCGGCGCCTTTCTCCATCATGTGCTGGACGATCCGCGCGCCGACGGCGCCGCGCACCTGGGTCGTGAACTCCTCCTTGTTCTCCTTGACCCAGGCCATGGAGGCGGCGCGGTTCTCGTTGAGGGTCTGGAAGTGCGGGAAGACGTAGCGGGCCATCAGCTCGTAGGAATGCTTCGTCGCGCCCCAGTTGGCCCAGTTGTGGGCCATGAGCAGGAAGGCGCCGAAGCCGCCGCCGCTCTCGTCGACCAGCTGCTGGATGCGGGCGATGGCGTCCTCGGGCGTGCCGATCACCGCCAGGCCGCTCTCCATCATCGCCTTGATCGGGTCGTCACCCTCCGGGACGATCGGCAGGTTGGCGATCTCGCGGAAGTAGAAGATCCACTTTTCGAGGCCGAACCGGACGTCCTCCATGGCCTGTTCGCGGGTCTCGGCGATGTGCATGGGGCCGACCAGGCGCCAGCCGTTGCGGTCCATGACGTGGCCGTGCTCGTTCGCCTGTTCGGTGGCGATGGCCCAGTTGGAGGCGAGCGCATTGAAGCCGGCCGTCGACGTGGCGCCCAGTGACAGCAGGCCCAGGCCGTGCTGGCCCGCGGCGCGCGCGCCGGTGGGCGAGACCTGGCTCGCCACCGCGATGTCAACCGACGGCCGCGAATAGGGCGTCATCTGCAGGCGCGCCTTGTCGAGTTCGAACCAGTCGGACTTGTGGGTGACTTCTTCCCCGCGCAGCAGGCGCACGATACAGCCGAGCGCCTCGTCCATGCGGTCGCGCTGCTTGGCCACCGGGATGCCCATCATGAAGGCGTCGGAGACCAGCGCGCCTGGGCCCGCCCCGAACATCACCCGGCCGCGGGTCATGTGGTCGA
>PLEH01000242.1 GCA_003136395.1 Phenylobacterium sp.
GGCCCGATCGAGCGCCGCGGCGATCTGGGCGGAGGTCCATAGAGGCGACAGCCTGGGTGCGACGGCGGCGAAGATCAGCGCGTGGGCGGCTATGCCCAGCCCGCCGGCGACCGCCAGCGCGGCCAGCCCATAACGGGTCAGCAGCACCGCGCCGCCAGCCGCGCCCGCCGCGATGGCGAGGCCGCCGGCGACCACGGCCAGCCAGAGGTCGGCGGGCGCGCCAAAGCGGTGCGAGACGACGACGACTGCGATGGCCAGAACGACGCCGACCGCCAGCGACAGCGCAGCCCCGGCCCAGCGACTCCAGGTCGTCAGCGAACGGGTGAGCGCAAAGGCGGCCAGCCAGGCGATCGCGCCATAGAGCGGCAGGACGTCATGCGGCAGCTTGGTCGGCAGAATCTCGAAGACCAGCCAGGCCGGGACCAGCCAGGCCAGGGCCACCCTCACCCCGCTGGCCGCGCGGCCCTTCCAGGCCTCGGCGCCAGCCGCGGGCAGCAGGACGGCGGCCGGGAAGAGCATCAGAGGCGCAAGCACGGCATGGAAGCCGGGCAGCTGGAAATGCCCGCCGTCGCCGGTGAGCTTGGCGGCCAGGTCGCTGGCGATGGCGCCGCTCCAGAAGCCGCCATCGGTCCTGACCGTGATCGCCATCGCCCAGGGCCCGGCGATGGCGCAGATCAACAGGATGCCCCAGGTCCAGCCCAGCGACCGGGCCCATGGCGCGCGCCGATCCCAGATCGCCAGGCCGCCAAGGGCCAGGACCACGATCATCGGCGCGACCGGCCCCTTGTCGAGAATGGCCAGGGCCAGGCCCAGCCAGAAGAGCAGCTTGGTGCGCCAGCTGACCGTCATCTCACCCTTGGCGGCGGCATAGATGCGGGCGAAGGCGGCCATGGACAGCGTCACCGTCCCGCACAGCACCGCGTCGGTGGTGGCCAGGCTGGCCTCGGTGGAGAGCAGCATCGAGGCCCCGAGCATGGCGCCGGCGACGAAGCCCGGGAGCGCGCCGAACAGCGCCTCCGCCCCCCAGGCGCAGGCCGCCGCCGCCAGCATGGCGCCCAGCAAGGACGGCAGGCGATAGGCCCAGATCTGCCTGGCCTCGGCGGAGGAGACCAGCGCCACGCTCGCTGCCTGCAGCCAGTGGATCAGCACCGGCGCCTGGCTCCGCGCCGCGTCCTGGTAGTTGATGCTGACCAGGTCGCCGGTCTCCAGCATCTGAGCGCTGGCCTGGGCGAAACGCGCCTCGTCGCGGGCGAGCGTCGGCAGGGCGAGCAGGCCCGGCAGGGCCGCGACCAGGGCGATCAGCGCGGCGAGCAGCCGCCCCCGCCACCCGCGCGCCAGGACGTCCAGGCGAGTTGCTTCGGTCATCCCCCGCTTGATAGCACGAGCCTACGCCACCCCCACCCCGCACCGCTTTTGCGTCTTGCGGCGAATTAGGTCAGGCTTCGCTGTCGGGGGAAGGGCGTGGCCTTGGCGCTCGGCGCGAAGGGAGGGCGAATGCTCGCCGCGTTTCCGCTGCTGGTCGTGCCGGTGGCGTTTTACAATATCCTCATGCTGACCATCAGCGGAGGGTTCACCGGCGCGGGCGCCGGTGCGCGCCTGTCGACGCCGCTGGTCAATCTGCACATGGTCTCGCGCGCGGTCTGGCCGGGCAGCCTTGGCGACCTCCTGCTGACCGGCTCGCTGCTGATCCTGTTCGCCGAGCTGCTCAAATCGGCCGGCAGCCGGCGGATCGCCATCCTCAATCACTCGCTGTCGATGCTGCTGTTCATAATCTGCCTGGTCGAGTTTCTGCTCTTCCCGGCCTTCGCCACCTCGACCTTCTTCCTGATCGGCCTGATGGTGCTGTTGGACGTGGCCGCGGGCTTCATCGTCACCCTCATCGCCTCGCGCCGCGAGGCCGACTTCCGGGGCGACTAGCTCAGGGCGGTGAAGATGAGAACGACGACAAAGAGATCGAAGGCCCTGACCGAGAACGCGGCAAGAAATGGCATGAACAACCTTCGAACGGGATGGCGCTGGCTGAAGGCCAAGCAAGTCCCGCGCCAGGGCGGCGACTAAAGGTCGTGGCGCTTTTCTTCGATGTCGCCTGGTTCCAGACGCAGCTCGACGAACGCGGCCTGAGCCGCGTGTCACTGGCCGCCGGCGCGGGGATGAACGAGGCCGATCTTGCCCTGGTCTTCAAGGATCAGCGCGAGCTTTCCGCGGCCGAAGTCACCGCCTTCGCCGAGCTTCTCGGCGCCACCCCGGCTGAAATCGCCGAGCACGCCGGCGTCTCGACCCCGGTTCCGGGCGCCGACGCCTCGGAGACAAGGCTGGCGCGAATCGAAGCCCGGCTAGCCGCCGTGGAAGCGGCTCTGGCGCGGCTGGCGCGCTAGATCTCGGTCTTGGCGATGCGGCCGAGGCGCTGAAGCCGGGTCTCAGACAGACCATCGCCGCCGACCTGGCGACCATCGAACGGGCCTGGCCGAAGGGGCTCCCGGCCGCGGTGATCCACGCCGACTTCTTTCCCGACAATGTCTTCTTCCGAGACGGGAAATTCGCGGCGGCCATCGACTTCTATTTCGCCTGCGACGACTTGCTGGCCTACGACCTTGCCATCGGGCTGAACGCCTGGTGCTTCGAGGCCGACGGAACCTTCAACGTCACCAGCGCCAAGGCCTTCGTGGCCGGCTACGAACAGAGGCGGCCGCTGTCGGCGGACGAGCGCGCCGCCTTGCCGATTCTGGCCTGGGGCGCGGCCATGCGCTTCTTCCTGACCCGGCTGCACGACTGGGGCGCAACCCCCGAAGGCGCGCTGGTGAAGCGGAAAGACCCGATGGAATATGAGCGCAAGCTCGCCGTGCACCGCGCCGCCCAGGCCGGCGGCGGGCTTTTGCTGTTTGGCGAGGCGAGATGACCCCGAACGTGGTCATCTATACCGACGGGGCCTGCCGCGGGAATCCCGGGCCGGGCGGCTGGGGCGCG